>NZ_JBDUUH010000003.1:0-487825 GCF_039939195.1 Foliimonas ilicis | reverse complement strand
TCAAGGAAGTTTCTATCCGCGTCGCTCAGAACGACGAGGTCCGCCTGCCTGCCAACCATCGATCAAACTCCTGCTCTCGTGACAGAAGCTCAACCAAATGAGGCTTACTTTGGTTCCAGGTGACTAGCCAGTACGGGTTCTCCGGTTCGACCGACGCATGTCCCATCCGGTGCATACGCTCGTTCAGCTGGTCATATGTCGCGACATCCGTCACATAGAGGACGATGAGATTGTCGAGACTGGGGGCAGGGCAAGGGCTGCCTGCCTCATGCTGGGTGAATTCAAGATGCACGGCCTTCCCGGGCAGTCCAAGCATAACGCCGTCATAGTCTGCATGCGCCTGGAAGCGGGCGAGTTCGGGCAAGCCTAGCCCATCCCGATAGAAGGCAATCACCTCGCTGAGCTTGTCCGTAGGCCGAGCGATCCGGACCTGGACAGGCACCGCGTTTTCGCCAAGCGTGTATTCGGTTTCTAGTATTTGATCATTCATGTCGTTTTTCCTTTCTTTGAAATTCACGTGCCGGATTGGGTCAACCGCCACAGGCTTGGCCCTTGCATGACAAGGACGCCCGCAACGACGACAGCGGCTCCGATGAGGCGGGGTGCGGTCAGCTGTTTGGCCTCGAACCCGACCAGGCCAAAATAGTCGATGGCCAGTGACGCCAGTATCTGGCCAGCGATGACGGCAGTCATGAAGCCGGCAGCGCCCAGTTTCGGCGCCAGCATCAGCGCTGCAGTGATGTAGATCACGCCCACGACCCCGCCGATCCATATCCATTTGGGCTGGTCTGCCAGACTGGCGAAGGACGGGCCTGAAACCCGCAGAGCCAGCATGACCGGCACGACGCAAATCGCGCTTACCGCGAGCGATATCAGTGTCGCCCAGAGTGGATGCCCCAGCGTACGGCCGAGGGCGGCATTGGCGCCGGCCTGCAAGGGCACCAGCGCCCCGGCCATCAGCGCAGCAAGAAACGTGACAGATTGCATTGGAAGACCTTTCGCAAACGAATAGGTCTCCTACCTATTTATCCAGATCTACCATTTGAAATTCATATTTCCTCATTTATTATGCATGATATGAATAATCTTCGCGGAATCGACCTCAATCTGCTGGTCGTTCTCAACGCATTGCTGGTTGAGCGCCATGTGTCACGCACGGCGCTACGTCTGAACATGAGCCAACCGGCCGTCAGTCACGCGCTCGCACGGCTGCGGGCTCTGCTCGATGACCCGCTGTTTACCCGGCAAGGCGGTGGGTTGGTACCGACCATTCGGGCCATGGAGCTGTCCAAGCCACTGGCTGAAGCGCTCGCCCAAATCCGCACTGTACTTGGGCCTGATAGTTTTGAGCCAAGGCGCACCCGGCACACATTCAGGTTGGCAATGTCCGACTATGGCGCGGAGATCGTCCTGCCAAGCCTGATGCGCGAACTGCGGCGCTCTGCTCCAGATATCGATCTGGCCGTCACCCAAAGCAGCCGCGAGGGGATGATCGCGGGAATCATGGATGGAGACATCGATCTCGGACTGGGTGTGTTTCCGGCACTGCCCGAGCAGATCCTTTCGGAGCTTTTGCTCGATGATGATTTTGCCTGTCTGGTCGATCGCTCTACGCTGCCCCCATCCGCTCAGTCGATCGACCTGGAAAATTATTTAGCCCGCCCCCATGCGCTCGTGGCTGTCCATGGCGAGGCATCAACTGAAATCGATGAAGCAATCCATGCGGCGGGATATGCCCGGCGTGTAGCGCTTATCATCCCGCATTGGAGCGTGGCGTCAAAGATTATTGCGGGAACTGATCTGGTTTTGACCGTGGCCCGGACCAGCCTGAAATCTTCATCGCAGGATAAACGACTGGCCGTTCTTCCGCTGCCGCTCTCGCTTCCCGCCATTCCCTTCAGCCAGATTTCTCATAAGAGACGTCAAAGCGACCCTGCACTGCGCTGGTTGCGGGAGATGATCGTTGCATCTACCGCTGCTGCCGAACCGTCATCGGCTGGCTAAATCAACGAGTTCTGGACCTGGGTGAAAGTAAGGTGGCTCGCCCTTCTTAAACCCGACATCATCTGGAGCTGGCAATTTGCAATCTTATGAAACGCCAGTGGGTTCATTTCCTTGTAGTTTTGAATGCGCTAATTGGGAATGTAACTGGATCGCTCCAGTGGTCAGGAAATATGGATGACGGAAGCCTTGACGAAGAAACCCCGTAGCCGGCGCATCACCAATGGTAGCGTCAAGATGGAAGACGTCGCACGGCTGGCGGGGACATCTACGCAAACAGTTTCGCGTGTGATCAGCAGACCCGAACTTGTTGCGGAGCCGACCCGCGTCGTGGTCGAGCAGGCTATACGCGATCTAAATTACATCCCGAACAGCGCTGCGCGACTTCTGGCATCCAGCGTCAGTCACATCGTGGCTGTCATCATCCCCAGCCTTTCGGCAACGGTCTATGCGCAAGAAGTTCATCACGTCGTGCGGGTGCTCGAAGAGCGCTCCTTCTCCGTCGTTATCGGTCACAGCGATTATTCCGAGCAGCGCGAGGAGCGTCTGGTGCAGTCGTTTCTCGAACGACGCCCCGATGGCTTCATTCTGACCGGAACCCAGCACAGCGACTTGACCCGGCATTTGCTGGCGCAGAGCGGAGTACCGGTGGTCGAAACCTTCGATGGCGACAACCCCGCCATGGATATTTCCATAGGTTTCAGCAACTTCGAAGCTGGCCGTACTGTTGCGGACCTCTTCCGCAGCCGCGGCCTGACGAGGATCGCTTATGTCGGCGGGCGCTCCGATCAGGACTTCCGCTCCAATGCGCGCTTCGAAGGTTTGACCTCACGATTGGCCGAAGATGGTCTTGCTCCAGTTGCCCGGATTGAGCTTACCTTGCCTATGCCAGCAGGCGACGGCGTGCGCGGTCTTGATCAGGTTCTTGGCATCGATCCGCTAACGCAGGCGATTTTCTTTAGCGCCGACACTTTGGCAATCTCAGCCCTCCTGGAATGCAATCGCCGCGGCATACGAATTCCGGAGCAATTGGCGATCTGCGGCTTTGGCAATTACGATTTTGCCGATGCCGTCGTGCCATCCCTGACAACCGTTGCTGTACCGTTCGACGAAATCGGCGCTCTTGCCGCCAATGCCGTATTGCGCCGGCTCGACGGCGTTGAAACTGGCCCGAAGAGTACGGTTGTTCCGCTGAAACTGATCAGGCGCGGCAGCGCCTGAAGAGGCAGGAAAAGCTCAAAAAGGGCTGTTGACACCCGTTTCTGATAGCGCTAACAAATTGTCATGGAGTTTCGGGAGGAAATCTGAAATTCTGGTTTTGCAATGCTGCTTGCGCGCTTGGGATAGGTGTTTGGCAAGTCTCTCGGCGGTGTGATTATATTGCGCTGCTGAGAAGGGAGGGGCGGGGATGTCGGCTGCAATTTACTTTGAGGCATTCAATGTCGGTTCCGTACGGCTTTCGCCGACGCGGACGATTACCGAGACGGATATCGTGGTTCATGCCGGGCATACGGGCGATTTCTTTCCCCATCATGTCGATGCCGAATTTGCGGCTAGAACCCCTTTCGGGCAACGTATTGCGCATGGAACGATGGTTTTTGCCATTGGCATAGGCCTCGCCGCTTCAGTCGTTAATCCGGCGTCTTTCAGCTATGGCCATGACCGGTTGCGATTCGTGCGCCCCGTCTTCATCGGCGATACGATCCAGACGCGCGTCACCGTCATGGAAAAGGCAGATGACCCCAAAAAGCCTGAATATGGTCGCGTTACCGAGCGCTGTGAGGTGATCAATCAGCGAGGGGAAACCGTTCTTGTTAGCGATCACATAAGGGTTGTTGAGAAATTCCCGAGGGCCAGCGTCTAGTTGTCTTCGGGGCGGGGGAGATTTTGCGGTGAAGCCGCATATCGTTTTAACGGGAGGAAAACATGCGAATTGTCTTGAAAAGTATGATTGCGGCGACCGCGATGATGGTGGCGCTGGGCGGTGCACATGCACAGGTTTCGGCTGTCTTTGGCGGCGCAGATCCGCTGGAAGGCGTTTACGATCGTCAGAACCAGCACTTCGTTGATCTCGTCAACGAACGCGGTGCGGGCAAGATCAAGCTCGAATTCATCCGCGGTGAGCAGCTCGGCAATGACGTTCAGGTCATCGAACAGGTGATGAGCGGCGCGGTTCAGTTCTATGGCGACGATTTCAGCTTCTATTCCGGCTGGGTACCGGAAATGAACATCGTCAGCTGGGGCTTTTTGTTCCGCGACAATGACCATGTGCAGGCCTTCATCAACAGCCCGACCTATGAGCGCGCGGTAGAAAAGCTGCGTGGCGAGCAGGGCGTTCGCGTTCTCGCAGCCGGACCCGGGCAGGTTCGCGTGATGGTCTCGAGCCGCCCGATCAAGGGTGTCGATGACCTTGCCGGCCTCAAGATGCGCGTTCCCGAAATCCGCTCCTACCTGACTCTTTGGGAAACGCTGGGAACATCGCCTGCTCGCGTCGCCTGGGGTGAAACTTTTCTTGCACTCTCCACCGGTGTCGTTGAAGGCGCTGAAGGCGGCATCTCTTCGATCTATGGCGCAAAATTCCATGAGGCCGCCAAAAGCGTAACCCGTACCGATCACGTCCGCATTATTGCGCATATCGCCGTCAACGATGCCTGGTTCCAGGCTCAGACACCCGAAATTCAGGAGCTGCTGACGAAGGCCGCTCAGGATGCGGTGAAGTGGCAGACGGAAACGGTGACAGCTGAACAGGCAGCAACCCTCCAGAAGATGGCCGATGATGGCGCAGTCGTGGCCGAGATCGACGTTACTCCGCTGCGCGAACGCTCCGAGGTGGCGGTTGAAAAGCTCGAGGCGGACGGCTTCTGGCCGAAGGGCCTCTGGGCTGAAATTCAGGCTCTGAAATAAGTCTCTGGCTGTGGTCGGCATTCTGCCGATCACAGTCATTTCCCGGTGCGCTTGTCGCCGGCACGAAGGAAGAATCCATGCTTTCGATCAAAATTGACCGCACCCTTGCGGGCATTGTGCGGCTGCTCGCCCGTATAGAACTGCATACGCTGGCTGTATTGATGATCTTCATCGTCGGCTCGATCGCCTTGCAGACCTTTACGCGTTACGCTTTTGGCCGCCCTATCACCTGGGTTGAAGAAGCCGGCGTCTACGCCTTTATCTGGGTCACCTTCGTCGGTGCGGCCTATGGCGCCAAGCAAGGCAAGCTGATCAAGGTCGAACTTATCAGCCACAGCTTTGGCGAGGCAGGCCTTCGCCGCATCCTGATGATCAGCCAGGTTTTTATGATCGCCGGCTGTGGGTATCTGGCGTGGATCACGCCGAGCGTCATCGCGATCGAAGGGCGCAGCTCCACCATTTCTCTGCCGATCGATGTTCCGCGGGCGTGGTTCTACTCCGTGCCGCTCTTTTATTTCGCCTGCGTAACGACCTTTTCGAGCCTCGTCCGGTTGCACCGGCTGGCAATACTCAAGGACTTTACGCCTCTTGTCGCGCCCTTCTCCGTGGAAGAGCAGGTCATTCCTGCAACAGTGAGCTGATCCCGTGCCGATTTTGATCCTTTTTGCAGGCTTCATTGTCCTGCTGGCACTCGAAGTGCCGGTTGCCATCGCGCTTTTCCTGTCGTCGCTGGCCTATATCGATCTCTTTTCGCCCCTGCCGATCCAGATCGTGGTTCAGCGCATGGCATCCGGTCTGGACAGCTTTCCGCTGATCGCGATTCCGCTGTTCGTTCTGGCAGGCAACATTCTGAATGGGGCAGGCATTGCCGAGCGCATCTATGCCTTTGCGGTGGCTCTGGTCGGCCACATCAGGGGTGGTCTCGCTCAGGTCAACATTTTCGGCTCCATGGTCTTTGCAGGAATGTCGGGCGTTGCTCAGGCTGATGCTGCCGGTCTCGGCACCATCGAAATCAAGCATATGAAGGAGCATGGCTACAGTGCTCCGTTCGCGGCGGCGTGTACTGCTGCATCCGCCATCATCGGCCCGGTCATTCCGCCGAGCGTCATCATGGTGGTCTATGCGGTTACGGCTCAGGTTTCGCTGACCAAGCTGTTCCTCGCCGGTATCATTCCAGGCCTCACCATGGGCCTGTCCTTGATGATCCTCGTTTGGGTGCTGGCGGCTACCGGCCGCGTGAAAGCACCGACCGAGCCGCGTGCCAGCATTCCGCTGATCGCAATCTCCTTCTGGCGGGCGCTGCCCGCACTCGTTGCTCCCATCTTCCTGACTGCGGGCATGCTGCTCGGCTTTGCCACACCGACCGAACTCGGCGCCCTGACGGTCATTTACGCGGTGGTGCTGGGCTTCATCACCAAGGACCTCACAATGTCCTCACTGATGCTGCATATCCGCCAGAGCGCGGTCACATCCGGTATCCTGACGCTTATCATCGCCGCCGCTGTGCCCTTCGGCTGGATCATCTCTGTGGGCAACTACGCGTCGGGACTGCTTGCCTTCTTCGAGAGCATCGGTGCCAACTGGGTTGTCTTCCTGCTGATCGTCAACATTGCGCTGCTGATCTTCGGTCTCTTCATCGAAACCACCGCAGTTCTGCTCATCGCGACACCGGCCCTGCTTCCTCTGGCAGCAGCCTTTGACATCGACCCGATCCATCTCGGCGTAATCATGATCGTCAACCTGTTGATCGGTGCGATCACGCCGCCGATGGGGGTGATCCTGTTCATCTGTCAGCACATTGCCGACATCCGCTTCTCGGAAATGGTGAAGGCGATTCTGCCTTTCTACATCCCGCTCGGCATCATGTTGCTGGTCATCACTTACTGGTCGCCCATCGTGATGTGGCTGCCGGGCGTCTTCTATTAATTTCATCAATCAAGGACTGAAAAAGTGACCAAGAGTTCCGGCATTCTATCCGGCTATCGCGTGCTCGACTGCTCCATCGCCATGGCCGGTCCGTTCGCGGCGCAGCGACTGGGCGACCTCGGTGCCGATGTCGTCAAGATCGAGCCAGTGACAGGCGAGTGGCAACGCCATGTCTCGGCGGGTGGCGCACGCGGCAACCGCATCAACGTCTCGTTCCTGTCGCTCAATCGCAACAAGCGCTCGCTTGCCATCGACCTGAAGTCGGCCGAAGGCAAGGCGGTACTTCTCGATCTCGTCAAGAGCGCCGACATCTTCCTGCAGAACTACCGGCCCGGCGTGGCCGGACGACTGGGCGTGGATTACGAGACACTGTCGAAGATCAATCCGCGCCTCGTCTATGTGTCGATGTCGGGTTATGGCGAAAGCGGCCCCTATCTCGACCGGCCGGGACAGGATCTGATCCTGCAGGGCATGTCGGGTGCGATGCTGTCGGCTGGTCGCGAAGGCGAAGCACCGACCGCCTCGGGCCAGTATATCGTTGACGCCGTTGCTGCCTACACAGCTTTCGAAGGTGCATTGGCAGCACTTCTTCACCGTGAACGCACCGGCGAGGGCCAACTTGTCCAGGTCAACATGCTTGATGCCATCACCAACATCCAGATGCAGGAATTGTCGGTATTCACGGTGGCGGGCAAGCCGCAGAGCCGTTCGGCCGAGCCGCATGCACATGTCTATATCCGCGCACCTTACGGTGCTTTCGCTACCAGCGACGGTTACATCATCGTTGCGTTCCCGCCGCTGAAGAAATTCGGCGAGATCATCGGCGAGCCGTCATTCCTGACGATGGACGACGAAACCGATAGCTGGCTTCAGCGTGACCATATATTCGCCTGCACTCGCGAACGGCTGAAGACAAAGACTTCTGCCGAGTGGCTTGAACTTCTGGGTGCTGCCGATATCTGGTGCGGCCCGGTCTATGGCTACAACGATCTGGTCGATGATGCTCAGATCAAACATAACGGCACCTTTGTCGAATACGATCATCCAACCGAAGGCCATGTGAAAACGCCGGGCTTCCCAATCCGCTTTTCGAAAACCCCGTCGCGGGTCGATCGCGGCGCCCCGATTACTGGACAGCACACGCGCGAGGTTCTCGAAGAGGCAGGCTTTGCCGCCGACCGTATAGACCAGCTTCTCAAATCCGGCGCGGTCACACAGGGCGAGCTTTGAACCATGACGCAGGATGTCTTGTTCTCGATCGACGGGGCGGTTGCGATCATTACGCTCAACCGTCCGCAAAAGCTCAATGCTGTCACGCCCGAAATGTCGGATGCAATCGTGGCTGCGGTGGAGAGCGTGAACGATAGCGATACGGTCCGCTGCGTCATCGTCACCGGTGCCGGGGAGCGGGCTTTCTGCGCCGGTTCCGACATCAAAGAACTCGACACTTACGAGACGCCCTGGCAATTCCGCAACCGGCCCGACTATTGCGATGCAATCCGCCGATTGCTGAAGCCGACCATCGCTGCAGTCAATGGTTACGCCTTTGGCGGCGGGCTAGAAACCGCGATGAGCTGCGATATCCGCATCGCCGCCGACAATGCGCAGTTTGCGGCACCGGAGATCAAGCTTGGCTGGATCGGCGGGGGCGGCATGGCTGCCTTCCTCGCCCATTCCATAGGTCCATCCAATGCCGCGTTGATGGTGATGACCGGCGACCCAATTTCCGCAAGCAAGGCGCAGGAATGGGGATTGGTCAGTGAGGTTGTGCCGCAGGCATCGTTGATGGAACGGGCGCGCAAGATTGCCGAGATCATCGCATCGCGCGCGCCGATCGCGGCAGAAACGGCAAAGCTCAATCTGCGTGCAGCATTCACCATGCCACTCGAAAAGGCCATCGAGTACGAGCGCGACCTTCAGACGATATGCTTTGCCACCGCCGATGCGATGGAAGGCCGGGCGGCCTTCAAGGAAAAGCGCCAGCCAGAGTTCAACAGGCGCTGATCGCAGCCGATCCAATCGACGACATACAGGAACCTGACAATGACCACGATTTTGAAAGGCATGACGTGGAGCCATCCGCGCGGCTATGATCCGATGGTGCGGTGCTCACAAGTGTTTCTTGAGCAGACCGGCATCGAAATCGTCTGGGACAAACGCTCCTTGCAGGATTTCGAAAGCTTCCCCGTCGAAAAGCTGGCGCAGACCTACGATCTGATCGTGATCGACCACCCCCATGTCGGTCAGATTACGGCTGAAAACTGCGTTCTGCCGCTGGATGTTCCTGGATGCGAGACCGAGAGACAGGCGCTGGAAAAAGCCAGCGTCGGCCCCTCATATGGAAGCTATTTCTGGCAAGGCCGGCAATGGGCTTTTCCGATCGACGCGGCGACACAGGTTCAGGCTTACCGGCCCGATCTTTTGCCATCCGCGCCAAAGCATTGGGATGAAGTAATACAACTTGCCAGCGATGGACGCGTGCTGTTGCCGTTGCGCTCACCGCATGCGCTGATGACCTTCTATACGCTTGCCGCAAATGCCGGGCGCCCTTGTTCCACCGTCAATGGCGATCTGATCGACCCGGCCTCAGGTGCCGAAACCTATAACCGGCTTCTCGACCTGGTTCGCCATCTCGATCCCGTCTGCTTCGACATGGACCCCATTGAGGCTTCCGAAGCCATGGCTGCCGATCAGGACGTTCTGGCCTGTGTTCCCTACACCTATGGCTATGTCAGCTACGCCTGGGAGGGTTTTCGCACGCGCCGTCTGGATTTTGCCGACATTCCGGCCGTTAGCGGTAACGGGCCAGTCGGCGGTACTCTTGGCGGCACTGGCATTGCCGTTTCTTCCCACACGAAGAACCCGGCGGCGGCACTGGATTTTGCTTACTGGATCGCCGCGGCCGCTGCCCAGACCGGACCCTATGCCGAGGTTGGCGGTCAGCCGGGCCATGCTCAGGCCTGGGAGGATGATGGTGTGAACCGTCCGGCGAACGACTTCTACCGCAAGACGCGGGCAACGCTTGAAGGCTCGTATCTGCGCCCGCGTCATGACGGCTACATGGTGTTTCAGGCAGCCGCATCCGAGCGTATCAGCGACGGATTGAAATCAACTGAGCCAGCCGAACCGGTGATTGCAGATCTCAATCGGCTTTTCCGTGCCAGCTTTTTGTGACATCGATTTCAACGAGCGACAAAACAATAAGCGTGAAGGGAACAAAGATGGCCATCGATCAGGCAACCGTTAATCTTGCTGCAGACGAAACCGCCGCACTTGTGGGGCGTGTGTTCCGGCCGGATGTGAATGGGCCTTCCGTCGTGCGCATCCTTGGCGGCCGCGTCATCGACATCACCGCTACGTTCCCGACTGTGCGTGACCTCTGCGAAGCACCCAAACCAGCCGAAGCCTTGCACGCAACCAAGGGTGAAGACATTGGCTCGGCCGAGGATTTTTTGAAGAATTCGGAAGCAGAGACGCAGAACCCGAACAAACCCTATTTTCTCGCCCCGGTCGATTTGCAAGCCTTGAAGGCGGCAGGTGTTACCTTTGTCGTTTCAATGCTGGAGCGCGTCATAGAAGAGCGTATTCGTGGTGATGCCTCCGCGGCTGAAGGGGTGCGTCAGCGCATCTTCGATCTGATAGGCGACGATATTCGCAAGCTCAAGCCCGGCTCGCCCGAAGCGGCAAAGCTGAAATCCGCACTCATCGAGGCGGGCGCGTGGAGCCAGTATCTTGAGGTTGGCCTCGGCCCGGATGCGGAGATTTTCACCAAAGGCCAGCCAATGTCGGCGGTCGGTCCGCAGGCGGATATTGGCGTTCACCCGGCCTCGACCTGGAACAATCCGGAGCCGGAAGTCGTGCTGGTGATTTCTTCGGCTGGAGCCATTGTTGGCGCGACGCTGGGTAATGACGTCAATCTGCGCGATGTCGAGGGTCGCTCGGCGCTGCTTCTGGGCAAAGCCAAGGATAATAATGGCGCCTGCGCCATCGGGCCGTTCATTCGCTTGCTGGATGATAGTTTTGGTCTCGATGATATACGCAATCTCGAACTGTCGCTGCGCGTCGATGGTCCCGAAGGATTCCTGATGGAAGGGCATTCCTCGATGTCGCAGATCAGTCGAGATCCCACCGATCTCGCAGCGCAAGCGCTGAACGAACATCATTGCTATCCTGACGGATTGATCCTGTTCCTCGGCACCATGTTTGCGCCGATCCAGGATCGCGACGAACCCGGCCACGGCTTCACCCACAAGGCCGGTGACATTGTGACCATCAGCACACCGAAGCTCGGAGCGCTGGTCAACCGGGTGCAGCCGACAAACAAGGCGGTGCCCTGGACGTTCGGCGTCTCGGCCCTCATGCGCAATCTGGCTGCGCGGGGACTTTTGCAGAGGTAACTGCGTGCCTATGTCAGCGCGGGGGTTGCTCCAATGCAATCAGCCCGTCGCCGAGTGCACCGCGCCAGACATAGTAATCGTGCCCGCCTGCATATTCCCGGTAGCCTACCTGGTAGCCGCGCGCGACGAGCACGTCGCGCAGATGTCGCGACGTCTCCAGAATGCCTGCTGCATTCGCATGGGCTGTTTCGAACAGTCCGGCGGTAAGGTGAAACCTCACCGGAACCGTTTGCATACCGGCCACAAGCCCCGCGACATACTCCTCTTCACTGGCTGGCGTGTTTTTCGGGTGCCACCAGAACGAGCCGGACAGGCTGAGCGCATTGCCGAAGCTCTTCGGATGGCGTAGGGCGATGGTGGCGGCTGCCAGCCCGCCATAGCTCGATCCGGCCAGAATTGTGCGATCCGGCCCAAGCTTGAGGCCGGTTCGCGCCTTGATCTCCGGCAATAGCTCCTTGGCCATGAAATCGGCAAAATCAGCGTTGGCGGGCAGTTCCCGCGAGCGAGCTTCGCGGTCGATTTCCGAAACAAAGACTGCCACCGTTGGTGAAATCAGGTTCTCGGCGATCAGATTGTCGAGAATGGTCGGCGTCGGTACTTTCGTCATGTACTGGCGTGCGTCGAACAGAAACAGCAGTCTATTTTTGGGATCAGCAGCATCGAAGCCCGGCGGGGTGTAAATCGTGATTTCACGTTCATTGCCAAGACGTTCACTGGCAATGCTGAAGCTCGAAAGGTTGCCCTTGGCTGCTCCCTTCTCTTTGATGCCGGGTTGTTCCGGTGCGTCCGGCAGCTCCAGTATGGAATCCTGATTGAAGACATCGGGCGCACCTTCGGGCCAGCGCTGGGGATTGAGCGGATCGGCTTGGGCGGTGGCAAGAATTGCCACGCGCCTGTTGCGCTCGCTGCCCGGAAGGTCCGGCACATCCGGCGCAATCTGATAAGACAGCCGGGTGTCGTTGGGCACGACGAAGCTTTTGAACCAGATGTCGGACTGGCCGAGCCGTTCCAGCAATTCATGATCTCCCGACGGTGCACCAAACAGCCGAACGTTTCGCTTTGCCCCGCGCTGAAGGAAGGTGACGAGCGACTGCTTGTCATCGAGCTTTTCGATCAGCGGCGTATCTTGTTCGCGCTGTTGCTCCCAGAAGGTCTCCGCCGATCCGCCTTTTTCTACCTCTTCGACCAGCTTCGACAGGGTAGGGCTGACAGGGCGCGTTTGGGGAGCGACCTGCTGTTTGGGGGTAACTTGATCGAGCAGTGTCAATGCGAAGGCAGCATCAGGCCGTTTCGATGTCACCTTCAGTTTTTCCCCGGTCCGGCCAATGATGATGCGAAACTCGACACTGCCTCCCGCCTCGTCGGCAAGGCGGCGGATATGCGTGCCGTCGGCCGCAACCAGGTCGAGGGTCAGCTTTTCGTTTCCTGCATCGAGACGACCGCGCAAATAGTCGCCCATTTCCGCGGGAAGCGAAAGCATTGTCGTCTGCTGCGGCTGCGCTGCGCGAAAAATTTCACCGATCCTTAGCCGGGCGTCGTCCGCCTGCGCCAGCGACGTAAAGGCAAAGCCAAGCATGAGAGCTATGCTCGCCCGCGCTGCTGCCGTCACCATGTGCGCTTCACCGTGGCGCTGAGGCTCCGGCCTTCTCCGTAGAAGCAGGCATAGGCGCTGGCGCATGAGGCGACATAGGTCTTGTCGGCAATGTTCTTGGCGTTGACCTGCAGGCTCAACCCCTTCATCTCCGGGTTTACCGCACCGAAATCATAGCTGATGGCGGCGTCGAACAAAGTTGCAGCAGGCACTTCGAAGGTATTCGTGTTGTTGCCCCAGCTTTTGCCGAGATAGCGCAGGCCAGCACCGAGCGTAAGCCCTTCAAGCGTGCCGCTGCCGAACTCGTATTTTCCCCAGACGGAGGCCTGATGTTCGGGAATGCGGGCAGGTGTCTTTCCCACTTCATCCGTCGTTACAGAGTCGATGATCTTCGACTTGGTGTAGGCATAGCTGGCAACCAGAGAGAAATTCTCGTTGAGAGATGCGCGGGCGGAGAGTTCCACACCCTGGTTGTGGATTTCGCCGATCTGCGAATACACCGTCCTGCCGACTGAGCCGTTCCAGGCGCCCATCACGACATCGTTTTGGCGAAGATCGTAAAAGGCTGCGGTCAGCAACAGATCCATATCGTCGGGCGCATATTTTACGCCGACCTCGAACTGACCTGCGGTCGTTGGTTTAAAGGCATTCTGGTTGTCGGATGGGAGATAAAGCGACGGTTCGAACGACGTGGCGTAACTCATATAGGGCGCAATGCCGTTGTCGAAAGAATAAAGCCCGCCTGCGCGCCAGGTGAATGCGCTGTCTGTGTAGTCCTGGTCGTTACTGCCCAGTTGATCGTCGATATCCGTGCTGGCCCAGTCATGCCGGAGGCCGGCCATAAGGTTGAATCTGCCGATCTCGATCTGGTCCTGCAGGTAGATGCCGGTCTGCTTGGCAGTTAGTTCCTGAATGTCGGATGGTGTCAGGACGACCGAACCGTAGTCGAAGCCGCCATATTGCGGGTTGGTCAGATCGATCGTCGGCACGCCCCAGCTACGGCCCCAATTGTAGTCGCGCGCCATGTAACGATAGTCCAGACCGGCGAGCAGCGTATGGCTGGCCGCGCCGGTGTCAAACTTCGCTTCAGCCTGATTGTCGATGGTGAAGGTGTTCCAGCTTTCGGTTCCGCCGCTGGCAAGGCGGCTAATTTCGGTATAGGCACCGGTCGCCGGGTTCGCGCTGGCAGACCCCCAGATCAGGGTGTGGTGTTCCGTATCCAGATGATGGAAGCGGGCATTCTGGCGCATGGTGAACGTGTCGTTGAGAACATGCTCGAACTCGTAGCCGATCCATGCCTGTTCGCGGGTGAATTTCTCATAATCCGGGTCCGAAACGAAGAAATCGCGCGGAACATAGCCATAGCCTTCGATCGGAAACACGGTTCCGGCGGCATCAAGGAAGTTGCGGAAGCCCGCATTCGGCTCATTCTGGTAGCCGCCCAGTACGGTCAGCGTGGTCTGCGCATCCGGCGACCAGGTTACAGAAGGCGCGATGGCAAATGAGCGTTGCTTGGTGAAGTCTTCCTGCAACTCCTTGCCGAGGCCCGATCCGACGAGGCGGTAGGATAGTGTGTCGCTGCCCTGGAACTTGTCGCTGAAATCGAATGACAGGCCGAGATGACCGTTGGTCCCCACCGTCAGGCCGATCTCGCGCAGCGGTTCGTCGATCGGCTTCTTGCTGACCATGTTGACGATGCCGCCGGGATTGGCCTGCCCGTAAAGGATCGAGGACGGTCCTGACAGCAGCTCCACGCGCTCGAGAAGATAGGGGTCCATCTTGGCATAGGAGAGGTCGCCGCCGAGATAGAGACCATCCAGATAACGCGGCACATAGTAGAAGCCGCGCACGAACAACTCGTCGCGCAGGTTCGACGCGCCGCGGTAATCGGCGAAAACGCCAGGCGTGTAGCGGAGCGCTTCTGCGACCGACTGCACGTTTTGATCCTGCATTTGCTCTTTCGAGACCACCGCGATCGACTGAGGCGTTTTGGCGATCGGCGTGTCGGTCTTGGTTCCGGCCTTGCTCTGCCGCGCCACATAGCCCTTGACCGGGCCATCGCCTCGCTCTTTCCGGCCCTCGATGGTAATGGCGTCGAGCGTCATCGTCTCGCCGGTATCCTGCGCGTGCGCCGCATCGATGGCGATTAAACTGACCATCCCGATCAAAACAGCGCTCAGGCTGAGACGATAATGAGATGCATGGCGGTGGACAGGCAGCATTTTTATGAATCCATGACGAATTGCGACGCTTAAAAAGCGCCGGCAAAACTTGACTAATGAGCTCATGTATAAGAGTTTCGAGAAAGCCCTGTCGAGTAGGATGAACGGGGGCAAAACGGCAAAAACCTTGGCGAAAACGGCAACGGCTTTCCAAGCCAAGATGGAGATCCTTTCAGGAGCGAATGATGCAGCATGTGGTGGTGAATCCGGACATTCCGCAGCATCTGTTCGTCGGCAGCCTGGAAGGCGTGCCTAGCTGTACGCCCGAATCTGGTGTTCACGACATCTGGCCAAAGTTTCAGGTCATGGTGCTGCTGCAGGGAGCTCAGCACTTCGTGGTCGACAATCACTCAATTCGTATCGATGCCGGCTTTGGCGATGACGCGGAACCGCTCGTTCTGATGCTCAACGTTGCGCGCTTTGCCAAGCTTCGCTTCATCAATGACAGCACAGTCCCGATGCGAAAGGTGATGATTTCGGCGCCATTGCCCTGGATAGAACGTCTCTTGAGCATGCAGACCTCAGGCGCACCAAGCCTGAAGACTTTCTTCTCTCAGCATCTGGCGAGTTTTCGCTTCTCGCCCAGCCGCCATATGTTGTCATTGGCCGAGCAATTGATGAATCCGCCGCCATCTATGGAAGGCGAGATGCGTACCCTCTACCGGCATTCGCGCGCGCTCGACATCATGTGCACGGCCTGCGCTACTTTGGTGGAGCACGAAGAAGAGGCGCAACGCCCACAACTAATGAGCCTCAGGCAGAGCGAACGCGTACGCGAGTTTATCGTCGGCAATCTTGCGGAGGAACTGACGATCGCCCGCATCGCCCGTGAGACGGGTGCCAGCGTGTCTTCGGTGCAGCGCCACTTCAAGGAGCATTTCGGAGTGACGGTGTTCGAATTTATTCGCGCCCGGCGGCTTGAAAATGCTTCTGCGGCGCTTGAGCGTGATGGTGCCACCATCGCGCAGGCGGCTTTCGCTGCAGGCTATACAGACGCATCGGCCTTTGCCACGGCTTTCAAGAAAGCCTACGGCGTGTCACCCCGCCAACGCCGCCGTTAATCTCCGAGGATGTCGCGGCCTTATGTAGAGCCAGACGAGGGCTTCACGTCATGGGCTCCAGAAGCTTGTCCGCTGCGAAATCCACGAACGCCCGGAGCTTGGGCGAAAGGTGGCGGCTGGATGGCCACAGGACGCGCTGTGTGGTGCAGGTTTTCATATAATCGTCGAGCACACTGACAAGCGATCCGTCTTCCAACTGCTTGCGGACCGCCATGTCGGGAACACAGGCAAGTCCCAGACCTTGCTCGGCAAGGCAGATTTGCGGTTCCAGCGTGTTCATCACCATGCTGGCTGGCAAGGCGACATCCACCCCTTCGCCGTCACGGCGCAGCGGCCATCGATCCAATTTGCCCGTCGAGGGATAGCGATAGATGAGACAGGTGTGGGAAACGAGGTCTTCGGGCTTGGTCGGAATGCCAGCCTGCTTGAGATAGGCGGGAGAGCCGATGATTACCTTGCGATAGAAGCCGATCTTGCGAGCCATCAGACGTGAATCGGCCTGCTCGCCAGTGCGGATCACCGCGTCGAAACCTTCTTCGATCACATCCACCAGCCGGTCGCTGAAATCCATCTCTATTTCTATTTGGGGGTAGAGCAGTTTGAATTCGGCGAGCCTGGGCATGAACAGGATGCCGATTGTGGGAAGGCTGATCCTAAGTTTTCCCCGCGGCGTGCTCTGCGTCTGCGTCAACTCCGTCTCGGCGGCTTCAACCTCGCCCAGAATCCGGCGGCAGCGCTCCAGAAACAACGCCCCCTCAGGTGTAAGAGTGATGCTGCGTGTCGAACGGTGAAACAACCTTGCACCCAAGCGCTCCTCCAGCCGCTGGACGGCTTTGCTGACGGCGGACGGCGACACGCCGAGCTTGCGTCCGGCCTCGGTGAAGCCGTTGGCGTCGGCCGCCTGAACGAAGGCGCCGAGCGCGCCGAGACTGTCCATTTTTTCATCACTCCCATGCGCGACATATTTGTCATAGGTGTTATGCACTATATCCTATTTGTCGTTCAACCGCGAGGGTCTAGGTGGAGGAACCACGACCGGATTGCACTGCCAAGGATGGCGGTTTTCTCCTGTCTTCATCTCATCTCAAGGCTACTCACATGACACTGATCAATCCGGCAGACATCCAAGTGCCGGTTACGCATAATGACAAGGCAAATCGAGAGAACGCGGCGGCGTCGGAACGGCTTCCCATAGGGGGATTGCTGGCGCTCGCGATGGCTGCATTCGTTACGCTGCTGACCGAAGTGATGCCTGCGGGCCTGCTGCCTCAGATGAGTGCGAGTCTCGGCGTCTCCGAAAGCATGACGGGTCAATTGATTGCCGTCTACGCGCTCGGTTCTCTGCTGACGGCCATTCCGTTGATGACCGTCACACAAAGCCTGCCTCGACGGCCGCTGCTGCTGGTTGCCATTGGCGGCTTTGCTATCGTCAACACGGTGACGGCGATGTCCGATAATTACACGCTGACGCTCGTCGCGCGGTTCTTCGCCGGTGTGTTCGGCGGCCTGGTCTGGGCGCTTCTTGCCGGTTATGCCGCACGCATGGCGCCGCCGCACCTTGCAGGCCGCGCGATCGCCATTACCGGGATCGGAGCGCCGCTGGCGTTTTCACTGGGCGTTCCAGCAGGAACGTTCCTCGGCAGCATGATCGGCTGGCGCCTTGCCTTTGGCGCCATGAGCGTGCTCGCGGTCGTGCTCATTGGCTGGGTGCTGGCCAGAGTGCCTGATTTTCCGGGGCAACCGGCGGGGAAACGGCTGTCCATTGCGCAGGTTTTCACGCTGCCGGGTATTCGCCCGATCCTCTTCGTCATCTTTGCTTTCGTGCTCGCCCACAACATTCTCTACACCTATATCGTGCCGTTCCTGACTCCGGTCGGATTGGCGCAACGAGTCGATACGATCCTGCTTGTTTTCGGCATGTCCGGCATCATTGGTCTCTGGCTCGCCGGGGTTTTGATCGATCGCTGGCTGCGCGCGCTGGTGTTAGCGAGTATCATCGCGTTCCTGGCCGCCGTCCTGGCGCTGGGGCTGTTTGGCGCTTCGCCGATTATCGTTTACGTGGCAATCGCCGTGTGGGGGCTGGTGTTTGGTGGGGCTCCGACCCTGTTCCAGACCGCTTCGGCAAAAACTGCCGGTAACGCGGCGGATGTCGCGCAGTCCATGATCGTCACTTTCTGGAACCTTGCTATTGCGGGCGGCAGTCTCATTGGAGGGTTGCTGCTGGAGATGGCTGGCGCAGCCTCGTTTCCATGGGCCATGATCGCCGCTCTTGTTCCGACGCTCATTGTCGTTTGGGCCGCGAAGCGGCACGGATTTGCGGCAATAAAGTAGCGTTTGCATCTCCGATACGCTGCATGCGCGGTCTGCTTACGACGTTGCGCACGTCTGCAGACCGCCCTGAGCAGGAAGAGACTACCAGACCCGGATTATCGGAGTTGCGATGCAGGAAAGTCGTTGCGGCTACTGCCGATTAATAGTGATCATGTTGCAGATGCCGTGCTGATCCCGGCATCGATCCAGGCGCGTGTCTGTTCCAGAATTTCATCCGAAAGCGCGGGGTCATCGACTGCTCGGGCGAGGATCACGGCGCCCACCATCGCTGCCCAGCTTCCGATTGCCGCGCGGCGCCTGTCCGTAACATCTATCCCCGGAAACTCTGAGCTCAATTGTTCGATCTGTGATCTGAACCCCTCTGCCATCGCCGTTCGTGCCTCCGGGTTCTGATGGCAAATTTCGGCGACTAGACCTGCTGTGGGGCAGCCATCGGCCGCATTGTCGCGATGTCGAGGCGAAAGATACGCCTCGATGCGCGCGCGAAGATCGCCGCCTTTGTCTCCATCGCCAGCAAAGGCGTGCGCAAGAGTCTGGGCGACCAGATCGTCCTTCGAGCTGAAATGGCCGTAGAACCCGCCATGGGTAAGGCCAGCGGCTTTCATCACTTCCGACACACTGACCGCGTCGAAGCCCTTCTCGCGGAACAGCCTGCTGGCTGCGTCCAGAATCCGGCTGCGGTTCTCCGCCATCTTCTTTCGCGTGACTCTCATTTCGAAATTCTCTGTAGGCCCATTGACATTTACATGATGGCCATCATATTTGCCATTAAACATGATGATTGTCATGAATATAGGTTCCATTTTAGAAGAGAGCAATCCCATGACCGCTACTCCTTCCGTTCTCATCACCGGAGCTTCCTCCGGCATCGGGGCCACATACGCCGAGCGCTTCGCCCGCCGTGGCCACGACCTCGTGCTGGTCGCCCGCGACAAGGCGCGGCTCGAAGCGCTCGCCGCGCGGCTCCGCAATGAAACGGGCGTTGCTATCGATATCTTGCAGGCGGATCTCACCAAGCTCGGCGATCTGGCTGCGGTAGAGACGCGGCTTCGCGACGATCACCGTATTGGAATTCTCGTCAACAATGCGGGGGCTGGTCTAGCAGGCAACTTCGAGCAGCAAGCAACCGATGACATCGAGCGTCTCGTCACGCTCAACACCACCGCCGTCGTCCGGCTTGCGAGCGCTGTCGCGCCGCGTTTTGTGGAATCCGGCGGGGGAGCCATCATCAATATCGGTTCCGTGGTCGGGCTTGTTCCGGAGTTTAGCCAGACGGTTTACGGGGCGACCAAGGCGTTCGTCCAGTTTCTGTCTCAGGGGTTGAGCTTCGAGCTCGCACCGAAAGGTGTTTACGTGCAGGCGGTGCTTCCCGCAGCAACACGCACCGAGATATGGGAGCGTGCAGGCGCCGATGTGAACACGCTGCCAGCGATGATGGAAGTCGGCGAATTGGTCGATGCCGCTCTCGTCGGCTTCGACCGCCGGGAACCCGTGACGATCCCTGCGCTTCACGATGCCGGGCAGTGGGATGCTTATCAGGCGGCACGAATGACCATGCTTCCGGGATTTGCTCAGGTCCATCCAGCAGAGCGCTATCGCACAACGTCTTGAACCCTATCTAAGTGATCTGGCAATCAGAGCACCGCAACATCAATGAAAGCTTTATAATGACCAACACCACGCTGTTCGAATCCTACAATTTGGGCTCACTGATCCTGTCCAATCGTATTGTCATGGCACCCCTGACGCGCAATCGCGCAGGTCCGGGCTTTGTTCCGGGAGACCTTACCGTAGAGTATTACAGCCAACGTGCGTCGGCTGGTTTGCTGATTGCTGAAGCCACGCAGATCTCGCAGCAGGGACAGGGCTATCAGGACACGCCCGGCATCTATTCTCAGGCGCAGATCGATGGCTGGCGCAAAGTCACTGATGCCGTTCATGCCAAGGGCGGCCGGATTTTCCTGCAGCTCTGGCATGTCGGTCGCGTCTCGCATATCGACCTGCAGGAGCAAGGTGCCGCGCCTGTTGCACCCTCGGCGATCCCGGCCAAGACCAAGACGTTCGTGAACAACGCCTTCGTCGATGTGTCGGAACCGCGGGCGCTTGAGCTCGACGAGCTGCCGGGGATCGTCAACGATTTCCGCAAAGCCGCCGCGAACGCCATTGCGGCGGGTTTCGATGGCGTTGAGGTTCATGGCGCCAACGGCTATCTGCTCGACCAGTTCGCCAAGGACGGCGCGAATGTCCGCACGGACGCATATGGTGGTTCTGTTGAGAACCGTGCCCGTCTGATGCTTGAGGTCACGGCTGCCGTGGTTGACGAGATCGGGGCTGAGCGCACCGGCATCCGGATTTCGCCTGTATCACCAGCCAATGGCATTTCGAGCAGCGACCCCCAGGCGCAGTTCGACTATATCGTCGATCAACTCGACGCTTTGGGCATTGTCTATATCCATGTCGTCGAGGGTGCTACGGGCGGACCGCGCGATGTTGCGCCGTTCGATTTCGGATCGCTCCGCCAGCGCTTCAACAACGCCTATATTGCCAATAATGGATACGACCTTGAACTTGCGACGGCTCAGCTTGCCGAAGGCAAGGCCGACCTGTTCGCCTTTGGACGTCCCTTTATTGCCAACCCCGACCTTGTCGAACGGCTGAAGGTGAGTGCACCGCTGGCCGCTTTCGATCAGGCAACGCTCTATGGGGGCGGCGCGGCTGGCTATACCGATTATCCTGCCATCGCGGCTCTCTAGCCGGGAACTGTGTCCGAGGCCGACGGATTAGCCTGCGTGCTGTGCGATAACCGACAGAAACGCAGGCCCATAACGGTCGAGCTTGGCCTCGCCGACACCCGGAACGCCCGCCATCTCAATACGTGATGCCGGGCGAGCCGCAGCGAGCTCGATCAGCGTCTTGTCATGGAAAATCACATAGGGCGGCAGATTCTGAGCCTTGGCGATTTCCATACGCTTTTCTCGCAGAGCCTGAAACAGCGCGCGATCCGTTTCGGGCAGAGTGCTCGATGCCGTGCTACGGGATGTCTTGCTTCGCTCTGTACGGGCGACCGGAGGTACACGAAGCATGAGGGTAGGCTTATCACGCAGGAACTGGCGACCCGCATCCGAGATAGACAGTCCCCCATGGCCAACCGCATCGACTTCAATCAGGCGTAGCGCGATCAACTGGCGCAGGATCGCCCGCCAGGTGCGGTTGTCGTGTTCTTTGCCGATGCCGTAGGTCGTGATCTGGTCATGACCTGAACTGGTAATTCGCTGATCCTCGACACCCAGGAGCACACTCACAATATAGGCTTGACCAAAACGCTCGCCGGTGCGGTAGATGCACGACAAGGCTTTCTGGGCCGCGATCGTGCCGTCAAACAGCTTTGGCGGTTCGGCGCAGGTGTCGCAATTGCCACATGGCTCGCACTCATCACCGAAATAGGAAAGCAGCACCTTCCGGCGGCAGCCTGCCGTTTCGGCAAGGCCGAGAAGTGCATCGAGCTTCTGGCGCTCCATACGCTTTCGCTGTTCGGGTGCGTCCGATTCCTCGATGAAGCGGCTGCGCAGCGCAATGTCCTCGTAGCCATAAAGCATCAGCGTGTTCGAAGGCAGGCCGTCGCGACCAGCACGGCCGGTTTCCTGATAATAGGCCTCTATGCTGCCCGGCAGGTCGATATGGGCGACGAAGCGCACATCCGGCTTGTCTATACCCATACCGAACGCGACGGTGGCCACCATGATAACGGCTTCGTCGAGCTGGAAGCGTGACTGGTTCGCTTCACGCGCCGCTTTATCCATACCGCCATGGTAGGGGAGGGCGTCATACCCTTGCGTGCAAAGCCACTCGGCGGTTTCTTCTGTCTTTCGTTTTGACAGACAGTAGACAATACCGCTTTCGCCTTGATGATTTGCGAGGAAGCGCTTCAACTGTGCTCGCGGATTGTCCTTTTCTATGATGCTGTAACGAATATTGGGACGGTCGAAGCCGGCAATGAATGCGTCCCTTTCCGCGATTTGGAGATGGGTCAGGATTTCGGCACGCGTCGGGGCATCTGCCGTGGCCGTTAATGCCATGCGCGGCGTGTCGGGGAATGCTGTAACCAGCGCATCGAGCTGACGGTAGGAAGGCCGAAAATCGTGCCCCCATTGCGAGAGGCAATGCGCCTCGTCAATGGCGATCAGCGACAGTGGAACTTTGCGAAGGCGTTCCAGCACATCTGGCTTGAGCAGGGTCTCCGGCGCAACATAGAGAAGGTCGAGCTCGCCCGCGTAAATATCGCGCCACAAGATACTACGCTCTTCGCCCGGAAGATCGGAATTGAGCGCAGCAGCCTTTACCCCGGCCTGCCGCAGCGCCGCAACCTGATCGACCATCAACGCAATCAATGGCGAGACAACGAGGCCCATGCCGGGGCGCGCCATTGCAGGTATCTGATAGCATAGCGATTTGCCGCCGCCTGTCGGCATCAGGACAAAGGCATTGTTGCCTGCCGTCACATGCGCGACGACCTCTTTTTGACTCCCGCGAAACGCGTCGTAGCCGTAAACGGCTTTCAGGATGTGGGCGGGATCGGAAATCAAGGCAGCCTGCGCAAAGAATCAGAGGGACACTGCCTCATAGCAGATTAGTCGGTCTCGGAGACGATGATCGACATTGTGGCTACTTGCCCTCTAAGGAACTTGCGTTGATTCAGGCCTGATCCCGCTCCCAATACCAGGCAGCGTACATACGCTTCCTGTCGTGCTTGCGGCCCTTTAAAAATGCCCGGATCGTGCGCACATCTTCCTTTTCGCAGGCGACCCAGACGTAGGTTTCGTCGTCGATCGAGCCTATCGCATTCTCGGCCGCGTCCGCGAGAACGCTCGTAGCATCAGCAGGATAGTTCTTGCGATGCAGCCAGCGCACGTCGATTGAGCCTGCTGACGGCAGTGGCTGTTCTTCTGCCTCATCCAGCACCTCGATGATTGCCTGCATGCGCGTACCCGCTGGCACTTCGGCGGCAATGCGGGCGATGGCGGGCAGGGCGCTTTCGTCTCCGATGAGCAGAATGGACTTTGACTGCGGGAGGCCGCCGCCGCCAGGCCCAAGCAGCGCTACTTTCTCGCCTGGTTGCACGTCGCGGGCAAAATCGGCACCGGGTGTGTGAACGCCGGGAGCCGGATGCTGTAGGAAATCGATCCATAGTTCCCGGCGCTCGATGTCGACCGCACGGATCGTGTAGACGCGTACCAGAATTTCGTCCTTACCTTCCGGCCAAGCTACGCGGCCATCCGGGCGCAGTCCCGGCCATACCGGAGGCCTGCCCTTCGGCGGAACGAGAAGGCGGACATGCATGTCGCCATCGGCGAATGGCGCAATATCGTCGCACGCGAATTTCACCCGCCGCATATGAGGGGTCACATCCTCTGCCGAGACAACAGTGATATGGATGATATTGGGCAACAATGCGAGCGGTGCGGGGTCCGACCACGTCAATTCGAACGGGTCCTCGCCGGCAAAATAGAACAGGTGCTCCGCGATGATGTTTCGGCTCATCTGAAGCGCATCTTCAGTTGGGCTATCGAGTTCGATCAGGAGTTTTTCATCCTCCATGCGAATGCCTGCGGTGCCGATTTCGCTTTTCAGCAGGACGAGATTGTCGGTTCGCTGCACCTCGGAATGCTCGAGGAAATGCTCGCAGATTTCATCGAGCATGCTTCCCGCATTCTTCGGCAGCGCTGTGCCGGAGAGCTTGAATTCCTGAACGCCGTTCATGATTGGGTCTCCTTCTGGATGACTGCGGTACGGGAGTGCGAGGTAGAGCTGGCTTGCTCTGTCACCATCTGGTGCCGGCCGATCGGAAGCATGATAGGCCTGCCCGAGGTCGGGTCGGTGATGATGCGGCTTTCAATGCCGAAGACCTGCCGCACGGTTTCTGTCGTCAAAACGTCTTCTGGCTTGCCTGTGACATGCAGGTGTCCCTCCGACATTGCGACGAGGAAATCGGCATAGCGCGCTGCTAGATTGAGATCGTGCAGCACCATGACGATCGTGGTTCCGCGCGTGTGATTGAGATCGGTCAAAAGGTCGAGAACTTCCACCTGATGAGCGATGTCGAGAAAGGTTGTCGGCTCGTCCAGCAGCAGAATGTCGGTCTGTTGCGCCAGCGCCATCGCAATCCAGACCCGCTGGCGTTGCCCGCCGGAAAGCTCGTCCACCGGACGTTCGGCAAGTTCGACAGTCTTGGTCGCTTCAAGCGCTGCGGCAACTGCTTCATCATCCTTGCGCGTCCAGCTCGAAAACATGCCCTGATGTGGATGCCTGCCACGGCTGACGAGATCGGCAACCGCAATGCCTTCCGGCGCTGTGGGCGATTGCGGAAGCAGGCCGAGTTTACGGGCGAGTTCTCGCGGCGCAGTGCGGTGGATCGACTTGCCGTCGAGCAGCACATGACCTTTACGCGGCGAGATGAGGCGCGACATGGTGCGCAAAAGCGTGGACTTGCCGCAGGCATTGGCGCCGACGATCACGGTGATTTTGCCGGGCGGCACAGCAAGATCCAGCCCGTCCAGAATGATGTTGTCTCCGTAACCCGCAGAAAGCTGGCTCGCGGTAAGGGTGTGAGTGGTCATAACGAGCCTCCGGCCCGGTTTACGCGCACGATCAGGTAGATCAGATAGGGAGCGCCCAATGCGCCGGTGATGACACCGACCGGATAACGGCTTGGCAGAAGAAACTGGCCGCAATAATCGCCCACTAGCACAAGCATTGCGCCGATCAGCGCGGACGGGATCAGAAGCGGTCCGTTGTTCCTGACGACACGCGCGGCGATCGGCCCGGACAGAAACGCGACAAAGGCGATTGGGCCTGTTACCGCCGTGGCGCATGCAATCATGCCGACTGCCGCGACAATGACGATGATGCGTGTCTTGGCAACTCCGATGCCAAGGGCTGCGGCGGTGTCGTCGCCTAACCTCAACCCTTCGAGGTCGCGATGGCGGCTTAGCAGCAACCCGCCGAAGGCGGTCAGCGCGAGTAGGAGCGGGAGCGCCTGACCAAGCTGCGCGCCGTTGACGCTGCCGGTCAGCCAGCGCATGGCCTCTTGCAGACTCCATGCCGGTGCGGTCGATAATATGTAGGCGATGAAGCTTTCAAGCATGGCCGAAACGCCGATGCCGACAAGGATAAGCCGCGTTCCGGCGACGCCATTTCTGAACGAAAGGCCGTAGACCAGCATTGCGACCCCCAGACCCGCGCCAACGGCAAACAGCGATACGACCGGTCCTTTCAGCGACAGCACGACGATGGCAAAGACCGCCGCCGCACTCGCACCTGAGCTGATGCCGATGATGTCAGGGCTGGCGAGCGGATTGCGCAGCATGATCTGAAAGGCGACCCCGCCGAGCCCGAAACTCAGTCCCGCAAGAACCGAGAGTACAGCGCGCGGCAGGCGCAACTGCCCGACCGTGAAGGTCGCGCCCGCCACGTCTTCACCGAGCAGTACGCGGATGACGTCTCCAGGCGGCGTGAACGATTGACCCATCACAAGCGTCAGGGCAAAGGTTGCGACCAGAAGAGCCACGAGGAAGGCAATCACAAGATTGTAGTTGCGCGCGCGACGGCTGCGGTTTTCAACAATGGTGTCGATGGTGGCAGAAAGCATCGTCATAACTCACGCACGCGCTGGCGTCTGACAATCCAGATGAAGAACGGCGCGCCGATGAGGGCGGTGACAATGCCGACGTCTAGCTCCGCGGGCCGCGCAATAATGCGCCCGACGATGTCGGCAGCCAGCAACAGGCATGCGCCGCTAAGTGCCGAAAACGGCAGCAGCCAGCGATGATCGACCCCAATCAACAGTCGGCAGAGATGCGGCACGATCAATCCGAGAAAGCCGATAGGTCCGCAAACCGCAGTGGTTGCTCCGCATAGCAACATCGCACCAAAGGCTGCGGTAGCGCGTGCTAAGGCAACGCGCTCGCCAAGACCTGCGGCGAGTTCGTCACCCAAGGCCAGGGAGTTCAGCTTTCGGGCAGACATGAGGCTGATGATGAAACCGACTGCGAGAAATGGCAGCACATGGGAAATACGGTCGAAAGTCGCGCCGCCCACGCCGCCGATTTGCCATGCGCGAATGCCGCCTGCGATATCGTTTCGCGGCAGCACGACGGCGATGACGAGCGAGGAAAACGCTACCGAAGTGGCAGCCCCTGCAAGCGCCAGTTTAAGCGGGGTCGCGCCGCCACGGCCAAGTGAGCCGATCGTGTAGACAAAGACTGCCGCCGCACCCGCACCGAAAATGGCGACAAAGATGTAAGCGTTGGCGGAGGAGATATTGAACCACGCGACCCCGACGACAACGGCAAGCGATGCGCCCATATTGACGCCCAGAATGCCCGGATCGGCCAATGGGTTACGCGTCACACCCTGCATGATCGCTCCGGCGAGCCCAAGTGCGGCTCCCGCAAGCACGGCAAGCAGTGTGCGCGGAATACGCACGGCCACCGCCGCCTGACCGATGCTCTCAACCTGACCGCCGAGCGCCGCGATGATGTCACTGAATGCAACGTTGCGCGTGCCGATCGCCACGGAAAGCGCGCATAGAACAGCAAGTGCTGCGACGAGTGCGGCGAGCCATAGAAGCCGAGTGCGGCTCGACCTTCCGGAGAAGTGGGGCCGGTCGGAGGAATCGACGCTGGCTGTCATTCGGATTTTTTGGCGGCTTCGGCTAGCAGGTCGGCGTAGTCCTTCAGAACCCACGAAATCGACAGCGGCGTCGGGTTGGACGCAGTGCCAAGCGGATTGTGACCGAGCATGACGATCGCATTATTGGTAACGGCAGGCATTCTGGACAACAGCGGATCGGCGCGCACCGCATCAAGCAGCGGCTGGCTGCCATAGGTCACGACGATGTCGACATCGTCGAACGCATCGACGCGCTCAGCGCTGACGCCCGCTGCAAATTGCCCCGGCTTCGTTGCTTCCACAACGCTTTTGGGTGAGGCCAGACCGAGATCGGCAAAGAATTTCACCCGCGTATCATTGGCGGTGTAGAAATTGACGATGCTCAGATTGGTCGTGTCGAGATGGGTAACGAACATCGCGGACTTGCCCTTGAGCTGCGGATGCCCGGCGACGACTTCGGCGATCTCGCCCTCGATACGTTTGATCAGCGCATCACCTTCGGCAGTCATGCCAAGGCCCGCGCTGTTGAAGCGGATCATCTCGCGCCAGTCGGTTGCCCACGGGGATTCGGGATAGGCGACGACTGGAGCGATCCGGCTCAGCGTGTCGTAGTCGGCCTGGCTCAGACCGGAATAGGATGCGAGGATCACATCGGGACTGGTGGCGGCAACCGCTTCGAAATCGATCCCGTCGCCCTCATCGAAAAGCACCGGCGTCTCGGCTTTAAGTTCGGTCAGTTTTTCGGCCACCCAAGGCAACAGCCCGTCGCCATCGTCATCACCGAAATTTGCTGCTGCAAAGCCGACAGGCACGATGCCGAGTGCCAGAGGAACCTCATGGTTTGCCCAGGCAACAGTCGCAACGCGTTTAGGCTTCTTGGTGAGGGTCGTCGTGCCCAGCGCATGCTTGATGACGACCGGGTAGGTGGTGGTTTCATCAGCCCATGCGCGGCCGAAGGCCGCTATTGAAAGGCACATCGCGGCCAATATTACGGAAAGACGAAAGAACCGCAGCATCGGCTGAACCCTTCATAACTGTTAAAGTGGAGTTTCACTTTCAGGTTCATCCCCCGGCGTCAAGGCTGATGCCCTCGACCCTGCAAAAGAGCGACGAAGTTTCCGTGGGTTTCTACAAAACCGGGAAAACTTACAATACCGGACAAAAGTGATCAAGTTATCACCGCGCAAGGTGATATCAGGCTTTCTCTGCTGTCAGCAAACCTCGGACGCTGTCCCGCCGAACGCCAGCATATCAACATCAACTTCTGGAACTCGAGCATGTACAAAGAATCGACCGGCGGCTCCAACAGGCAGGCACGTATCCGCTATCTGAATGCGGTGCTTCTGGGCTGCACAGCGCTCGTCGCCTTCACGCCGACCTATTTGCTCGCACAGGAAGCTGACGGCGGTATCGTGCTTGAAACGATTACAGTTGAAGGTGCTGGGGCTGGTAGTGGTGTTGATGACGACTCGAAGTCGATCGTCGCGACGACGACCTCAAGCGGCAGCAAGATGGCGACGGATATTCTAGATACGCCAGCTTCAGTTTCGGTGATCACTTCTAAGGAGATTCAGCAGCGCGGCGCGCAGAATGTCGAGCAGGTGCTGCAATATACTGCTGGTGTCAACGCGGACTTCTACGGTTCGGATGACAGATACGACTTCTTCAAAATTCGCGGTTTTGACGCCACTATTTACCGTGACGGCCTGACACTGGGACGCCCTTTTGGCGGGATCAGAGAAGAAGTTTACGGCTATGAGCGCGTAGAGGTACTGAAGGGCGCAAATTCCACAACTTTCGGTGTCTCGGATCCGGGCGGATCTGTGAATTTTGTGACTAAGCGGCCCAAAAGTGAGAGGTTCGGCGAAGCGTATGTAACCGGCGGTTCTTACAATCACGCTGAGATTGGTTTCGACTTCGGTGACAACATCACCAGCGACGATACCTTGTCCTACCGCTTTACTGGCAAGTTGAAAGACGCTGACGCCGAATACGATTACTCTCGGGACGACGATAAATTTTTCATGGGTGGTCTGACATGGCGCCCCAGTGATGCGACCAATCTGACAATTGTCTACGATCATCTGCACCGCAATGGCGTTCCCGGCGGCGGCGGCCATCCGGTCGGCATGAATTTTGACAGAAGCCGCTTCTTCGGAGAGCCGGACTTCAACTATCGCGGTACGGACAGGAACACGGTCAGCGTTATGTTTGATCATGATTTCGGTTCGGGTCTGAGCTTTAACGCCAATGCACGTTACAGCAATTCTGAAACCGATTTCGGCTATGCCTATGTCGCCAGTACACCGACAGATGGATCGACCATCGCCAATCGCGCCTTCTTCGGTAACGAGAACACGGTAGAGAATTTCGTCATCGACGCGCGTCTGCAATACGAGGCTAGTTTCGAGAATGTTGAAAGCCGCACCCTGGTAGGTGTCGAGTACAATAATCGCTCGACGGACAACGCTACATATTTTGGCGGCGCGCCTGGGATCGACTGGACCAATCCGATCTATACGGGGGCGCCAATATCAGTTCCGCTGGGAGAAAGGGTAAATACCAAACAGAAGACCAATGCCGTTTACGTTCAGCAAGATTTGACCTTTTCGGAAAAACTGATCGCGACCGTTGGATTGCGGAACGATTGGCTCGATACCAAGCGATACGGAGCCTCTTACTGGACCGGATCGCCTGTGTTGATAGATGACGAGGATGACGTCAGTGAAATGACCAAACGCGTAGGCCTGACCTACAAGTTCACCGACGAGTTCGCGACCTATGTGAGCTATGCCGAGTCTGTTGCTCCACCAGCCGTAGGTCTCGAAGCTGAGCGTGGCGAGCAGATCGAGGTTGGTGTGAAGTATCGGCCTGACGCATTTCCCGCCTTATTTAGCGCCTCTATTTACGATCTGACCAAGAAGAACATCACCGTTTACGATCCGATAACCGGGGTTCCGTCCACGATTGGCAAAGTCCGGGTCCGGGGTATTGATCTGGAAGCAAAAGCGGAGCTGACGAACAATATCAGCCTGACAGCAGCCTATTCGTATCTCGATCCCAAAATCATCGAAAACGCCGGCCAGAACGAAGGGAATAGTCCTGCCATGGTGTCGAAGCATATGGCTTCGCTGTGGGCCAACTACACGCTGGAAGGGGATGGCCCCCGTGGAGATATGACCTTTGGTCTTGGAGGCCGTTACATCGGTTCATATTATTTTGATGATGCGAATACGGTCGGGTCGAGTGGCAATATCGTCTTCGATGCCGCCTTTAATTACAAAATTCAGGAAAACACCTCATTCGAGGTCAATGTGAGCAATCTGTTTAACGAGAAATACGTCGCGAATGGCGGCTTCGGCGCAGATTTCTACAATCCCGGACGTGCGGTCTACGCAACGCTGCGTCAAACCTGGTAAGAAAACTGTCCCACCCGTATCCTTTGCGAGTGGGACAATTCTAGCGCAATTGGCGAAGGCGACGCCAGGCGGCGGGTGTTTCACCGGCAATCTGCCGGAATGCTTTCGTCAAATGAGCCTGATCGGAAAATCCGAGTTGGGCTGCTACGTCCACCAGCGTCAGATCGCTTTCCATCAAAAGCTTTTTCGCAAGGTCGATGCGTGTTCCAAGCTGCCATTGCAGCGGTGTCTTGCCCGTGGTCTGTTTGAAGACATTGGCAAACCAGCTTTCGGACAGGCCAACCGTTTCGGCCATCTCGGCAACGGTCAGGCGGCGGTCGCTGCGCGCATTGACGCGTGAGATGAGTTTGTTCATTTGGGCCTGAGTAAGCCTGCCATTGGCTTGTTCGTGCCCTTCTTCGGGAATGTCGAGAAGGCCGGTTATGATACTGCCCACAAGACTTTCGGCGTAAACGGCATGTTTTGACGGATTAGAGACTTCTCCAACAAGCAAATTTGCGAGAATTCCGAGTGTCCCGACGTCCTGGATTTCCACCGGACGCCGCAATGCGGCCAGCGCAACTGATGTTCCGACCGAAGGCGAGAGAAATCTCAGCAGCCGGTCCTTGTGAATATGCAAATCCAGATGCGAGAAGCGATGCATGGACGTGAAATTGGTCCACAACGGCACCCCGGCAGGCACATATATCGCGCGCGTCATGGGGCGGTAATGCTGTTCCAGCCCTCCGTCACGATTGGTCATGCGGATCTGGGAAGATACGTCGTTGAAGAAGAAGACAATGCGCGGATCGGGTGACAAATAGTAACCCTTGGCGCCGGATTGCCCCTCCGCATCCCAGTAAACGCTCATCAGGCCATCAAGACCGCGCCATTTGACCGGCGCTATCGTCCGAATGCCCTCTGTGTAGCATGTCATCGAATGCCGATAACTCAATGTCGTTAGCCGTCCGCGGTTGAGGTGAAGGGTAGCCAACTTCTCCGCTGGCGTTCGGGGAGGAGACTGCGCCCTTCTATATTGGCCGATCTATCCCCATTAACATGATAATAATTATCATGTTTGCTTATGATAACAAAGTAATTTTGTTATCCCTATTGCGAGGGCAGCCCGCGTCGCTTCCAGTCGCTACGTGGAATCTGCCCTCCGACATGGAATGCGAAAGACAATACCTTCAATGCGTCGGCGTCGATCTCACAACGATAACTCAGATTGTACCATAGCCCGCTCGCTCGAAATGCCACCTGGGGGATTTCAATAATAGTGCCGTCCTTCGGTCGATCGGACGGCAAAAGCTCCGGAAAATAAGGCGGTGACGCGTTAAGCAACTGCTGCCGCAGTTCCGTTAGGCAGAGTTGGCTGGCGCGCTGATCGCGCGGGATGTTCCGCATAGCTGTTACGGCTGTCGGGTTGTCGGTCACGGCACGTGAGAATAAGGTTTTTGCTTTCTCAAGCTTTACGGCGTGTTGCACCCCGGCTGCGTCTGCTGGCCTGCGCGTCGGAATTGGAGCTTCGGACTGTAAAGTTTGGCTCGTTGGATTGAGCGCCGTCGCGGCTAGCGGTTCCGCAAGGTCCTGATTATCCGGATCATGCTTTGCCGTAGGTGAACCGTCCTCGGCACTGTTGCCATCTGTAGATTCCCTGGGACCGGTGTCCTTCTCGCCGAATTGGACGACCGGCCTCAGAGCGGGTAAGGGGTCGCGCTGGGCTGTTGATGAGGGCTTCTCGGGACTTGCTTCCTGCGGCTCCTCAGGCTTGGCATCTTTCGCAGGTGGCGGAGGTTCGACTTTGGCCTCCTCCGGTGGTTTTGGCGGCGGCACCAGATCAACTGTTACCGTCTGTTCCTCCTGCGACTGCGAAAATGGGACCGGCAGTCCGAATATCAGAAGTGCCGCAATCAACAAATGCGCGGTCAGGGATGCTGGTAGCGCCCACCCGAAAATCCAATGCTGATCCCGTATATCATCCCTCATGGTAACTGATGTGGAATGAATTGGTGGCGACATCAAGCGTCCACGCCGTCAACAACGATGAACTTTCCATGATGTGCATGCGGCTCTTCTGTTTGGGTCGAATGGATTGGCAGGACGGCAGCATCGAGGCTGTAGGATGATCACTCCTACGATACCGCATCTGCGGCGCTGCTGGATTTAGGTACCCGGATCATTGGGTTCAGCGCAAGTTTCTTCCCTTTCCTTCGCGAAATTGAAAACAGCTTGCGGCGGAACAAAGATCAGTTTGTCTATAAAGTCTATCGAATATCAGGCTGGCGTCAGTCGGAAGGCAGGCGACCGCCCCGACGGGAATTTCCGCCGCGATTAGAGATAGCAGGCATGACAATTGAACTTTTAGAACACGTTGGTTCCTCAAAAACCAGATCGGAAAAGCGATCTGGAAGGGGCCGCAATGGCTCCCTGTCGGACTGGGAGTTACTCGCCATATCGTGGCTGGCTCCCGCGCTATTGGTCTTCGTGTGGGAGGTGCTTTCGCGCGCCGGCTATATCAATCCGCAGATCATGCCGGCTCCGAGCACTGTCTTGGCAACGGCCTCCAAGCTGATCGCCAATGGTACGCTCTTTGAACATATGGGTTACAGCCTGCTGCGCGCCATCGTCGGCTTCGTGATCGGTGGCAGCATCGGCTTTGGCCTCGGTATTCTGGTCGGCTTCTCGCGGCTTTCAGAAGCCGTGCTTGATCGATCGATTCAGATGATCCGGGCGATCCCCTTTCTTGCGCTTTTGCCACTCGTGATCATCTGGTTCGGCGTTGATGAGGCAGGCAAGATTTTCCTGGTAGCGCTCGGCGTCATGTTCCCGATTTATATCAATACGGTACTTGGGATACGTCAGGTGGATCCCAAGCTGCTGGAGCTTGCCAAAGTGACAGGTTTGGGTGTCCGCGAGCGGATTACAAAGATCATCTTGCCAGGCGCGATGCCATCAATTCTCACCGGAGTTCGTTATGCGCTGGCGGTGGCCTGGCTCGCGCTCGTCGTTGCCGAAACCATCGCGACCACGAAGGGCATCGGCTTTCTGGCTATGGATGCACGAGAGTTTCTTCAGACCAACGTCATCGTGCTGACCATTCTGATCTACGCGGCGATTGGTGTTGTGGCGGACAGCCTTGCGCGTGCATTGGAGCGCAGGCTGCTCTCCTGGCATCCGAACTATGCAAAGGGAGCGCGTCGATGAGTACCAATCGCGCTGCCGCCGTCACAGTTCACGGGCTTCGTCGCCAATATGGCGAGCGGGTGGTGATCGAGAATCTCGATCTGCGGATCGAGATTGGAGAATTCGTCGCAATGCTGGGCGAAAGCGGCTGCGGCAAGACCACCCTTCTTCGCGCCCTGGCAGGTCTCGATACTGTCGACGCCGGTCGGATCGACGGTCCGGCGCAGCCTGCGGTGGTCTTTCAGGAGCATCGACTGCTGCCCTGGGCGCCGCTTTGGCGCAATGTTGCCCTCGGTATGGAAACCCAGGAAGGCTTGGCGCGTGCACGCGCCGCCCTTCAGGAAGTTGGCCTTGGCGGTCGCGAGAATGATTGGCCGCGCAATCTTTCCGGCGGGCAGGCGCAGCGGGTCGCTCTCGCCAGGGCATTGGTTCGCGAACCCAAGCTTCTGCTTCTGGACGAGCCCTTTGCTGCGCTCGATGCACTGACCAGAATTAAGATGCATGAGCTGGTCAAGGAGCTTGTCGGCCTTCATCGGCCTGGCGTGCTGCTTGTCACCCATGACGTTGACGAGGCGATAGCCATATCCGACCGCATCCTCATCATGCGGGATGGCACGATCGCTGCGTCCTACGACGTGAAACAGAAGAGCAGAAACAGCTCGCCGGCCCTGCGCAAGAAACTATTGGGCGAGCTTGGTGTGGCGGCCCAGAACCGCGCCGCCTGACTCAAAGCCCATTCCCTATCCAGACCGCTTGCAGATTTTGCACGCAGTCGATCCGAAACTAGAGAGACTGGAGACGAAAAATGACCATCCCATCCCCGTTCCGGCTTAACCGGCGTAAACTGATCCAGGGTGCCGCGATCGCGCTTGGTGGAGCTGTCATGGCAAATTCCCGGCCGGGTAGCGCTCTTGCCCAGGGCACACGTAATACCGATACGGTTCGTCTTGGATGGGGTCGTGGCGGACTGCCGCTGATCGCCCGCGAACGAGGCGAATTCGAGAAAGCTCTCGCGACCCAGGACATCAAGGTCGAATGGGTTGGGCCATTCCCCAATCACGCACCCTCTTTGCAGGCGGTTGTCGGCGGCAGCGCGGATTTTGGCTTCTGGGGCAGCACCACTCCGGCACTCGCCGGGATTATTGCCGGCTCGTCGCTCGTCTTCACCAATTTCAATGTCTATAGCCCGCGCAGCACGGCCATCATCGTGAAGAAGGATTCCGGCATCGACTCGGTGGCTGATCTCGTCGGCAAGCGGGTTGCGGTCAACCGTTCGGGCCTTGGCGAGTTTCTCTTGGTCGCCGCGCTGGAAAAGAACGGTGTCAAGCGCGAGGCCGTGGAGTTTGTCTATCTGAATCCGCCGGATGCTTCTCCGGCTTTCGGGCAGGGCCGGGTCGATGCTTGGTCGATGTGGACACCTGCTGTCGATATTGCTCGCGAGCAGTATGATGCAAAAGACATCTTTTTCGAGGGCACGGATCTCGATTTCCTGATCGACTATTCGTCGCTGGTGACGCTTCGCGGTTTTGCGACAGATAACTCTGCCCTGGTGCGCGCCGTCATCGATGCCTACCATCAGGAAGGCCAATGGATCGACGAAAACTCTCTCGAATCGGAGACCATCGCGCAACGCGAGGGGCAGTATAGCGATCCTGTTCGGGATCATCTCGTTGGCTACGGCCGTAAAAACAAGTTCTACGAAGCAGATGATGCTGCATTCCTTACGGACTTCCAGAAAGCGGCGGACTGGCTTGCGGAGCGCTCGATTCTGCCACAGCGCGTCACCGTCGCAGACCACATCGTACGAGTCTGATCCTGAGAACGGACGCCTATGGGCGTCCGCTTCTCTCCTTCTTGAGGTTATCCGGAGTTTACGCAATGTCTGCTGCCAAACCCGTTCGTCTCGGTGTGAACGTTCTCGCGTCGGGACGCCACGACGCCGCCTGGAAAACCCTTCCTGACGCTGCCGGTCTATCGACCGACATCGACGCTTTCGTGCGCATCGCCAAAGTAGCCGAACGCGGCAAGATCGATGCTCTCTTTCTGGCCGATGGACCGGGGGGATTGGTGGAGGAAGCGCTGCATCGCCCGTGGCGGGCGCTCGACCCGATTGCTCTCCTGTCGGCGCTAAGCCAGGTGACTAGCCATATCGGTCTCGTGGCGACCACCTCGACGATTTTTGGTCACCCCTACGTCGTGGCACGCCAGATCGCCTCGCTCGACCATATCAGCAAAGGGCGTGCGGCCTGGAACATCATTACCAGCCAGACGCCCGTGGCGCTCGCCGCCTATGGCTTACAGAATGGCTTCAATCAGGAAGAGCGCTACCGGCGTGCGGCCGAATTCGCCGATATCGTCACTGGTTTATGGGATTCGCTCCCAGCCTCTGCGATCGTGGCCGATCATGACAGGAACATCTATGTCGATGAAACAGCAGTGCGTCCGATCGATGTGGACGGTCAGCATTTCCGTGTAAAAGGTGCGCTCTCCGCGCCTGTCGGCCCTCAGGGACGTCCTGTCATCTTTCAGGCCGGGCAGTCGGAAGACAGCAAAGCTTTTGGCGCGCGTTATGCCGATGCACTCTTCACCGGCCAGCGTATCATTGAAGCCGCCCGCAAGTCTTACGCCGATGTAAAGGCACTCGCCCGCGCAAACGGTCGTGATGCGGACCAGCTTCTGGTTATGCCGGGACTTTTCCCGGTAGTTGGCGCTACCGAAGAAGAAGCCAACAGGCGCAAGGCAGAACTCGATGCTGGACTTGATATCGACTTCCTTCATGCAGAGCTTGCGCGACATTTCGCGCTTGATCCAGATGATCTGCCGCTCGATGCCGGACTGCCATATGACAGGATCGAAGCCGCTGAATCACGGGTGCCGATAGCGTCGCGCTGGCCACGCAAGCAGATACTGTCGGAAGCGTCGCAGTATGGGTGGACGGTGCGGCAGGCTGCGCTCAGCAATATCATCGGGGGCCACAGGATGATCGTCGGTACGCCGGAGCGGATCGCCGGCGATATTCTTCATTGGGTGGACACTGGGGCAGCCGATGGGTTCAACCTCAACATCGACGTCCAGACAAGTGGCCTCGAAGACATTGTCGATCACGTCATCCCGCTTCTTCAAAAGGCGGGCCGCTTCCGCCTCGATTACTCCGGCCAAACGCTTCGGCATCATCTGGGCCTCGACCAATACGTAGACCCCCGCGATAGTGAACCGCTGTTGCGTACAGGATCCAGGGGTTGAGAGAGACAGCCATGCTGCAGATTACCCCTCTCGATGCTGTCGCCGTCACAGGGCCGGATTGGAGCCCGGTTGTCCGCCGTCTGGGTCTCGACACGCTTTTTGCCGAATTCGCGGATGGGGCTGCCGCCCGCGATGTGGCCAGGCAACCGATCTTCGAAGAAACCGCTGCCCTGAAGGCCCGCGGTTTCGGGGCCGTACGAATTGCGCCGGAAAGCGGTGGTCGCGGCATAACGCTGCCTGAGCTGTTCGCACTTGCACGCGATCTTGCATATGCAGATCCGAACATTGCTCATGTGTTCCGCAATCATTTCTTTGCGGTAGAACAGCATCTCAAGACACCGACGGACTCTTTTTCGAGTGATATCCTCGACCTTGCCGGACAAGGACGGATGTTCGGCGTTGCCTTTTCCGAGGCGGGTAAGGGGCCTGCTGGTGGCCGCGGACAAATTCCGGGCGCTACCCTGAACTGGTCGGAAGCAGACGGTGTTTATCGCGTGTCCGGCAAGAAGATTTACAGCACCGGCAATTTGTACGCCGACCATCTTTTTGCCTCGGCGGTAGACGGTCGCACCGGCAAGGTAATGCAGTTCTTCGTTTCGACTGCCGCGCCGGGTGTGAAGCTGGATGATGACTGGGACGGGTTCGGACAAAAGCTGACCGGTTCGGGAACGACTATCTTCGATGAGGTGGAGGTTCGTCCGAAGGATCTTTTCGAGCAGCCGCAGCCCGGCGCGAATGAACCCTATCTCTATGGTTACACCTTCCATCAGATTTATCTCACGACAGTCATTTCCGGCATCGTCACGCGAATTCTGCAGGACGCGCTGGATCTTGTGCGGGCTCGCGGGCGCAATTTCTACCACGCTCTTGCCGAGCGCCCCGCCGACGAACCTGAGATCCAGGCCGTGATCGGGAGGATCGCCGCCTATCGCGCGGCAATCCTCGCTGTCGTTGACCGCGCTATTGCGGCGCTCGATCTTGCCTGGGCGAATGCGCAGACAAGCGATGCCGAGGCCCTTTCTATCGCAGCGAGTATCGCTGCGGCGGAGGCGAAAGTTGTAACCGATGAGGTGGCGGCTAATCTTGCCGGGCTTCTGCTCGACGTTGCCAGCGGAAGCGCTGTATCGACAGAAAAGGCGCTGGATCGTCACTGGCGCAACCTGAAGGTGATCGCTGCCCACAATCCGCGCATTTACAAAGAGCGGGTTCTCGGCGACCACTATCTGAATGGTACGCCGCCGCCGACAGGTGCCTTCTTCTAATTGCGTAAAAATGACCATAGGATCACGATGACCAAGACAATCACAGCGCGTGAACTGCGTTCTTTCTGGCTCGAGGGGCGCGAGATTGCGCTATTTGACGTGCGTGAGGAGGGACCTTTCGCCGATGCTCACCCGCTTTTCGCAGTCAGCCTGCCGGTCAGTGAGATCGAGTCCAAGCTACCTCCTCTGGTGCCGAGACTGTCGGCTCCGATCGTCGTTTATGACAATGGTGAAGGCTTTGCGATCCGGGCAGAAAAACGAATAGCGGCTCTCGGCTATAGTGATGTCGCGATCCTTGAAGGCGGCCTTTCAGCCTATGCAAAGGTTGGTGAGGTCTACCGCGACGTCAACGTACCTTCAAAGGCGTTTGGCGAACTGGTCGAGTCTATCCGTCACACGCCTTCGCTTCCTGCAAGTGAAGCGAAACGTATCCTCGATACCGAGCAGGACGTCGTTGTGGTGGATGCACGCCGCTTCGAGGAATTTAACACGATGAGCATTCCGCGTGGCCAAAGTCTGCCGGGCGGGGAACTTGTCTATCGCATTCACGATATTGCACCATCTCCCGACACGCTGATCATCGTGAATTGCGCGGGGCGCACCCGCAGCATCATCGGCACGCAAAGCCTTCTCAACGCGGGCGTTCCGAACAGGGTGGTGGCATTGCGCAACGGCACGATCGGCTGGACGCTTGAAGGCTTGGAATTGAACACACGGCAAACTGCGCGTGTTTCAACTCCAACAGCTGAGGCGCGTGCTCGTGCGCGCGAACGTGCCAGCCGATGGGCGCAGCATGTCGGCGTTCCAACAATCGATGCGGCAGAGCTTGCCCGGTTCCGCGCAGAAGCAGAAGAGCGTACGCTTTATACGCTCGACGTGCGTGATCCTGTCGAGTTTGCGCAAGATCATCCAGCCGGTTTCGCTTCTGCGCCGGGCGGACAGTTGGTTCAGGCCACCGACGAATGGCTGGGAGTTCGCGGTGCACGGGTCGTGCTCTATGACGATGACGGGGTGAGAGCTCGTATGGCGGCATCATGGCTGCTTCAGATGGGATGGGATGTGTCGGTTCTTTCCGAAGATGCGGAACTGCCCGGCTCCTTTCCACAACCCCGGTCCACGCAATCGAATCTTCCCGAAGGACCTTCCGTCTCGGTCTCGGAACTGCAAGCACTTGCTGACGCGACTGTCGTCGATCTTGCACGCAGTCCTGCCTACGGCAAAGGCCACATCCCTGGCGCATGGCTCGTATCGGGGCCTGAACTGGCGCGCGACCTTGCGCAGTTGCCGGGAGCGGGTCCGATTGTCTTGACCTCGCCTGACGGCCGGGTTGCTGCCGCCAATTTATCCGAGGCAAAATCGGCAGTTACAAGAGAGATATTGTTGCTTGCAGGCGGCACAGCGGCATGGACGGAAGCGGGTCTTGCACTGGAAACAGAGCCGCAATGGCTGTCCGAGCCGACGGATGTCTATAAGCGGCCTTACGAAGGCACTGATAATGCGCGCGCCAATATGCAAGGCTATATCGACTGGGAGCTGCAACTCGTCGCACAGCTCGCCAATGATGGCATCGCCAGCTTTCGAGTGGTACGATAGATTTGCGCGACGCGCTTAATTTGCGATGAGCCAATAATATTTGGCGCTTGACTTAGAGTGCACTCAAAGACCTAGCCTCCGTTTCGTCGTGACGAATGAGAGTAGCTATGAAGATTGGTGAACTGGCGAAACGCTCGGGATTGTCTGCGCATACAATTCGCTATTATGAGCGGATCGGGCTGCTTCCCTATGCTGACCGCGATCGCTCGAGCCAGCGTGACTATGATGCTTCGATCCTCACCTGGATCGCGTTTCTCGGACGCCTGAAGGCGACCGGGATGCCAATCCGGGAAATGCTGCATTATGCAGCATTGAGGGAAGCGGGGCCGGTCACAGAAGCCGCGCGTATGGAACTGCTTGAACGGCATCGCGAACGCGTGCGTTCGACCATCACTGAACTTCAAGCCTCACTTGTCGTCCTCGACACCAAGATTGCCGGATACTCCGGCTCTCAAACGAGGATGAAGGAATATGACGCAGATTTACCCGAATACCGGCGAAAGCCGATTGGAGCGCGGCAAGCGCGCGCTCGCTGAAATTGATGGTCATGCTGGCGAGAAAGTGGTTTCCGCGCTGGCCGATATAGCCCCCGATTTCGCGACCTACCTCCTGGAATTTCCTTTTGGTGATATCTACAGCCGCCCTGGCCTTGATCTCAAGTCGAGGGAGATCGCAACGATAGCCGCGCTGACCGCAATGGGAAATGCCGCCCCCCAACTCAAGGTTCACATCGCGGCGGGACTGAATGTAGGCCTGACATGCGACGAAATCGTCGAAATCATCATGCAGATGGCCGTTTATGCCGGTTTTCCTGCGGCTTTGAACGGGTTGTTTGCGGCCAGGGAGGTCTTCCAGAGTCCGGCCGTGGCGAACAAGGAGCAGGCAGCATGAGCCGGGCTTTTTACACCGTTGTTGCGAGTGTCGGCTCTGCTTGTGAGCGATCTAACGCCACCTACTGACTGAGAGCCAGGGTGCGGTCGAGCGCCGACGAAAAGCCTTTCAGAGAAACGGAGAAGCTGACGGGCTGGTCGTTTTCTGAAGGCGTTGCAGTGATCTGCAGGGAGGTACCGTTTCGCATGGCTGCAACAAGATTTTCTTTCAGCTCGAGCGCGACGACGCATCCTACAGGGAGGCAGGTCCGAAAGCGCAAACTGATTGCATCGGCAGCCTCGTCTACCGTTATCGATACGCCAGCGTCCAGCGCCAGACCGAATGGAAGAACCACTGCACCATTTGCCTTTCCGGAAGCATCGGCGCTTAGCTCAATGGCTAAAACGCGTTGGCGTGTTTTCGGATCGGCCTGCTGCTGTGACATCACGCATCGTTTGTCGACGCCCTGTGCCGCACAGGAGACCTGCCAATCTTGATAGGATTCCTTTAACGACGAGGCGCCTCCCGGTAAGCTGGACTGTGCCATGTCCGCCTGAGCCAACAATACGGGATGCTTCCCGGCCTTTGGATCGACTGGCGATATAGGTTCGCTGCGGGCAAAAGCGAAAGCTTGGGGCGACGATAGGCCGGAGTGTGCCAGTGCAATTGCTGCGACTGCCATCGGGCCAATCGCGAGCAGCGTTCTGACGCTCGGAAGCTTCATTAAATAACCTCGTTGTTTGGTAGCTGCCGCGCAGTGGGCGGACCAGATTCTGAACGCCGTTAAGGGTGCTTCTGCTATGGCCTTGTCGGCCCTGACCGGCCCCGCAGCGGGCGAGGCCGGTGCTGTCGTTTCTAAAACTTCAGATTGAGGTTTGCCTTTACGGTTTGATCCTGCGTTCCGGATGCAAATTGCCCGTTGTAGGAAACACCGAGGGTCGCTGCCTGCGAAATTGCAAAATCGAAACCCGCTTCAACTAGGGCGACATCCTTGCCGATCGGCACGCCCGCGATGGTGAAGGCTTCACCTCCGTTGAAGGCATGGACCGCCGTCGGCTTGGTGTCGCCAAAAACATGCCGCCAGCCAAGCATGCCGCGTGCAGTTGCGTGGGTGGTGCCGAGTGTAAAGCCATGAGCGGCGCGAAGCCCAAGCGTGGTGAAGGTGGCGTCTGTCGCCTGGCTGGCGCTGGTGAGGGCGGCCGACCCGCCGGTTTCGGTGAAGCCTCCGGTGCGCAGGTTCACATGAGCCAGATTGGTGAAAGGTTCGAGGCTTGTGCCGGCTGCGACATCGAAACGATAGCCGAGTTCACTGAAGGCCTGGAAGGTGCCCCCGTGATAGGATCCTTTAAGGGTCTCGGAGAAGCCCGGAAAAACGACCGAGCGGGACGTGTCGAAATCATGCCAAGAATAGGCGAGACCTGAACGGAAGGCGACTTTGCCCCACTGCGTGCCTCCATAGAGGCCGAGATGATAATTGTCGCTCGATCCCGATGAGGAACGATCGGGCAGCGAGTAGCTCGTATGGCTGTATCCGGTCAGGAGACCGACACGCCAATCGGCTAGAAAAGCATCGCCGCCGATCAGCAGGCCACCGGTGTCGCGGGAGAAGCGCGCAGCATTGCCATCGCCATCCCAATGGCCCCAGGAGCCAAAGGCCTGGGTCCAGAGTGCAAAAGTATCGGTGTCTGCCAGAGCGAACTCGGTGCCGACTGCGCCATATGCCATCACTGGGGGAGCAGCGAGGGTTGCATCGCCGAAGGCGGCACGGATGCGGTTGGTTGCGGCGTCACGGATGAAACGGCTGTCAGACAGCAACGCCGTCTTTGCCGACGCGTGGAGTTCGCCCGAAAGCTGGTCGAATGCGCGCGCGGCGCTGCCTTCGCTGCCAAGACCGGTGATCGCGTCGTAAACCTTGTTGCCCGCACCGAGACCTTCGGCGCTCTTGGCTGTCGCGCATTGGTTGCGGGTGGTCGCGACGTCGCAGAAGGCAACATTGTTGCGGCTTACGTCGAGGTAGACATTTATTGCGTCATAGTCGAGGCCGAGCGTAAGGAACGGCATGGCGTGGTCGAGTTCGGCATATGTGCCGGCTACTCCGCCGTCAGCGGTCAGGATGGTATAGCGAACATCGCTTCCGTAACTGCCGCCGAGATTTTCCACCCGCACCGTGCCGCCTTCAAGAACGGCCTCACCGGAAACGTCGATCAGGTCCGCTTCGCCTTCCGGGTTGACCTCCACAAGATAGGTGCTGCCCGCTGCCTGGGTAAAGTTGCCATTGACCGTAAGCGTGCCGATCGAATTACCGGGGGAGACGGTCGCGCCGGAACCGATATAGGTCGTGCCGACCGTACCGTTGCCGCCGAGAATGGTTCCTGTTCCCATCGAGAGAGAACCGCCGAGTTTACCCTCCACGAGCAGCCCGCCGCTTGTCACCGAGGTCTGGCCGGTGAATGCCGAACTATCTTCGGTTAGGCGCAGAAAATTGTCGTTGCCGGTGGCGATCTGGAACGAACCTGAACCCGCAACGGTGCCGCGATAGGTTCCACTTGCGTTCTGCGCGAAGCGCATGAATGCATCGTCTGTTATCGAGACATTACCGCCGAAGAGGTCGGTGCGGGAAATCAGCCCGCCGCTTTCGATGGACCAATCCAGCGCGTTGCGGCCAGCAAGGGTCAATTCTCCGTCACCTCGCTTCGCCATTGTGCCGCGGCCTGCGATTTGACCGTCGAATACAGCGTTCGATGCCTGATCGAACACGACATGCCCGTTGCTCGCGATATTGTTTTTGATGCTGTTCGTATTGCCCACCAACGTGCCAGCCCGCACGATCGTGTCGCCGCGATAGCTGTTCTGTCCGGTCAGGATGAGCGTACCGAGATCGTCTTTGACGAGCGCACCGTCTCCACGCAGTTGTGAAGCTATGGTAGCTGTATAGTCTGCACCTGCCCGCGATCCATCGCCAACGCGGATGATTGTCTCTTCCGCGCCGAGTGTGATCGCACCGCCCTGAATGCGATAGCCGTCTGCCGCGAACTGCATTCCCGTCACCGAGATGTCGCCGCTGCCATTATCCACAGTCACAGTGCCTGCGGTGCCCTGGAAAACGGCGAAGCGACCGCCCCAGCTATCATTGATGTCGCCATTGGTGCGGGTCCAGTTGGTCGTACCGCTGCGCCAAGTACCATTGCCGCCGGAAATGGCTCCGTCCGCAACGGTGTTGGCGCCGTCCCAGAACTGGACATTCGGGCGCGGATCGGGACCAGGCCCCGGCTCGTTGCCGCCAACGACGACATTGACCTGCTTGTCGATGGCCGTCTGAATTTCGACGTCGTCGATGTCGAATTCGCTGCCTTCCGGCATGGAGGCAACGTCCAGGCCGTTATCGGTCAGCAGACCCCCATAGTTGAACAGCCGGTAGACACCTTCGCCCATCCGGCCAATGCCGTCATCGCGGAGATGCAGACGCCCATCCAGCGTAAGATCGCCGAGAACTTCGAAAAATGCCTGATCGCCTGGTTCATCGACCAGTATCTCGATATCGGAAGCATCGCTAAGCGTGAGACTTCCCATTGTCAGCGTCTGGTCGTAGCGCCCAAGCAAACGCCCGCCATCGGCGATCACGACATCGCCGTCGATGGTACCCGATCCGGTTATCGTTCCGCCGAATTCCGCTCTGGTATCGCCGCCGTAGCGACCGTCGAACGACAGCGCGCCTTCGCGAACGACGGCCTGAGGGACGTTTTCGCTGATGCCCGACAGGCTGATCGTGCCTTGCCCGACTTTGATGATCTCAAGGCCCCGATTGCCGTTAATCGTGCCGGCAAGCGTGCTGAAGCCGTTGTTCTGGAGCGTCAGTTGAGACGCAACGTTTATATCGTTCGAAATGGTTACGCCGTTCGAGATTTCGAGGACGTTGTGGCCGTTCGGCGGCCGGTTGAAATTGACCGATCCCGTCCCGAATGATTGGTTTCTAGCCGCAAGAACTCTTCCGCCATTGATGAATGTGCCGCCGGTGAAACTCGAACCGGTAATCAGTTCGAGTGAACCGGTGCCTTCCTTTACCAACATACCATCGCCGGAAATTATGTCGCGAAACTCGGAATTACCGCCAAATAGCCCCACGGTGAGCCTTGTGCCACTGTCGAGGACGGTTCGACCGTTGGCGACCACACGATCGATGACCTCGCTTTGCGCGAGCCGAAGCGTGCCAAATGCTCCGACTGTCAGTGTGGAGTTGTCGGCAATCGCACCTTGACCACCGGCACTGTCAACAACGAGCGTTCCGTACTGAATGCCCGTTCCGCCTGTGTAGGTGTTCTGGCCGGTCAACGTAAGTGTTCCATAGCCGTACTTGATCAGCTCCCCCCCGGAAATATTACCGCTAAGCGTTGCAGAGCGACCAGCGTCGACATTGAACATCGCGCCCGCATTGCCAGTGATGATCATGTCGTTAGCGACGGAAATGCTCTCGTCGGTCAGGCGGAAAGCCAAACTTGCAGCGGAGGCCCCGTTCGACGTGAACTCAATCGCGCCGGTCCCGAGCGCGTCGGCGTGTGACATCTCAATGATGCCGTAACTAATCTCCGTACCACCTGAGTAGGTGCTTAACCCGCCTGCACGAAGGGTGTCACTTCCCGTTTTGCGTAATTTGAGCACGCCTGCACCATCGTGTAGTGTGCCGTTTATGTTTCCTCCGGTGAGGGACAAGGTAGCAACAGAACCGGCGACATTGTTGAGAACAACGCCTGCCGCGAGAGGCGTAAGAGCACCCAACCAGTAAATATGCTGATCAACGCCGGCCAGATCGAGGATACCGTTATAGTTGACATAGAAACGCGTGCCTGACTGACTGAAATAATTGCGTGCTATGTCATTACCAAAGCGCACGGTGCCGCTATTGATATATACGGTTCCTATCGGGTTCTGCCCGTCGCCTCGTGAGATGATGCTTTCAGGAGTGAATATGACAGTTCCCTCGTTACCCGCGGCCTGAGACCCGAAATAGAGCCCGCTGCCAGGTCCTAATGACATGTTGCCGGTATAGGTGCCGGTAACGCCCTGAGCAGCCTGCAGATAGAAGCCGGAAGAGTTAGGGATGACTACTTCGCCGCTATATGTGCTGGTCGTTGTATATCGATGATAGTTTTGCGCATGCGCGGAAGCCAGCGGCACCAACGCCCCGACAAGCGCCGTTGCACAAAGCAGGCGGCTTTTTCTGGAGAATGAAGCGGAACGATAAAGACGGCAAATATCGGTCATGAATTGCTCTCGAATGCAGATGAGTCAGATGCGCGGTGCGGCGCGGTCAAAGCCGCTTCCGGCGCTTCGGTGTGCAGGATAGGTTTCAGGTGACGGATGGGGGCCGCGTTCGAAAGCGATGCGGATGGGACCGTCGCGACGGATCGGTGATTTCGATTTATAGCTAGTCAGTGAATCGCGCATTTGCCGACAACCCGGTTAAACTTCGACCGGCTTTATCAACGCGACATCCACTGCGCCCCATGTGAAAATAGGGGGCGTAGCGGAAAGTAATGCATCGGGTTGGATTCAGCGTTGAAATGCGAGTTTGCGAAGCCGCGACTCATAGGGGCTGACGACAGCCGCATACTTCGCGCCACGTTTTCGAAACTGTTCGAACGAGTTCGTCTGATCGCGCCAAGCATTGGTGGCTTCCTGCTTCTGCTCGTCCGTCAACTCGACCAAGGCGTCGATTTTCTGAACGAATTCCTCGAACATCTGATCGAATTCAGATGAAGGGATAGAAGCCAAAAAACCGAGCATGGTCTGATCGAACGCGTCTTTCCATGTCTCGCGGGTAAAGCCGGCGGCGGCTATCCGCTGCGATGTCTCATCGTCGATCTGGTACCATTCTTCCGCGGCCTCCTCATCGTAGTAGACCGTGTCTCCGGTTTCCGACGTGAGTTCTTCGAGAACGACGACGACTGCCTGGGCCTCCCTGACACTCAGTGCGGCGGCCGGTGTTACGAGAAAACCGGAAGCTGCCATGAAAACAGTCAAGGTCGAGGTAAGCAGCCATCCGCGTGGCGACCTGTTATCGATACGGTGAGGTTCGCTTCTCTGTCCGATTGTTCTGATCAATAGCATTCGCTTTGTACTCCCGCCCGCGCCTTGGCCGATTGGCTGGTAGCCACGACATTGCCAGCGGTAGAGGCGACGTGGCTCGCAACCATGCCGCCGCGGCCGCCAAAGCCGCCCAGGCTTCCGACCATGCCAAGCGCTCCGCCAAGCATCGCGGCATTCGACTGAGCCTGTATTGCATCTCGGCAGGCGTCTTCTTTCTTGGCTGCTGTCTTCTGAGTTCCGGCTCGGGCGACAGCGGATTTTCCGGTATTTGTTGCGGAAGGGGCAGTCCCTTCCGCTGTTTGACTACACCCGGCCACGGCCAGGCAAAGCATTACGATCAATGCGGTTTTCATGATTTTTCCTAAAGAAGTTGTGAGTATCTGGCATCTGTCGAAGCGCCCATAAATCACGATGCAAGCCGCTGCCCCCGTCGTTCAGAGGGGGTGAGAAAAGATTCGTGGATTTAGATTGGATCGCAACTGATCCCATTCACCAGAATCGAAAGACAAGCTGAAATGAGGCGAGTTCTACGCCAGAAAGAATTCGGCATTTGCCGACGACTTGCCAATTCTCTGTTGGTTATATTGCTGACAGTCTTCCTGGCACAAAGTGCAACCGCTCAAAGTTCTTGCCAGCCACTCGGGCCTGTATTGCTGACGTTGACCGGGAATTTGGGGATCGATAGTTGCCAAGGCGTGGCAGTCTTCGATGAGAAGATGCTGATGTCACTGCCGCAACACCAGATCGAGACAACCACCCCGTGGACCGAAGGGCGCATGCGCTTCGAAGGCATCTTGCTAAGTGATCTGCTCCGTCGTGTTGGCGCAGCGAATGCAAAGACGCTTCTGGTAAAGGCCCTGAACGACTATCAGGTCGAAATTCCAGCGTCAGACGCAGCTGAATTCGGTGTTTTACTGGCCATTCGAATGAACGGCGTGCGGCTATCGCCCCGTGACAAAGGACCTATCTGGGTCGTCTATCCCCGCGACTCTATTCCCAGAATTCAAGATGAGCGCTACGATCATCGGTGGGTTTGGCAGTTGAATAGAATTGAGGTTCGATGAGCGGGACGGTGGGGAAGCGGGCTGTCTATGCATTTACTCTGATCGCCGTGGTGACTTTTGCATTACTTCTGGCGTTCGCATTGCAGCGGCTTGTTCAAACGGAAAAAGACTTGTCCAGTGGAGTTAACGAAAATCTTCTCTGGGCGCTTGCGCAGGCGCAATATGAAGAACAGCGCCTCGTGCTTGAAGCGTATGCATGGAACAAGAGTAATAAAGCCGCTGAAGATTCAGAAAGACTTCGCCACCAACTCGACATCGTCTTCAGCCGCCTCGCAATACTCTCCGAAGGATCGTTAGGCCGAGGGCTCACGACTGCCATTGGAAGCGAGGTCGTCGCGGCAGGACATAAAAATCTTCAGTCATTTGAAGGCGGGGTGCAAACACTGATTGCTTCACGATCTGCGATCCCGCAAGAAATGCTGGAAAGATTGCTGCTGGATGCGGCCGCTTTCAGATCCGCTTCCAATGAGATCATGATCAAGGAGCGCGACACCGTCGCAGAGCGGCGCGATCAGTACAGATACCTTCTCCTGGAAGCGATCGTTGCAGTTCTGCTCATTCTTGGCTGTGGTGTCTTCATCGTTGTTCGCCTTATGACGAGCTTGCGTTCTGCGGCCAAGGCCGAGGACGCGCTAAGGCGCGATCGCGACTTCTCGCGACTTTTGCTGGAATCGAGCGGTGACGGAGTGGTGGCCTTCGACAGGGACTTTCGCTGCACGCACTGGAACCCGGCCTTGGGAAAGATGTTTCCTGTCCTTGAAGGCACCGGCGCCGTCGGCCGCCTGATACCGGAAGCGTACCGTCTTTCCGACGATCACATCATGATGAAAATGATGCGCGAGACGCTTCAGGGCATAAGCCTGCATATGCCGGCCCATGCCATTCCTGGCGGCAAACGTTATGTGGAGAAATTCACCCATCCGATCATGTCGGGCGATACGATCATCGGTGGGATTCTCTTTTTTCGCGACGTTACCGATGCACATTTGGCCCGGTTGGAAATTGTCCAGCATCGTGACCAACTGGAAACGATCGTTCGGGAACGGACAAAAGACCTGGAAGAGTCCCTCAAGCGGGAAACCGATCTGCGTGAGCTCTATAAGGGCTTCGTTTCAATGGTATCGCATCAGTTTCGGACGCCGCTTTCCATTGTCGATTCCAGTGCTCAACGGATGATCCGCCGCGGCAAGGAAATGGATGAGAGCGAAATACATGAGCGTGCGGGCAAGATCCGCGCAGCGGCTCTGCGGTTGACACGCCTCGTATCGAGCACCTTGAACGCTGCGAAAGTGGACGCGGGACAGATCGATGTCGCCATGCGCCGCTGCGATCTGGGCAAGCTGGTGATCGAGGCTTGCGAACGGCAGAAAGAAACAGCACCAGATCGCAAATTTCGTCTAAAGCTCAACGGCTTGCCCCCATTGGTGTCGTGCGATCCGCTTCTGGTCGACCAAGTGATCGCCAATCTTCTTTCAAACGCCATCAAATACTCGGCCGCACCTGACCCGGTGGACGTATCAGCCTATGTCGGTCGACAGTGGATTCGCCTCAAGGTTTGTGACCGCGGCGTTGGTATTCCTGAGGAAGAACGTCCGAAACTGTTCGAGAGGTTCTTTCGTGCCTCGACATCGGCCGGCGTGGAGGGGACAGGCATCGGATTGCACGTCGCGCGCACGATCGCGCGCCTGCATGGCGGTGACGTCGAAGTCCAGCCACGCAAGGGCGGCGGCTCATCCTTCATACTCAGCATTCCCAGAGAGGAGATAGCGGCATGACGATGTTGGAGCCGGTCGAAGCGTCGGATGAAATACCTTCTCACACCGCGGTCATCCTTTACGTTGAAGACGAGATCGATCTTCGAGCAGATATCGCGGAAGAACTGACCGCGGCGGGCTACGACGTCATCCAGGCAGGGAATGGCCGCGAGGCGCTCGAGAAGATCGCGTCGGTGCGGCCCGACCTGATCCTGTGTGATATTACAATGCCGGAGGTCGGCGGCTATGAACTTATGGCAAGATTGCGAAGTGATATGCCCGATCTCGCGGAAGTGCCCTTTATCTTTCTTACCGCGCTGGCCGACCGCTCGGAAGTTCTTAACGGGAAAAATTCAGGTGCTGATGATTATCTCGTCAAGCCGGTAGACTTCGATGATCTACTGGCAACGATCAAGTCACGTCTGCGGCTGGTCGATCGGGTTCGCAAATCTCTGCTCAAGGGGCTGGAGCGCGAACAACATCGGATTATCGAACAAGCGGTCAGAGAAGGGGAAGTGACGCTCGCTGCTCTTGCTGCCGCGCTAGACAGGCTTTCGATCGGCATCTTTCTGCTCGCTGAAACTGGTGAAGTTCGCATGACCAACGAGGCCGGACGCCGATTGGCCGAGCAGGCCGATGGATTGGCGGTTACACCCACAGGCTTGCTCGCCCGATCGCCAAATTCCGCGCAGTCAATCAGAACCGCGCTTGCCTCCGTTCTTCGCGACGTCGGATCGTCGCAGACACTGGCCCTTGAGCGGAATGAAGGTCATCCGCTCGTGTTGCAACTATCTTCGCTCAACTTGCCGGGCAGCAATTCGCGTCATGCCGTCGCGCTCGTGATTGATCCTGATATGCGAACCGATATCTCCCCTACAATCTTGGCTTCGCTTTTTGGCTGCACCACTGCGGAGGCAAGGTTGGCTGCCGCGCTGGTCGCGGGAAAACGGCTGGAGGAAATAGGCGAGGAGTTTGGTGTCAAACAAACGACGATTACCTTTCATCTTCAGAATTTGTTTCAGAAGACGCACACGCACAGACAAGCAGATCTCGTTGCTTTGCTGATCCGCGCTACAATCCCGCTCTCGCTGCAAGCATAATTTGTCCGAGTGGAATGAAAGATGCTCTCCCATATGTTCGTCGGGGGTGGGAGCAGGCTGGTGGCGCTAACACCGTCCCTCGCAATATGGGAACGCCATCCCGGTAGTCAGCCCAACTGAGAACAGATCGTGCGGGGCAGGGCCGTTTGCCGAAGCTGCGGTCAACATTTGCTAGGCGACAATCGTTCATGGAAGTGAATCTCGACAATGAATGGCAGAGTTACGAATTTGCCATCGCCTTCCAACCCATCGTTGACGTGACACGGTGGGGCCGGCCCTATGCCCATGAGGCATTGGTGCGTGGCGCGAATGGCGAAAGTGCTGCATCAGTCATTGCGCATGCACGAACTGGAAATTTCAGCGCGTTCGATGCCGCCTGCCGAAACCGGGCTGTGGAGGTGGCACAATCGTTGGATATCCCCGCACGCCTCAGTCTCAACGTCACATCCGCTGCGATTGGTGATGAACATTATGGATTGCATTCGACTACGGGTGCCGCTCGTATGGCGGGGCTTGCCGAAAACCGGCTCATTTTTGAAATATCCGAACAAGAGCCCATTATAAATTTTCGCGGCGCGCGCCGCTGGTTTTCCGAGTGCCGGGATCGCGGTGCTTTGATTGCCTTTGATGATTTCGGGTCCGGCTACAATGGCCTCAACACTCTCATCGAATTAAAGCCCGATATCCTCAAACTCGACATGGGGCTGATAAGAGGCATCGATTCAGATTTGGTCCGACAGATGATTGTTACGAGCGCAATCGATGTCTGCAGCCGACTTTCTGTCACGCTTATTGCAGAAGGCGTGGAAACTTCGTTGGAGATGTCCACGCTGCGCGACATCGGCATCAATCTTATGCAAGGGTATTTGTTTGGCAGGCCCGAAATCAATCGCCTGCCGTTTTCAGGCCTTTTCTTTTGATTTGCGAGGTCTGAATCCATCGTATTGGCGTTCGATGGACGTTGACTCTCTGCGGAATTTCTCTTAGCTCGAAGCCTGGAAAATACAATAAAATCAACATCTTGATTTTTTAGCTGTATTGATTGCATTATGCACATCGCTCAGGCTTCATTTGCAATGAGGACCACGGTGCGGCGTATTCATATTAGTAGGGTGGGGCAGAGCGATGGACGATCGTCTCGATAAGGCCAGCGAGGATCGCAGGCCGCTTGCTTCGCGCGGCACGCGCTGGGCGCAAGGTCTTGCGCAATTTCTCTCCCGCAGCTCAGCCACACCCAACGGCATCTCGCTGACAGGCGTTGTTTTTGCCGCAATCGGCGGGCTGGCTTTCGCCTATGCGCCGCAAATGCCGTGGCTGTTTCTGGTTGGCGCCTTGTTCGTTCAGTTGCGTCTGCTGTGCAATCTTCTGGACGGCATGGTTGCGGTGGAGGGCGGCAAGGGATCGCCGACCGGCGCGCTGTACAACGAAATTCCAGACCGCTTCGAAGACAGCTTTCTGCTGATCGGCTTCGGTTATGCAGCGGGGCTGCCGGAGCTGGGTTTCACAGCGGCTCTTCTTGCCGTTCTCACTGCCTATCTCCGCGCGTTCGGCGCTGCGCTAGGTCTAGGACAGGATTTTCGCGGGCCGATGGCAAAGCCGCAGCGCATGGCGGCGCTGACGATTGGCGCGGTGATCGCCTTCCTCGAAGTAACCCTGTTTCAATCGCTGTTCAGCGCGCAAATAATCCTTGGCATTGTGGTCATCGGAACTGTCGTAACGGTCTTTCGCCGCATTGCGCGCATGATGGACCGGATGAAGGAAGGCGCGCGATGATCGACGATATTCTTGTCGGGCTTGCACGGTTTCTTGTCGGCGGACGGCCCGAATGGGTCGGCACCAAACCGTCGCGCAGACAGCGGATTTACTTCGCAAATCATGGCAGCCATCTCGATACGGTTCTGCTTTGGGCCGCGATGCCAAAACAGCTTCGCGCGACCACGCATCCGGTCGCGGCTGCCGATTATTGGGGCAAGGACCGTCTGCGCCGGGCGATTTCCATCGGCCTGCTGAATTCGGTTCTGGTCGATCGCAGCGTCGGTGCCTCGGCAAAGGAAAAGCTTTTGCCGCTCGAAGAAGAATTGCGGCGCGGGCATTCGCTGATCATTTTCCCGGAAGGCACGCGCGGCAGCGAGAAGCTTCCGGGGCCTTTCAAATCCGGCCTTTACTGGCTGGCATCGCAGTTTCCAGATGCGGAGCTTGTGCCGGTCTATCTGCAAAATCTGTCGCGAGCGTTTCCGCGCGGTGCATTCCTGCCGATCCCGATCTCGTGTCATGTCCGCTTCGGCAAGCCGCTGCATCTGGAATCGGGTGAGGAGAAGGACGCGTTTCTGACACGCGCGCGTGCGGCGCTTGTGGAGCTCGCGTAACGTGGACAGCACGCTTCTCATTCTCTTTGCCGGATTGGTGACGATCCTCATCACCGCATCGCTGGTAGGCTATTATTTGCAAAGCCGCGCCACAACGCCGGAAGGCCGCGCGACGGTCGAAAATCTCAACGAGCGCATTCGCGCCTGGTGGATGATGGTCGCGATTTTTGCGGTCGCGTTCACCTTCGGCAAGGTGGTGACGCTGGTGCTTTTCGCGCTGACCTCGTTCTACTGCCTGCGCGAATTTGTATCGCTGACGCCGACGCGACCGGCAGATCACACCGCACTTGCCTTCGCATTCTACGTGTTTCTGCCACTGCAATATGTGCTGATCGGCATCGACTGGCAGGCGCTTTTTTCGGTCACGATCCCGGTTTACGCGTTTCTGCTCCTGCCTGTTCTCGCAGTTCTGAAACATGAAACGGAAGAGTTCCTGACGCGCACCGCCAAGGTTCAATGGGCCTTGATGCTGACGGTCTATTGCATCAGCCATGCGCCTGCGCTGCTGCTGTTAAAGATACCGGGTTTCGAAGGGCGCAACGTGCTTCTGCTGTTCTTCCTCATCGCGATCGTGCAGGCGAGCGACGTGTTCCAGTATATTTTCGGAAAGCTGTTCGGCCGCCACAAGATCGCGCCGGTCGTGAGCCCCAATAAAACATGGGAAGGTTTTCTCGGCGGTGGCGCGGCGGCAACGCTTCTCGGTGCCGGGCTTTACTGGATCACGCCGTTCACGCCATTGCAGGCGGCAGGCATGGCGGCGGCAATCGTGCTGGCGGGATTCTGCGGCGGGCTGGTTCTGTCGGCAGTCAAACGCTCGATGGGCGCGAAGGATTGGGGACACATGATCGAGGGCCATGGCGGGGCGCTCGATCGCATGGACAGCGTGACTTACGCCGCGCCACTGTTCTTCCACCTGACCAACTATTTTTTCGTGCCGTTTGTGTGAGAATTAGCACGTTTCGCGCTATGGTCTTTTTGGCCTCGTGTCCTAGACTCTGATTTATGAGTTTTGAATTGAGGGCGCAGCGATAATGGCAGGGGAGACAATACCTTATTGTGGCCCCGCACCGACCCCGGACACCGTCTGGACGAGCTGGAATTTCGACCCGTTTGTAATTGCAGCGCTTCTGGCGCTCATTGGAATTTATTCCGCTTACGGGTTGAAGGGCCGCGCCTCCAATCTGAGATTTTCGGCGGCGATTATCCTGCTCGTCGTGATTTTTATTTCTCCTCTCTGCGCATTGAGTTCAGCACTATTTTCCGCCCGCGTTTTCCATCACATGCTTCTGGTGGGGGTTGCAGCGCCTCTACTTGCAAGCGTATTTGCGGAAACGCGATCGGGTGCGTCGCGCTTTCCGGTGATGGTGTTCGTTCTGCACACGGCGATGATCTGGCTGTGGCACACACCTGAGCCTTATGCCTTCGCGCTGTCGGGCACTTTGCCATACTGGCTGATGGAATTGTCGCTGCTCTTTTCGGGCATTGCGATGTGGCGCGCGATCCTGAATTCGCAAACCGGCATGGGAACGGTCATGTCGTTGCTACTGGGCAGTATCATTCAGATGGGCATGCTCGGCGCGCTGCTTACATTCGCGACGCAGCCGCTGTTCGAACAGCATTTCGCGACCACGATGGCGTTCGGCCTGTCGCCGCTTTCCGATCAGCAATTGGCGGGCCTGCTGATGTGGGTTCCCGCGGCACTTCCCTATGTTCTGTTTGCCATTTTGCGCTTCGCCAGCTTTCTTGGAAATGGGTCCGGGATGGAACGAGCGAAGCCTTGATGGTCTGGCTGAAATTCATCCATATCGCAGCGATCTGCATTTGGTGCGGCGGCTTGATCTGCCTGCCGGGACTATATGTTCAGCGCGCACATACGCGCAAAAAGGAGCAGATATTCCGCCTGCAGGGGCTGGTTCGTTTCGCCTATGTGGGGATCGTATCCCCAGCGGCGTTCGTCGCAGTCGCCAGCGGTACCGGACTCATCTTCCTGCAGCGGACGTTCGTGCCGTGGTTTTCACTGAAGCTTGGCTTCGTCGGCCTGCTTGTTGCCCTGCACATATTGACCGGACTGGTCATCATCAGGCTGTTCGAAAGGGGCAGCGTCTATCCGGTCTGGCGCTTCATCGCGGTGACGATCGTGACGGTCGGCGTTGTCTCCGCAATTCTCATCGTCGTTCTGGCAAAGCCCGATCTGGAAAGCATCTTTCCACATGCAATGAGCGAGCCGGGTGCGCTTCGCCGCCTTGTCGGGGAGTTCATCCCTTGGGTGAGATGACGAGGCCAATCCCATGATCGAAAACAAGTTTGCCACCGTGCCAGCCTGCAAGACCAGTGAAAATGCTGGCAAGCAGGGAGAGCAGAAGCCCGTGCGGCAGGATCGCCGTGGGGTCGACGAGGCGCAGGCCCCAATTCGTGCCGGCAATCGCAATGAGTGTGATTGCGGCGATGGCGTGGGTCCAGCTTGCGACACGGATACGAATGCCCCTTACCAGCAGAAGTTCGGCAGTGCCGACGAGACCGGCACCGACGCCGGTTGCGAACGCAAAGCCCGACGACCAGATGCCGACGCGTACCCAGAATGGATCGCCGCTCCACCAATAAAAGACGTCGACGGCGAGCGTGCCTATGACCAGCGCAATCGGGAAGTGAACGCTCATCGCGTGGATCGGGTGACCGGCGACCGCAATGGCAGATTCCGTTTCTTCCTCGATCACCTCTTCGATAACAGGATTTCCACGGTCACGCGTCTCGTTCATAAAACCTCGCTTTCGATGCGTGGAACCCTCAAGCAAGCCATCCGGTTCCACCCGTGCAAGATAGTGCCATGCGCGGGCAAGAGAACAGCCCTTTCGATTAAACTCGCATCATTCTCCTCGCTGGCATTTTTGTCGGCATGCAGCGGCGATCTCTCAGCGCTCGATCCGGCAGGGCCTTCAGCGCAATCGATAGCAACGCTCTGGTGGGTCATGCTGTGGGGCGCGATGGCGATCTTTGTGCCTGTGTTGGGTCTGATCCTGCTGGCGGTTTTCAGGCCGGGTTTTGCCAGCAGCATTCCTGCCAAAAACTGGATTCTCTGGGGTGGGCTGGTCATGCCGACGGTGGTGCTGACCGCACTCGTCACCTTCGCGCTGTTTCAGGGGGAACGGCTGCTGGCAAAGCCGCTGGCGACGGCACCACTGAAAGTGACGGTGGATGCGCGGCAATGGGCGTGGGATTTCTCTTACCCCGATGCGGACTTAAACGGTGTCACGAAGGTCCTCCACATACCCGCAGGCCAGCCGGTCGATATTCTGGTGACCAGCAGCGATGTGATCCACAGTTTCTGGGTTCCAAGGCTCGGCGGCAAGATCGACGCCATACCCGGCCACACCAACACGATCCGTCTGCAGGCGGACAGGCCCGGAACATATCATGGCATTTGTGCGGAGTTTTGCGGTACGGGCCACAGCAATATGCCCTTCACCGTAATCGCGCATGAGCCGGAAAATTACGACGCCGCACTTCGGCAATCGATAGAGACGGAGGGCGCGAACGGTGGCTAAAAAGCCCGGCAAAAAGACGTCGCCGATACGTCTGCACAAGGCGCTGACGGAAATATGGGAAACGCCTGCCGGGTGGGGCCGGTTGTCAGCCGTCAACCACACGGTGCTCGGCAAGCGCTTTATTGTCGCCGCCTTCGTGTTTTTTGCCATTGGCGGTCTGCTGGCAATGCTGATCCGCGTACAGCTTGCGACGCCGAATAGCGCATTTGTCGGCCCTGCCATCTACAACCAGATTTTCACCATGCATGGCACGGTGATGATGTTCCTGTTCGCGATCCCGATGTTCGAGGGCTTTGCAATTTATCTGCTGCCGAAGCTGCTCGGCGCGCGCGATCTGGCCTTTCCGCGCCTCAGCGCCTACGGGTTCTGGTGCTATGTTTTCGGCGGCGGCATATTGATCGTGGCGCTGCTGCTCGGTGTCGCGCCAGACAGCGGCTGGTTCATGTACACGCCGCTTTCGTCGAGCACGTATACGCCCGGCATCAACGCCGATATATGGTTGCTCGGCATCACATTTGTCGAGATCTCCGCGATCTCTGCTGCGGTGGAGATCTCAGTTTCCATTCTGAAATTGCGCGCGCCGGGGATGTCGCTCGACAAGATGCCGATCCTTGCCTGGTATCTGCTGGTCACCGCTTTCATGATGCTTTTGGGCTTTCCGCCGATGATACTGGCATCGGTCCTTCTCGAACTCGAACGCGCCTTCGATCTGCCGTTTTTCGACCCGACGCGGGGCGGGGATGCCCTGCTCTGGCAGCATCTTTTCTGGCTGTTCGGGCACCCGGAAGTCTACATCATCTTTCTGCCTGCGGCGGGCATGATCTCGACCATGCTGCCGGTGTTCGCGCGGCACGAGCTCGTCGGCTATCGCGCGATCATCGTCGCGGTCATCGCGGTCGGGTTCCTGTCGTTCGGGCTGTGGGTGCACCACATGTTCACGGTGGGGATACCGCATCTGGCACTGGCGTTCTTTTCGGCGGCGAGCGCACTGGTTGCCATACCGACCGGCGTGCAAATCTTCGCGTGGTTGGCGACGCTGGCGCAGGGGCGGCCGAAATTCGACGTGCCGATGCTCTATATTCTGGGCTTCTTCGCTGTCTTCATCTGCGGGGGACTGACCGGCGTGATGCTGGCGATGGTGCCGTTCGACTGGCAGGCGCATGACACGCATTTCGTCGTCGCGCATCTTCATTACGTGCTGGTAGGAGGCTTCGTGTTTCCGATGCTGGCTGCGGCCTATTACTGGCTTCCGCACATCACCGGTCGCGTGCCAAACCACGGGCTTTCGGGACCAGCCTTCTGGCTGATTTTCGTTGGCTTCAACATGTCTTTCTTCATGATGCATCTCACGGGGCTTCTCGGCATGCCGAGACGTGTTTCGACCTATCCGGTAGAGGCCAATTGGGAATGGCTAAACCTTCTCTCGTCGGTTGGCAGTTTTGTCATGGCGATCGGTTTTGCCGTTTTCGTAATGGATGTGGTGCTGCATTTCCGGTTCGGCAGCCATTTCCAGCGCAACCCGTGGAAAGCTGGCACGCTCGAATGGGCGATGCCGACGCCGCCGCCAGCCTATGCTTTTGCTTCTCTGCCCGACGTCGACAAGCGTGCCGACAGGTTGAAGCCCGCGCAGATCGGACCCGCATTGGCGCGCGGCGATGGCTATCTCGGCTTCACACGTAATGGCTGGATGGAAACGCTCGGCGTCGACATGGTGACCGGCAAGATCGAGCAGATTGTGGTTCTGCCGAACTCGACCTATCTGCCGCTCTGGACTGGACTGGCGACCGGCGCATTTGTACTGGCGCTGCTGTTCAAATTCTACATCTGGTCGCTGATACCGCTGGCCGTGGTTCTCGTGCTTTGCCTTGCATGGACGCGCACGACCGGCGCGCTGCAGGATATGGATGAGATACCTGCGGGCAAAGGGCAGCTTGCACCGCCGCATTGGGAAACGGCTCGACCGCCATCATGGTGGGCGATGACCTTTACGCTGACCGCCAACGCCACGCTTTATGCGAGCCTGCTGTTCGGCGCGCTGTTCCTCTGGCTGGTCGCGCCGAACTGGCCACCGCCAGCACTGATCTCGACCGGGCTGATCCTGCCGGCACTCGCCGTTCTCGCCTTCGCCATTGCCGGGCTGGCCGGGAGGCAAGCGCTCAGTACGTTGCTTGTAGGTAAAATTCCGGATTTGTGGCTCGTTCTATGCGCGGCAGCACACGCGGCGGCTCTGGGTATTTCGGTGGTTTTGATCGTCATCGCAGTGCCGGACCCGACCGAACATGCCTATGCGGCGACGGCTTTCGTGGTGCTCGCCTATGGCGCGCTTCATGCCGCACTTGGCATCGTCTTTGCGCTTTATGGAGTGTGGCGCAGTCGGGCCGGATATTTGTCGGCGCGCCGCGCGCTCGATCTGCGCATCGGAAAGCTCTGGCATGATTATACTGCTGTTGCAGGCATGGTCGGCATCGGCATGATTTTGCTTATGCCGATGCTTGTCGCCATGCAGGGAGGGGCGGGATGAGCGCAGCCGCAATCCGCCCTCGAAGCGTACTTCTGACCGTCTGGGGATTTGTGATCTGGGCGGTCGCTTTCGTCGCTCTCTACAGCGTGCTTTCCATCGGCTGCCGTTTCGGCTGGGAGGCCGTCACTGTCATGCCGGGCGTCACGCTTCAGCGCGCGGTGCTCATTCTGCTCTTCGCGCTCAGCCTATTGGCAAATCTGATTTTCGCCATCGGCGCGAGACGGCTTGCGCAGACGACGCCAAGCAACAGCCCGACCACAAAACGGTTTCTGCACTCCGTGGCGTTCTGGTCAGCAATTGCCGCGCTTGCCGCAACGTCGCTGACTTTCCTGCCGGTGTTTGCGCTGTCTGCCTGTATCTAAGATTATTTCGGCGCCATGCGGATTGCGCCGTCCAGCCGGATCGTTTCGCCGTTCAGCATCTGGTTGCCGATGATGTGCAGCGCAAGGCTGGCATATTCGTCCGGCTTGCCGAGGCGGGGCGGGAAGGGCACCATCTGGCCAAGGCTTTGCTGCGCGGCTTCCGGCAGGCCTTTCAGCATCGGCGTCTCGAATATGCCGGGCGCGATCGTGCAGACACGTATGCCGAATTGTGCGAATTCGCGCGCCGCGGGCAAGGTGAGGCCCAACACGCCCGCCTTCGAGGCTGCATAGGCCGTCTGCCCGATCTGGCCTTCGAAACCGGCAACCGATGCCGTGTTGATGATGACACCTCGCTCGCCGCCTTCCAGCGGGTCGAGTTTTGACGCCGCATCTGCGAACAAGCGCAGGAAATTGAATGTGCCGATAAGGTTGATTTCGACGGCGCGGCGAAAGTCGTCGAGCGGCATGACACCGTCGCGTCCAAGCACTTTCTTGGCCGGAGCAACACCCGCACAATTCAAAAGAATGCGTGCCGCGCCGAGGTCTTTCGTAGCCTGCGCAACGACTGCTTCCGCGCCCTTGGCATCGGTTACATCGCAAGCGTAGGCGGCTCCGCCGATTTCGGACGCGACCTTTTTGGCTCCCTCAAGATTGAAATCGATAAGCGCGACTTTCGCGCCGGCCTTGGCCAATGCCCGCGCGGTCGCTTCGCCGAGACCCGAAGCTCCTCCCGTGATAAAAGCGGTCTGTCCGTCGATTTTCATGCAATTTCCTCTTAGAATTTCCGCGAAAGTGGCATGTCTTTCACCCGAGACGCAATCTCACAGAATCGGGCTACCCAGAAATTCGGCTGAGTTCTTATGTGTTTCGCTTTTGATGAACTCGCTGAGCACACGCACACGCGGCGTGTTGGCGACGTCGTTGTGACAGCTCAGCCAATAGTCGCGTGTCAGGTGCATTTCCTTGGCAAGCAGAGGTACAAGTTCGGGGTGCGGGCTGGCGATGAAATAGGGCAGGACACACAGGCCATAGCCGGAAAGCGTGGCGCTCAATTGCGCATGAATGCTGGAGCTTTGATAAGCGGGGCGCAGGCCGGGAAGAATCTCACTCATGTAATCGAGACCGGGCGTGAACACCATGTCCTCGATATAGCCAATGAAGGGGTGGTTCGAGAGATCCTTGCGATTGCGGATCGATGCATGCCGGGCGAGATAGCTGCGCGCACCGTAGATGAACAGCCGATAGGGCGTGATTTTCTCATAGGTGTAGGCGCCGGTTTTCGGCGGGTTCAGGCTGATCGACATATCAGCCTCGCGCCGCGACAGCGAGACGATCTGCTGGATGGTTACGACCTCCACCGACAGGCCAGGATAGGCCTGCGCCATGACAGGTAATCTTTCGCCCAGAAAGAAATTGCCGAAACCCTCCAGCGTGCTGAGGCGCACAACGCCGGACAGCGATGCCGTGCCGCCAGACGCGCCAGTCTGGAATCGGACTGCTTCACTCTCCATGGTTTCGGCAGATGCGATAAGCCGTTCGCCAAGCGGTGTGAGGATGTAGCCGCGCGGATTACGCTCGAAGAGCTTTGCCGCAAGCGTATGTTCGAGCCGATCGATGCGGCGCGATACGGTGACGTGGTTGGTTCGCAGACGTCGCGCCGCCGATGAAAGCTGGCCGGTTCTGGCGACTTCAAGAAAATAGCGGAGGTCGTCCCATGTGAATTGCCGCATCTGTTTTCACTCAGCTTGCCACTAAAGGCGTGAGACTAAAGTTTGATGTACAAAATTGTACAGATCATGTTCAAAAATTCTTGTTCTTGTACGCATTTGTCAATGCTAGGTTTTTCGAAATCGTGATCGCCGGGCAGAGGAAACCGGAATAAGATCAGATGAGGGAGGACTGCGGCGCGCCTAACATGGCGGGCCGACTTCAATTGTATTGCTTAATCGGGACGCTTGGCGGGTCATTCCGGCATTGGCGTTCATCATTCGGGAGGAAAACGGAATGAAGTTGGTTTCACTCATATCGGCGGCGCTGCTTGCAAGTACCGCAATTGCTGCGCACGCACAGGAAATTTCCGACGACAAGGTCAAGATCGGAATTCTGAACGATCAATCCGGCGTCTATGCTGATTTCGGCGGTAAATGGTCGTTCGAAGCGGCTAAAATGGCTGCTGAGGATTTTGGCGGCAAGGTGCTCGACAAGCCCATCGAAATCGTCACCGCCGACCACCAGAACAAGCCGGACGTTGCATCCAATATTGCGCGCCAGTGGTACGATACCGAACAGGTCGATGCGATCATGGAACTGACGACATCGTCGGTTGCGCTCGCCGTTCAGGGCCTCTCCAAGGAAAAGAAGAAGATCACGATCTCAACCGGTCCGGCAACGGCCGAACTGACGGGCAAGCAATGCTCGCCATATGGGTTCCATTGGGCTTATGACACACATGCTCTTGCTGTCGGCACCGGCGGTGCGCTGGTCGAGCAGGGCGGTGATACCTGGTACTTCCTGACCGCCGATTATGCGTTTGGCTATTCGCTGGAAGAGCAGACGAGCAAGTTCGTCGAATCGAAGGGCGGCAAGGTTCTTGGTTCCGTTCGACATCCTCTTGCGACGACCGATTATTCCTCGTTCCTGCTGCAGGCGCAGTCTTCGGGTGCCAAGGTCATCGGTCTTGCCAATGCTGGTCTCGATACGTCGAACGCCATCAAGCAGGCCGCAGAATTCGGCATCGTCGCGGGCGGACAGCGCCTCGCGGCGCTTCTGTTTACGCTGGCAGAAATCCATGGTCTTGGACTTGAAGCGGCACAGGGCCTGACGCTGACCGAAGGCTTCTATTGGGATCGTGACGATGAATCGCGCGCATTCGGCAAGAAGTATTTCGAGCGCACCGGCCGCATGCCGAACATGATCCATGCAGGCACATATTCCGCCGTTACACAGTACCTGAAGGCAATTCAGGAAGCTGGCACAGATGAGAGCGAAGCCGTCTCCAAGAAGCTGCACGAAATGCCCGTCGAAGACGTATTCGCACGCGGCGGCAAGGTGCTGGAAAATGGCCGCATGGTCTATGACATGTACCTGATGGAAGTGAAGAAGCCGGACGAAAGCAAGGAGCCTTGGGATTACTACAAGGTGCTGGCGACCATCCCGGGCGATCAGGCCTATCTGAAGGCCGAGGAAAGCGGCTGCGAGCTGGTCGGCAAATAATGACAGCTTTGCAACTCGACGGTTCGAGCATGGTCGAGCAACCTACTCATGCAGGCCAGCAGGCGGTTCTTTCCGCCCGCGGGCTCTGCAAGAATTTTGCCGGTTTCAATGCGGTTAAGAACGTCGATCTCGACGTGCACCACGCAAAGGTGCACGCCTTGATCGGGCCTAACGGGGCTGGAAAGACGACTGTTTTCAACCTTTTGACCAAGTTCCTTCAACCGACCAGCGGCACGATCACGCTGCTTGGCGAAGACATTACCAAAACGCCTCCGGCTAAGGTCGCGCGTCTTGGGCTTGTTCGCTCCTTCCAGATTTCCGCGATCTTCCCGCATCTGACAGTGCTGGAAAATGTGCGGGTTGCGCTGCAGCGTCCGAGCGGGCTGGCAGTCCAGTTCTGGCGGCCGATGAGCGCGTTGAATAGTTTGAACGGTAAAGCACTCGAACTGATCGAGAAGGTCGGTTTGCAGGATGCCAGAAACCGGCAGGCCGCTGATCTGTCATACGGGCGCAAACGCGCGCTCGAAATAGCCACGACGCTGGCGCTCGATCCCAAAGTGCTGCTGCTCGACGAGCCGATGGCAGGCATGGGGCAGGAGGATGTCGGCACCGTTGCGCGACTCATCAGCAGTGTCGCGAAGGAACGCGCCGTGCTGATGGTCGAACACAATCTCAACGTCGTGTCGGATATTTGCGACTGGGTCACCGTGCTTCAGCGTGGCGAGATACTTGCAGCCGGCGACTACAAGACCGTCAGCCAGGACGAACGCGTCCGCACGGCCTATATGGGAACCGAGCATGACTGAGCAAAAATCCCTGCTCGAGGTCCGCGACCTCAACGCCTGGTATGGCGAAAGCCATTCGCTGCATGGCGTCAATCTCGACATCAAAAAAGGCCAGACCGTAACGCTTATCGGACGCAACGGCGTTGGTAAGACGACAACCTTGCGCGCTATTATGGGCATCATTCGCAAGCGTACCGGCACGATCGTTTTCGATGGCCGTGACATGATCAAGGTGCCGCTGCATCGCACGGCGCATACGGGCATCGGTTTCGTGCCGGAAGAGCGCGGGATTTTCGCGACGCTCACCGTGGATGAAAACCTGCTTCTGCCGCCGGTCGTTGCAAAGGGCGGCATGACGATCGAGGAAATCTTCGATCTGTTCCCGAATTTGAAGGAACGCCGCAACAGCCCCGGAACCAAGCTTTCCGGCGGCGAACAGCAGATGCTGTCCATTGCGCGCATCTTGCGCACTGGCGTCAAGCTTCTGCTGCTTGATGAACCAACAGAGGGTCTTGCGCCCGTCATCGTGCAGCGCATCGGTGAAGTGCTGGTCGAACTGAAACGACGCGGCATCACGGTGCTTCTGGTCGAACAGAATTTCCGCTTTGCGGCGAAGGTGGCTGACCGCTTCTTCGTCATGGAACATGGGCGCGTTTCGCAGGATTTCGACGTCGAGGAATTGCCGCAGCGCATGGACGCGCTCAACGAGGCGTTGGGAGTTTAAGCCATGACAATGATCTTCGGAATTCCGATCCAGGCGTTTCTCGGGCAATTGCTGGTAGGGCTGATCAATGGCTCGTTCTACGCGCTGCTGAGCCTTGGGCTGGCAATTATCTTCGGCCTTCTGCGCGTCATCAATTTCGCCCATGGCGCACAATATATGCTCGGCGCTTTCGCTGGCTATCTTCTACTCGCGCAGCTCGGCATTGGTTACTGGCCAGCGCTCATCCTTGCACCGCTGATTATCGGTCTAACCGGTGCGGTAATCGAAAGGGTGGCTTTGTCCCGGCTCTACAATCTCGATCCGCTTTATGGTCTGCTTTTCACATTCGGACTGGCGCTCGTGATCGAAGGCACCTTCCGCTATTATTATGGCGCTGCAGGCCAGCCTTATGCGGTACCGCCATCGCTGTCAGGCGGGCATAATCTGGGCTTCATGTTCCTTCCGAATTATCGGGCATGGGTCGTCGTTCTCTCGTTGGTCGTCTGTCTCGGAACATGGCTTCTCATCGAAAAGACGCGGCTCGGTGCCTATCTTCGCGCCGCAACCGAAAACCCGACGCTCGTTCGTGCCTTCGGCATCAATGTGCCACTGCTTTTGACCTTTACTTACGGGTTGGGTGCGGCACTTGCCGGGCTTGCGGGCATACTTGCAGCACCAATCTATCAGGTCAGTCCGCTGATGGGATCGAACATTATCATCGTCGTTTTTGCGGTGGTCGTGGTCGGTGGCATGGGCTCCATTCTCGGTGCGATTGTCACCGGCTATATGCTCGGCCTCGCCGAGGGTTTGACCAAGGTGTTTTATCCCGAAGCGTCCAATATTGTGATCTTCGTCATCATGGCGCTCGTGCTTCTCATCCGGCCCGCCGGGCTGTTCGGAAAGGAGGCTTGAGATGGCCGACACCACGCTCACGCCAACCGCCAAGACCGGCAATGCCGCAACAATCCGCGCCGCACTTGTCGTAATTTGTATCACGGCGCTTGTTGCCGCGCCCTTCTTCTTCTACCCGATTTTCATCATGAAGGTTTTGTGCTTTGCGCTGTTCGCCTGCGCCTTCAACCTTCTGCTTGGCTATACCGGTCTGCTCTCCTTCGGCCATGCCGCATTCTTTGGCGGGGCTGCCTATTTCACGGCGCATGCTGTGAAAGAATGGGGGCTTACGCCGGAACTCGGCATTTTGGTCGGTGTCATAGGGGCTGCACTTCTCGGGCTGGTCATCGGCTTCTTCGCGATCCGCCGCCAGGGCATTTATTTTGCGATGATCACGCTGGCACTCTCGCAGATGTTCTACTTCTTCTGCCTGCAAGCATCGTTTACCAAAGGCGAGGACGGTATTCAGGGCGTGCCGCGCGGCCATCTGTTCGGGATAATCGACCTGAATGTTGCGACCAACATGTACTATCTCGTGCTCGCGGTCTTCCTGATCGGCGTATTCGCCATATGGCGCATCATTAACTCGCCTTTCGGCATGATCCTGAAATCCGTGCGCGAAAATGAGAACCGCGCAATCTCGCTGGGCTATTCGGTGAATGCCTACAAGCTTGCCGCCTTTGTCATGTCCGCAGCCATCACCGGGCTGGCGGGTGCTACGAAAGCGCTGGTGTTCCAGTTCGCGACCCTGACCGATGTTGCATGGCAGATGTCGGGCGAGGTCATTCTCATGACGCTGCTGGGCGGCATCGGCACGCTGATCGGCCCGATAGTTGGAGCGGGGCTGGTGGTTACACTGCAAAACTATCTCGCAACATCGGACTTCCCGGTCACTGTCATTACCGGATTGACCTTCATGTTGTGCGTGCTGGTTTTCCGTCGCGGCATCATCGGTGAGCTTTACGCTTCACGGTTCGGCAAGAAGCTTTTCGGCAATCCTGAATAAGAAGATCATGTCAGACATCTACGACTACATTATCGTCGGGGCGGGCACGGCCGGCTGCGCGCTCGCCAATCGCCTTTCGGCAGATCCGAACGTTTCGGTTCTTCTGCTGGAGGCAGGCGGCAAAGACAATTACGCCTGGATTCACATCCCCGTCGGCTATCTCTACTGCATCGGCAATCCACGCGCCGACTGGTGTTTTACAACGGAGAAAGAAGACGGCCTGAATGGCCGCTCGCTGGGGTATCCGCGCGGCAAGGTGCTAGGCGGCTGCTCATCGATCAACGGCATGATCTATATGCGCGGGCAGGCGAGGGACTACGACCTCTGGCGGCAGGCAGGCTGCACCGGCTGGAGTTGGGACGATGTCCTGCCCTATTTCAAAAAGTCAGAAGATTATTATGCCGGCGCAGATGAGATGCATGGCGCCGGCGGCGAATGGCGCGTCGAGAGGGCGCGCCTGCATTGGGACATTCTGGACGCTTTCCGCGACGCGGCGGAGGCCGCAGGCGTTCCGCCTATCGAAGATTTCAACCGTGGTGACAATGAAGGCTCATCTTACTTCAAGGTGAACCAGAAACGCGGCATTCGCTGGAATACTGCCAAGGCGTTTTTGAAACCCGCCAAAGGACGCGCGAACTTGCGCGTCGAGACGGGTGCGCATGTGCGCCGTGTCGATCTGGAAGGGCTGAAAGCCACCGGCGTGACCTTCGATCAATTGGGCGCGACACGCAGCATCAAGGCGCGGCGCGAGGTCATTCTGGCAGCAGGTGCCGTCGGTTCACCGCATGTGCTCGAGCTTTCGGGCATCGGGCGCGGCGACGTGTTGCAGCAGGCAGGAATTCCCGTGCGGCTGGAGCGCAATCAGGTCGGCGAAAATCTACAGGACCATTTGCAGCTTCGCTGCGCCTACAAGGTCAGTGGCATCAGGACGCTGAACGAGCAGGCCAACCGGCTTGTCGGCAAGGCCGCGATCGCGCTTGAATATCTGCTGAAGCAATCCGGCCCGATGTCGATGGCGCCGAGTCAGCTTGGCGTGTTCACCAAATCGGACCCGTCATTCGAGACGGCAAACCTGCAATATCACGTCCAGCCGCTCAGCCTCGAAAAGTTCGGCGAGAATGTTCATCCGTTCCCGGCCTTCACTGCCAGCGTCTGTAATCTGCGCCCGGACAGCCGAGGATCGATCCATGCCAAAAGCGCCGATCATCGCGCACAACCGGCGATCCGCCCGAACTATCTCTCGACCGAAAGCGACCGCCGTGTTGCCGCTGACTCCATTCGCCTTACGCGTAACATCGTGAGCCAGGAGCCTCTGAAGAAATATCGGCCGGAGGAGTTCAAGCCGGGGTGCAGCTATCAGTCGCAGGCGGAACTGGAACAGGCCGCGGGCGATATCGGAACGACGATATTTCACCCCGTCGGTACATGCCGGATGGGCACCGACCCGGATGCCGTGGTCGACCCGCAATTGAGGATCAACGGGATCGCAGGGCTGCGTGTGGCTGATGCGTCGATCATGCCAAACATCACATCCGGCAACACCAATTCACCGACCTTGATGATCGCGGAAAAAGCAGCCGACATGATCTTGCGCGCTGGCTGATCAGCTGCGCAAGACGGTTTCCAGCACGGCGATGGCGCATTTTTGTTCTTCAGCCGTGATATCCGCATAAAGCTGTTTTTTTGACCCAGCAATGGTTCAAAAGCAAATTACGTTATTTAGATCGTAAGTTCCATAATGTTTCTTATGTGACTTTTGTATCCGACTGGGGCAGATTCCATTTTCAAATGCAACGAAGACAATAATGGCCATGATTTCAGGAGGATGGAAATGGCCCGCTCTTTTGTGCAGTTGAGTTTGGACGAACGCCGCGTCGTTGATCAGCAACTGGCCCGGCATCTGCCTGAACGACGACGGAGACGGCGTCCGAGATATGCGCGCAAGCCCAGAAGTCTCGTCTTTCCAATAGAATGCGCCATTCGAAACAGGCCTGAAGCGGTCAACTCGCGCAGTGAATTCGGCCACTGGGAGGCGGATCTGATGATCTTCAGGAAAGAGCACGGCTCCGCCAACATTGCCACCGTTGTCGAGCGCAAGAGCCGATACACCGTTCTTTTCCGCAACAACGACAGGCGCTCGAAGCCGATCATGAGCCAGTTGATCCGTCATCTGGCACCCCTTCCCGTGCAAGCCCGGCAAAGCCTGACATTCGATCGGGGACTGGAGTTCGTCTCATGGTGTGAGTTGGAGAATGGTATGGGAACGGCAACCTGGTTCTGTGACCCGCAAGCGCCATGGCAGAAAGGCACGGTCGAGAACACCAACAAGCGCGTCCGGCGTTACCTGCCACCGGAGACAGTCGTACTGGGTGTGACCAATCAGGAGATCCGTACCCTGTGTGACCGGCTCAACGACACGCCGCGCAAGTGCCTTGGGTTCCAGACGCCAAAGGAGATGTTCAGCCAGCACCTATTGGCTATGGAAAGGCAAAACATGTAGATTTTCGGCCAGCGTTGCATTCAAGCTGGAACCAGCAGGCCAGTTAGAGATGCGACCACCTACTCCTCGGAACGCCCCGAAGCCTCACGATCCCTATCGTATCGCTTTTTAAGCGGAAACGCTGGCAACCAGTTCTCGCGGCGGATGGTCCAGCTTTCATAGGTAGGCATCAGTTGGTCAGGCTCATCCAGCGATCCCAAATGCACTTCGATTTCGTCTTCCGTGCGAGCGAAAACGGATGAGCCGCAATTGGGACAGAAAAAACGTCCTGCGTAGTCACGTGTTTTTCCGGTTATTGCCACAACGTCTTGAGGAAAAACGGCGGCAGCGTAAAAAAGAGCTCCGTGATGTTTTCGGCAGTCAAGACAGTGGCAAATGCCGACCCGGTAAGGTTGCCCAGACGCTACAAGCCGGACTTTGCCGCACAGGCAGCCGCCGGTGAAACGGTCCATATTTAGGCCGCCGTCTTGATGTGAAGCCCTTCCTTGCGCACCGAAGCGTCGCTCATGAGGTAGATCAGGCAACTCGTGCGAAGCAGCGACGCGAAGTTCGAAACGCTGCCGTTGATTTCAAGCGCTTCGTCATAAAGCGTGGAAAGGAAGCGCGATGTCGACATGCCCTGCCCGGCTGCGATCTCGTCTATCAATATCCAGAATGCCGCTTCCAATTGGATGCTTGTCGAATGGCCGGCTATTCTTACGGAACGGTTGACGGATTTGTAGCGCTCGGGGTCCTGTCCGGCAAAAACCTCACACATAAGTCTTCTCCCTGCTTCGCGAGATTGTGCGCCTGCGCACCGGCACGGTCAACTCAAAAGCCATCAGCCCTGCCCTCGCGCCTGAACGTCGTCCCAAGGCAAAAATTATCCTTGCGGTAGCCGGTTGCTACCCGTGCTTTCCAAACTGGGCGCATTCTTTGGAAATATTGATGCAAATCGAGACGAGGTCCTAATTGGCGAAAGCAATACATTCAATGATCCGCGTTCTGGATGAACAGCGGTCCCTCGATTTTTACCGGCAAGCATTCGGCCTCGAAATTGCCGACCGGCTCGACTTTGAAAAATTCACCCTGATTTATCTCAGCAATTCCGAAAGCTCGTTCGAGTTGGAGCTGACCGTCAACAAGGACAGGGTCGAGCCCTATCAGCTTGGCGACGGCTATGGGCATATGGCCGTTTCGGTGGATGATCTTGACGCCGAGCATAAGCGGCTCACGGCCGCCGGGCTGAATGTTCGAAACATCGTCGATTTCAAAAACGAGGGCAAAGATGTCGCTCGTTTCTTCTTCATCGCAGATCCGGACGGTTACCAGATCGAAGTTCTGCAAAGGAGGGGCCGCTACCTTTAGACGATTTCTCGGCCTCTGGGAGGAGAGCCAGCCAAAGCACCTCTTGAAGGTGAATAGCAAGCAAGGGAGGAAACTGTGGTTACAATCTATGAGAAAGATCGAGGCATTTCCCGCCGCGAGCTTCTGAAGCGCAGCAGTATCGGCGCATTGCTCGTCGTCAGCGGCAGCGCATTGCTCAGCCCCAAAGATGCCTGGGGCCTGGAAGTCACCAGCCTTAAACCCGAGACGATGGCAACGCTGATTGCGCTTGCCCGCGATATCTATCCGCATGATCAGCTTGCAGACCGGTTTTACGCCATCGCGGTCAAAGGCCATGATGCAAAGGCAGCAAGCGATGCCGCCCACAAGGAGCTGATCGAAAACGGCGTGGCCGATCTCGACAAGCGCGCGGGTGGCGATGGCTATCGCAAACTCGGATGGGAAGACGACCGCGTCGCAATTTTGCGCGACATCGAAAGCACCCCCTTCTTTCAGGCTGTGAGAAGTGATCTCGTCGTCAGCCTCTACAACCAGAAAGAGCTCTGGCCGATCTTTGGATATGAAGGCGAATCCTACTCCAAGGGCGGATACATCGCGCGCGGTTTTGATGACATCGAGTGGCTTTAGGCGACGCTTTTTCGGCCAGTTCCGGGAAAAGCGGCTCGCTATTTTTAATTTTGCTATTCGAGGGAGGAAAGAATGGCAGCTCCATATGATCTCAACGACGATTCAGTCGTCGTAATCGTAGGCTCCGGTGCAGGCGGTGGAACGCTTGCAAACGAACTTGCGCAGAAAGGTGTCGATGTCGTCGTGCTGGAGGCAGGCGCGCGACACGAATACGAAGATTTCATCAATGACGAGTGGGACAGCTTCTCCCAATTGGCGTGGTTGGATCACCGCACGACAGGTGGCGGCTGGCGCGTAGCCAAAGACTTCCCCAATTTGCCGGCATGGATCGTCAAATCGGTCGGCGGCACGACCACGCACTGGGCCGGAGCGTCTTTGCGCCTGCAAGACCATGAATTCAAGGCACTTACCCATTACGGCAAGGTCGAAGGGGCCAATCTGCTCGACTGGCCAATTACGCTTGCCGAGCTTGAGCCGTACTACGCCAAGGCCGAAGACAAGATGGGCGTGACCCGCACCAACGGTATCGAGGGTCTGCCCGGAAACAACAACTTCAAGATCCTGAAGGCCGGAGCCGACAAGCTTGGCTACAAGGAATGCCACACCGGCAATATGGCGATCAATTCCGCCGACCGTGACGACCGCATGGCTTGCCAGCAGACCGGGTTTTGCTTTCAGGGCTGCAAATGGGGTGCGAAATGGTCGACGCTCTACACTGAAATCCCGAAAGGCGAAGCCACCGGCAAGTTGGAGGTTCGGCCCAATTCTCACGTCGTGAAGATCGAGCACGATCAGTCGGGCAAAGTCACCAGCGTGGTCTATGCCGACAAGGAAGGAAAACTGCACGAGCAGAAGGCACGTATCGTCGCTGTCGCCGGAAACTCCATCGAAAGTCCCCGCCTCCTGCTGAACTCGCATTCGTCCAAATTCCCGGATGGGCTGGCGAATTCCTCTGGTCAGGTCGGCAAAAACTACATGCGTCACACGACCGGTTCGGTCTATGGCGTGTTCGAAAAGCCGGTTCATTTTTATCGCGGCACAACGATGGCCGGGATCATCCGTGACGAGGCGCGGCACGATACGTCGCGCGGTTTTGTTGGCGGCTATGAGCTGGAAACGCTGGCGCTCGGCCTGCCCTTCATGGCAGCGTTCCTCGATCCGGGCGGCTGGGGTCGACCCTTCACCTCAGCTCTCGATCAGTATGATCACATGGCCGGAATGTGGATCGTCGGCGAAGACATGCCGCAGGAGCAAAATGCCGTGAAGCTTCATGCGGAGTTGAAGGACAGTTACGGGATGCCCATCCCGGATGTGTGGTTCACCGATCATCCCAACGACGATGCGATGCGCAATCACGCCTATGCGCAGGGTCAGGCGCTTTATGCTGCGGTCGGCGCGACACGTTCGTTTCCAACGCCGCCCTACCCTTCGACACACAATCTCGGCACAAACCGAATGAGCGAAAATGCAGCGGATGGCGTCGTGAACAAGTGGGGCCAGACCCACGACATCAAGAACCTGTTCGTGTCGGACGGAAGTCAGTTCACGACAGGCGGTGCGGAGAACCCGACGCTGACGATCGTTTCACTCGCGATACGTCAGGCGGAGCACATGGCTTCAGAGATGGCAGCGGGTACGATCTGAAATCGCAATGCTCTTCCATCGGCCTGCTGGCTGGTGGAAGAGCGCTTTCAAAACTCCGATCAAAATGGAGAACCGCGTCCATGCGGAGAATTTTATTGGCCGCTTGCGTGGTTATGGCGTTCAGCACAGGAGTTGTGGCGCAGGATGGCGCTACGATTTTCAAGAAATGCAGTGCCTGTCATTCGCTCGACGCACCCGTCAACAAGGTCGGTCCGCATCTTGTCAGGATCATCGGTAGAAAGGCCGGCAGTCTCGAAGACTATAAATACTCAGCGGCGATGAAAGCTGCCGGAGAAGCGGGCCTCGTATGGGACGAGGCAACGCTTTCCGACTATCTGCTCGCACCGAAAGCGCGGGTGCCCGGCACGAAGATGGCCTTTTCCGGCCTCAAATCGAAAGAGGATATTGCGAGCCTCATCGAGTATCTACGCGATGCCGGAAAATAGGCCGGCGCGGAACGCTCTGTTGCAATTCCGCGCCCGATCAGTGCTTCAAACCGCTTCGTCGGTCGATGGCTTTTCCCAGAGGTTCACGCCGCCTTCGACGGCATAGCGGTCGATTTCAGTTAGTTCTTCCGGGCTGAATGAAAGGTTCTTCAGCGCAGCCACATTTTCCTCAACCTGCGCGGCAGAGCTTGCACCGATAAGTGCCGAGGTCACACGCTCGTCGCGCAGAACCCAGGCAAGGGCCATTTGCGCGAGGCTCTGGCCACGGCGCTTCGCGATCTCGTTCAATGAACGCGCGCGTTCGATGTTTTCAGCACTCAGATGCTCCATGTGGAGTGCGCCACCGCCCGGCTTGTTGATGCGCGCATCCTGCGGAATTCCATTCAGATATTTGCCGGTCAGCAGACCCTGCGCCAGCGGCGTAAAGGCAATGACGCCTGCGCCGACTTCGTCGGAAGCTGCCAGCAGATCGGATTCCACCCAGCGATTGAACAGATTGTACGATGGCTGGTTGATGAGCAGTGGCACGTTGCGGTCTGCCAGAAGCTTCGCCATTTCCCGCGTCTTACCGCCCGAATAGGAAGAAATACCGATGTAAAGCGCCTTGCCCTGCTGTACCGCGCTCGCCAGCGCGCTTGCGGTCTCTTCAAGCGGCGTATGCGCGTCGAAACGATGCGAATAGAAGATGTCGACATATTCGACGCCAAGGCGCTTCAGGCTCTGGTCGAGGCTGGCCAGCAGCATCTTGCGTGAGCCACCGCCCTGCCCGTATGGCCCCGGCCACATATCCCAACCGGCCTTGGAGGAGATGATCAACTCATCGCGATACGCGGAAAAATCCTGAGCGAGAATTCGCCCGAAATTGGATTCGGCGCTACCTGCGGGCGGTCCGTAATTATTGGCGAGATCGAAATGGGTGATGCCGACATCGAACGCCTTGAACAGAACCTCGCGCTGGCGCTCCAGCGGGGTCGTGTCGCCGAAATTATGCCATAGCCCGAGCGAAATAGGCGGCAGCATCAGCCCGCTTCGGCCAACGCGACGAAAGCTGGCATTGTCATAACGATCATTGGCTGCTTGATAGGTCATGCGCTCTCACTTAAAAATTTCTGGGTCAACATTCTTTATAAAGCCGATATGGGTGGATGGCGACAGCTTACCCATGGCCGCGGAATATTGGCACATGAAACGCATTCGGAAAGGCCCCGCATGAAAAAGACCAAAGTTCTCCAGATCACCGACCTTCCGGAGCAGACCACCAAAGCACTGACCGACAAATTCGACGTAGTACGTCTTCCAAAAAGCGCCGCCGAGCTTGACCAATTGATCGACAGCCAGGGCGAAGCAATCGAAGCCATTGCCGGCATGGGCAGTGGCAAGGTGGATGCAGAACTGCTCTCGCGCCTGCCGAATTTGAAGATGATCTCGACCTATACGGCTGGTCAGGAGGGGATCGATGTCGCGGCTGCCGAGGCCAAGGGAATTGCGGTCGCCAATACCTCGCATATTCTGGCGCAGGAAGTTGCCGACACGACGCTCTGGCTGTTGCTGACGGTTGCCAAGAACGCCCTAAACGCTGACAAATATGTGCGCGAAGGAAAATGGCAGAGCGGAAATTTCCCTCTGGCGCGCTCGATTGCGTCGATGAAAATCGGCATTCTCGGACTTGGCCATATCGGTCAGGCAGTCGCGCAACGGCTCGACATTATGGGTGCCGAGACCGGCTATTTCGGACGGGGCCGCAAATCGCAATTTGATTACCGCTACTTCTCCGACCTCAAGGAAATGGCGACATGGTGCGACGTGCTCGTCGTTGCCTGCCCCGGCGGTGCCGAGACGTATCGCATCGTCAATGAGGAGGTCATCGCAGCCGTTGGACCTCAGGGCTACATCGTCAACATCGCGCGTGGAAGCGTGATCGACGAGGAAGCGATGGTCGAAGCGCTGAAATCAGGTGGATTGGGCGGCGCGGGCCTCGATGTGTTTGCCGACGAGCCGAACGTACCGCAAGCGCTTATCGACAGTGACCGCGTGGCTCTGCTTCCCCACATCGGAAGCGCCACGCTGGAAACACGCCGCCGCATGGGCGAAGCGATGATCACCGCGCTGGAAAAACATTTCGGCGCAAAATAATGGCAGGGAAAAGCCGATCCTGATTGCAGGATCGGCTTTTTTCTTCAGGCCCCGCGGCGTGCGACGACCGGAACATAGTTTTCAAGCTCCGGTGCCGGGAAACGAACAGTCTCGCCGGTTTCGGCCGAGAGATAGAGACCCATTAGAATTTCGACGACGGCCAGACCGTCATGGAATGTTTCGATCGGCGTTTCGCCCTTTCGGAAGCATTCGACCATGTGGCGGTTTTCGTCCGTATATCCATAGACACCCGCCTCGTCTTCGAGCACCGGCATCAGGCCCTGTTCGGCATTCTGCTTTTCGACAAGATCCTCGCCCTCGGCACCTGTGACAGCGCGCGACATAAACACTTTAAGACCGGTTCCTAGAGAATTGAACTCCATCGCATATTCAGGTCCGAGGAGTTCGAGCTGGATGCGAAGGCCGGCGCCCACATAGGCCCATGAGGTCGTCGCCTCGATCATCAGCTCGTTGCCTTCCTCGTCTTCCAACTGGACAGTGCCGCGCGCAAAATCTTCGGATGGGCGATTGCGATAATCGACATCTGCGCCGAAGCGGGCCTTGAGCTGGTCGGCATAGGCAGGCCGCGTCCACTTCAAATTCGCGACCGTGCCGTTGACTGACTTCACTTTAAGCGAATTGCGCGGCGCATCGGGAGCGGTCAGCAGATGGCGCGCAACCTCGACGCTGTGGCACATCATATCGGAAAGCACGCCACCACCCTGCTTGTCGCCCTGCCAGAACCATGGCTCATGCGGCCCGGAGTGCTCTTCCGCAGCGCGGGCCAGATAAGGCCTGCCGGTGGCGGACGCTGCGCGGCGCCAGATGATTTCCTTGCCGCGAATGACGGGCGTCGCAAAGACCTGATTTTCCAGATAGCCGTGGTTGAGCTTTGCATCTTCGGCGAGCCGCAGCATTTCACGCGCTTCGGAAACCGTACGCGCCAGCGGCTTTTCGCAAGCTACAGCGACCAGAGCGCTGCGCCCTGCCGTCACTTCGGCATGGATCGTGCGCATGATGTCGAGGCGCGTGTAGTTCGGCGAAACGACCCAGACAGCATCGATGTCGTCGGCCTGCAACAGCGACTCCAGACTGTCGTGGCTTTTGCAATTGCCCAGTTCCAGCTTGGAAACGAGTGCGGAAAAACGCTCCCGATTTTCCGGCTTGCGGCTGTAAACACCCGTAACCTCGACATTGCGAACGGCTATCATCGATTTCAGATGAAACTCGGCGATGAAGCCGCTGCCAATGAAGCCGATGCGCAGCTTTTCTTTCGGGAATCCCGTCATAGTATCCTCTCCTGTGAAATTTTATGAAGGCGCGCGCGCGGTCGTGCCGCGGATCGCCAACGTAGTCGGCATGATCAGCGGATGGTCGGGCGCGGCCTTGCCCGACATGATGCCGAGCAGCATGGTCATCGCCTCGCGACCGATATCGGCGCGCGGCTGACTGACCGTTGTAAGAGGCGGGAAAAACGCCTCGCTGAGATAAAGATCGTCGAAGCCGATGACGGAAACTTCCGTCGGCACTTCGCGCCCAAGACTGCGCAATTCGTGAATGACGCCGTAAGCCATTTCATCGTTGGCGACAAAAATCGCGGTCGGCGGTTCGGGCAGCGAAAACAGCATCCGGCAGGCGAGACGACCAGTGTTCAAAAGATAATCGCCGCGCTGCTCGAAACCGTCAGGGATAGACAGCCCGGATTCCCGCATTGCCACGCGATAGCCTTCGCGGCGATGAATGCTCATGACTTCCGGGACCGGGCCGGAGATATGCGCGATGCGGCGATGTCCGAGCCCGATCAGATGATCGACCGCCTTCCGCGCGGCTTCGATATTGTCGATCTGCACATGCGAGAAATGGGTGTTCTCGATGATCTCCAGCGCGACGACAACCGGCAGATCGTCCGGCAGTTCCTGCATGAAACCGGGCTTGCCCGGCAGCTTGCCGGTCATCAGGATCATGCCGTCTGCATGGCCATCGCGCAGCATATCGAAATACTCGCTTTCGCGATCCGAATTGCTTTCGGTGTTACCCATCAGGACAGAATAGCCCGCCTCGCGCGCAGCGGCTTCCACGCCTTTCATGACGTCGAGATAGAACGGGTTTCCAACGTCGCGCACGACCATGAGGATCGCCATGGATTTGCGGGTTCGCAGATTGCGGGCGCTCACATTCGGTCGATATTTCAGGTCGCGTGCCGCCTCGCGAATGCGCGAAAGCGTCGGCTCGGCGACAAGGCCGCTATCGCTCAGTGCGCGCGAAACCGTTGCCGCCGAAACACCAAGCCGCTCGGCAATATCCTTGATGCGCGGACGCTCGTTGTTCATGCCCGCATCGCCCGTCCGCGACCGTAGAACAGCATCAGGAGCAGCAGCGTCGCGCCGAACACCATCTGCCTGCCGGACTCGTCGATATTGACCGTCGTCAGGATGCTTTGCAGCACGATGAGTAGCACAGCACCCGCCATCGTGCCGGTATAGCCGCCCTTCCCGCCCGCAAGCGGCGTTCCGCCAAAGACGACCGCGATAATGGAAGGCAGCATGTATTGCTCGCCGACATTCGAGAATGACGAGCCCGAATAGCCGAGCAGGCAGATGCCGGCGATTGCCGCGAACACGCCCGACAGCATGAACAGCGCGATGCGCACCATCTTCACCGGAACGCCTGCCATGAACGCCGCCTGCTCGTTCGAGCCCACCGCATAGATGCGATAGCCAAATACCGTGCGGTTCAGGATAAATGCCATGACGAGGCCGATTGCGATCCAGAGCCAGATGATACCCGGCAGCCCAAGCAGCACAGGCTGCGTCACGAATTGGGAAAGAGCAGGAGCAGCCCTGCCCGATGGGATGCCCTGCCGGATCACCACCAGAAGGCCTTGCAGAACGCCCAACATGCCGAGCGTCATCACCAGCGGCGGAATGCGCAGAAGCGTGACGCCGAGCCCGTTGATCAAGCCGAACAATGCGCCCGTCGCAATGCAGGCGATGATGGCCGGAACGATGCCGCTGTCAGCGCCGCTCATCAGGTTTCCGGCGATGATTGCCGAAAGCGACACGACACCGCCGACCGAGAGATCAATGCCTTCGCGACCGCCGAGAATGACGAGATTCTGACCCGCCGCGACGATGCCTAGGAAGGCCGCCACGATCAAAAGCCGCAGGATTTGCTGCCCGGAGGCAAAGCCCGGCGACAGCGCCTCGCCCAGCATCAAAAGCAGCACGATCAGGATCAGCGCAATGACGAGCGGATGCTTCAGAAATGTCACGACGGGGCTCACCGTTCTAGCTTTCACCTGGCTTTCCATCGTCATCGCCGTGCCCCCCTGCCAACCAGAATTCCGGCCATGAGAGCCGCCAGAATTGCGATGCCCTGCACGAGGTTCTGCCATTCGGAAGGCGTGCCGACGAAATAGACCAGCGAGTTGATGAGGCCGATGATGAGCGCGCCGATCACCGAGCCGACGACAGTGCCGAAACCGCCAGACAAAGCGCTGCCGCCAAGCACTACGGCTGCGACGCTGAACAGTGTCATCTTGCCGCCGACCAGCGGGTCGCCGCTGGCGGTGTCGCCGGTGATGCAGAAGGCCGCGAGCGCTGCAAAGACACCGCAAAGCGCATAGCCGCGAATGCGGATCGCGGTCGTCGGCAAGCCGCTCTGGAATGCCGCCTGCGCATCATCGCCGACTGCCAGCAATTGCGTGGCCAACCTTGTGCGGGCAAGCACGTAAAGCACGATGGCGAACACGATCACGGCGTAAAATACGAACGGAATTTCAAGGATGCGCCCGCCATAAGTGCGCCAGAACGCGGCGGGTGCCGGAGTGCCAGCAACCGGCAGTACATAAAGCGCAAGGCCGGTAAAGAAGATGCCCGTCGCAAAGGTCGCAACGATCGGTTGAAGCCGCAGCCCCGCCACGACGAAACCGTTAACGACCCCGCAGGCCAGGCCGACCAGCAGGCCGACGCCGAGCGCGGCAACCACCGAAAGCCCGCTGCCGCCCCATTGCTCCATCAAGACGATGATAACGACATTGACCAGCGAGATGATCGCGCCAGCCGACAGATCGATGTCGCCCGCGAAGACCACATAGGTTTGCGCGACGGCCAGCATCATCAAGGCGAGATAGGTCTTGGTGAGGCCGGTAATGCCCACAAAGCTTATGCTTCGCGGCTGATAAATGCCGTTCAGCGCAAAAAGAACCACAAGAATGACAAGCGCTGGCAGGAACGGAAACCGCTCAAAGAGCTGCTTTACGCGCCCGGCCTTCTTCACAGGAGTTGCAACGGTAATCGACATTATGCGGCCTCATAGGCTGCTTGATAAAGATTGAACCGGGTTCGGTCCTCACCGGTCAACTCGCGCCGCAGCGAGCCGCCATTGAAGACCAGAATGCGGTCGGCATTGTTCAGAAGCTCGACGTCTTCCGAGGAGTACAGAACGATGCCCATGCCCTCCCCGGCAAGCTTGCGAATAAGCGCAAACAGATCTGCCTTCGCGGAAAGGTCGATGCCTTTTGTGGGGTCGTCGAGCAGCAGCACATCCGGCCGCTCGATCAACCAGCGCGCGATGACGACCTTCTGCTGATTGCCGCCAGACAGCGAATTGATCGGCGCGGAAAGCCCGGCGAATTTGGTGTTCATCGCCTTCAAGGCTTGCAGCACCTTGTCCTTCAGCTCGGAAGGACGCGCCAGCCACATGCCTTTGCGCAAGAAATGGATCGGCGTGACGTTCTCAAGGATCGGGCGGCCATTGACGATGCCGTCTCTGCCCCGGTCGCCCGAAACATAGGCGCAGCCCTTGCGGATCGCCTCGCGCGGATTTGTCGGGCGAAACGCCTTGCCGGAAAGCTCTATCTCGCCGGATGTCGGAGGTGCGGCACCGAAAATGGCGCGCAGCAGTGCGGATTGCCCCTGCCCGTGCAGTCCGCCGAGACCCACGATCTCGCCCTTTGCCACATTCAAATCGATGTTGTGGAAACCGCGCCCCGAAAGATTTCGCACGGAAAGTACGGCTTGCGCTCCCTCTTTCACGGAAACCTCCGCAGGCGGCGCGGATGGTGGCGCCAGCTCTTCTTGCGCGCCGACCATCATGCGGATGACGGCTGCCGGGTCTGTATCGACGATGCGCTCCGTGCCGACAGTTTCGCCGTCGCGAATGACCGTGACGCGGTCGCCGAGTGCGAAAATCTCGTCCATGCGATGCGAGATGAAAACGATGCTGCGACCCTGACTTTTCAGGTCGCGAAGAATTTCGAAGAAACGCTCCACCTGCGAGCGATCGAGCGCCGACGTCGGTTCATCGAAGATCAGAACAGGCGCTTCCGACGAAAGCGTCTTCATGATTTCGACAAGCTGCCTCTGGTCGGCGCGAAGCGTCTCGACCGTCGCATCGGCGGAGAAATCGTCGCCCGTTACGCCATCGAACAGCGCGATGTAGCGCGCGGCTTTCTCGCTTAACGCTTGCTCATCGACGAACAGGCCGTTCTTTGCGGGCAAATCTGAAAGGCAGATGTTTTCCGCGACGCTGCGATGTGCTGCGAGGCTGAGTTCCTGATAGAAAATACCGATGCCGAGTTGGCGCGCTGCCTGCGGACCGGAGATGGTCACGGGCTTGCCGTCGAGCAGGACTTCGCCGCCATCTGGCCGCACACTGCCCGCGACGATCTTGCAAAGCGTGCTCTTGCCCGACCCGTTGGAGCCGATCAGCACATGCACTTCGCCACTTTCGATTTCGAGGTCTCCGCGACGTAAAGCGAGCGTCGCGCCGTAAGCCTTGCTTACGCCGATCAGTTTCAGCTTGGGCATGACAGCCTCTCCGTGTCGGACGGTCTTAGGAGCGCGGCTTTAGCGCCGCACTCCCTCGTCTCTAAGAGAACTTACTTGAAGAGCGCTTCGGCGTCGCCGATCGAGAGCTCGTTCGTGTAGGAATAATATCCCGGCTTGCCTTCGACAGCCGTGGCCGCTTCGGCAAGATTATTCGAGTCGATGAACGGGATCGGCAGGTACATCGCGTTCTTGTACTGCCCGGCGGTCGCCGGTTCCTTCAGTTCCTTGCCCTGCAGCATGAGAACAGCGACGTTGAGCGCGCTGGCCATGACGCCGGGAGGGTTCACCGATGCGCCGGAGTTAAGCTTGTCAGCCGTCCAGATGTCGATGAAGTCCTTGCGGATTTCGCCGGTGGCCGCGATGTCATCCTTCTTGCCGGCTGCGATGATCGACTTCCACGCGCCGTCCGCCATGCCGTCCTGCACCCAGACGCCGTTGATGTCCGGATAGGTCGCCAGAACGTTCTGCATAGCCTGCTGGCCCTGCGCCTGATCCCAGTTCGCATTCACTTCGTTGACGATCTTGATGTCGGGATACTGGCCGAAGACTTCCTTGTAGCCTGCAACGCGCATTTCATTGGCCGGATGGCCCGCGACGCCGTTGATGGCGACGACATTGCCCTTGCCGCCGAGCGTTTCGGCAAGCCACTTCGCGCCTGCAGCGCCCCATGCCTTCTGATCGATGCCGACATAGGTCGCATCCGGCGAGGAGACTTCAGCATCGGTCGAGATGACCAGAATGCCTGCTTCCTTGGCCTGCGCGAAAACCGGATCGAAAGCCGTCGGGCTGTTCGGGTTGATGATGATGGCGTTCACGCCTTCATTGATGAAGTTGCGCACATGCGCGATCTGGCCGGGAACATCGACATTCGCGCTCTGCACGACGACTTCGACGTTGACGCCCTTTTCTTTCCAGGCTGCTGCCGCGGCGCGCGCCTCGTCGATCATCTGGGTGCGCCATTCGCTGCCTACCCAGCCATTCGACAGGCCGATCTTGAAATCTTCGGCGTAAGACGCCGAAACGGAAAAGGCCATAAGCGCGGCTGCGGACACGGCTAGAGCGGTGATTTTCATGATTTTCCTCCCATAAAGAACCAATGAAATCGATTGTAGGAAGAAATGAAATCGTTTTCAATACTGAAACTTCGGAATTTCCACAATCGAGCCGGAAGGGCTTTTAAAGCCCTCCCTCACGAAATGGGCTAGGCGATCTGCATTTCTTCATTCACGCTGCGGATGCGGACTTTCGCAATGTTGCGCCGCTTCATCGACACGACTTCGAGGATCAAGCCATCAGCTTCCACCATTTCGCCTTCCACCGGCAGATGGCCAAGCCGCCAGAGGATGAAACCCGCAAGCGTGGAATAGCGGTTGGTCCCATCAACAAGATCAACGTCGAGCAGATTGGACGCCTTGCGGATGTCGATCCAGCCATCCACCAGCCAGGAGCCGTCATCCGCCTGTTCGGCGGCAAGCTGCTCCTCCCCTTCGTCGGGGAAATCACCGGCAATAGCCTCCAGAATATCAGTCGGTGTTGCGATGCCTTCGAGCGAACCATATTCGTCAACCACCACCGCCATCTGAACTGTCGATTTGCGAAGCTGCTCCATCAACCGCAGCACATTGGCGCTTTCATGTACGACCAATGGCTGGCGCAGCGAGCGCTCCAGATCGACTTCACCGCCTTTAAGAAGATCACGCAGCAAATCCTTGGCCAGAGCCACGCCGACGAAATTGTCCAGCGTGCCGCGCGCCAGCAGGAAGCGCGAACGGCCGAGATCGAGGATCTTGGCACGCAGCGTTTCCTGATCTTCATCGAGATCGAGCCAGTCGATGTCGGTGCGCGGCGTCATGATCGAGATGACCGGCCTGTCGGCCAGCGTCAGGACGCCCTGGATCATCTCCTTTTCCTCGCGCCCGAAAACACCGTTTTCGGCGACCTGTTCGGCGATTACATCTGCCGTTTCGCCAAGACCGGCATCGCCCCGCTTACCGCCCAGAAGCCGCAGAACGGCATCCGCAGTACGGTCGCGAAGATCGCCGGTCGTGACCATCTTTTCACGGTTGCGGCGACCGATCTGATTGAACGCCTCGATGAGAACCGAGAAGCCGATTGCGGCATAGAGATACCCTTTCGGCACATGAAAGCCGAAGCCTTCGATAACCAGCGAGAAGCCGATCATCATGAGGAAGCCAAGGCACAGAATGACCACCGTCGGATGCTTCGACACGAAGGCCATCAGCGGCTTGGACGACAGCATCATGACGCCGATTGCGACGATAACCGCGATCATCATGACCGAAAGATGCTCGACCATCCCGACCGCCGTGATGACGCTATCCAGCGAAAATACGGCGTCCAGCACGACGATCTGGATCAGAACCTGCCAGAAAACGGCATGCGCGACCTTGCCTTCCTTTCGTGCCGAGTGGCCCTCGAGGCGTTCGTGTAATTCCATCGTGCCCTTGAACAGCAGGAACACGCCACCGAAGATCAGGATCAGGTCGCGCCCCGAGAAATCATAATCGAAGACGCTGAAAAGCGGCTGGGTCAGCGTGACGATCCAGGCGATGGATGCCAACAGCGCAAGCCGCATGATGAGTGCCAGCGAAAGGCCGATGAGACGCGCCTTCTCGCGTTGATGCGGCGGCAGCTTGTCGGCAAGGATCGCAATGAAGACGAGATTGTCGATGCCGAGAACGATTTCGAGAACGATCAGCGTCGCCAGACCGGCCCATGCGGCCGGATCGGACATCCATTCAAATAGCATATGTCAAACCCCGAGCGCCCTGCGGCGACCGTCCTTTCGTTGCTGAAGATGTGAATTGAAAACGGGAATAGCGCCTGCAAGCAGGGCGGCACTCAGAAGCGGTGCTTCTTGGAACCGGGCGTCCGCGCCGCCAGCCATTGAAGGCCAGGGCGCGGACGGAAATACATGAAGGTTCGTCGTCTGGCATTGTGCAGTTATCCAGCGCAGCTTTCAGAAGCTCTTCGTCGCTGGAGATTTTCTCTTTCTATCTTGCTCGCCGGTTTGTTTAACGGCAAACGGGATTTGGGACAAGTTTTCGCAAATTCAGCGCTTTAAAAGTCGCTGAAATCGTCGCCCCCGCCGAAGAAGCCGCCATCGTCTTCTGCGGCATCGTCAGCAGGCGGCTCTTGCGTTTCGGCGGCTTGCGCCTCGTTTCCGCCAAGCAATCCGCCAATTGCGTTGCCGAGCAGCAAGCCGCCCGCAACACCCATTGCCGTCTGTGCGGCACCAGCGAGAAACCCGCCGCCCTGTCTTGGCGCAATGTCGGGTCTGCCCGCGGCAGCAGCGGAACGGCCGACGCTTGGGACGGAGCCGGAGCGGCGCGGCTGGTTGCCGCTGCCGAACAGCCCGGAGAAAAGACCGCCGCCCGAACCTTGTGCTGTCTGCTGTTCCAGCTCTTCGATGCGTGCCTGCGCGGCGTTCAGTGCCTGCTCCTGCACGACGATCGTCTGCGCCATGTAATATGGCGCACCGGGCTGACGCGAAATCTGGTCGCGAATGAAGGTTTCGGCCTCTGCATCGCGTGGCGCTGCCTGCTGCTCGACATTTGCGAGCTTGCCGAAAAGCGCCTCGATTGCCTGCTGGTCATTCCTGTCCATAAAATCTACTCCTGACGCGACTATTCTTCGCGCTGACCGGTGAAGGTCAGCAGCAACTGGAAGATGTTGATGAAATTCAGGTAGAGCGAAAACGCTCCGAAGACGGCGAGTTTCTGCTGCGATTCCGCGTCGAAATTCTCGGCATACTGCTCCTTGATCGTCTGCGTATCCCAAGCCGTCAGACCGATGAAGACGAAGATACCGATCACCGAAACTGCAAATTGCAGCGCGGTCGAACCGAGGAAAATGTTGACGACACTGGCGATGACGACGCCGATCAAGCCCATGATGAGGAAAGACGAGAACTGCGTCAGGTCACGCTTGGTCGTGTAGCCGTAGAGGCTGGTCGCGCCGAACATGGTCGCGGCGATGAAGAATGTGCGGGCAATGCTGGTGCCGGTAAAAACCAGAAACACCGATGCCAGCGACAGACCCATGACCGCGCAGAACGCCCAGAACATTGCCTGCGCACCCGATGCCGACATGGACTGCATGCGAAACGAAAAGACCAGCACGAAGGCCAGCGGCGCCAGCATCACCACCCATTTCAGCGGGCTGGAAAAGATCGGCACATAAAGGGCCGGTGTTGATGAAATAAAGAATGCGACCAGCCCGGTAACAACAAGACCGAGGCCCATATAATTGTAGACGCGCAGCATGTGCTGGCGAAGACCGGCATCGAAATTGGCATCCACGCGCGAGCCGAAGCCGGAGCGATAGCCGTAGTTTGGCGTGTTCATCTCAAAATCTCCTGAGCGAAAATTCAGTAAAGCGTATCGGCGAGCCGTTCGGCTGCCCGGTCCAAGTCACGCACATTGCCCTGGCCGACAAGCGCGTAGGCGACATCGCCAATCTGGAAATAGGCTGACGAGATATTGCCCGATGGGGATATGGTCGGTTTCACCACGTCGAACGTTCCGGGCCGGACGGCAAACAACGAAACCAGCCCGAAATCCTCGGTCTCGACCGCCATTTCGACGCTCGGTCCGAATTGGGACGGGTAAATCTGCACGTCTTTGACGATCCAGTCTTTGGGCAGCGTCGGCATGACGATTGCAGTCGCGGCGCGGATTTCGTCCGCGTCGTAATCCGGCACCTCTGGCTGCGAGACCATGGACGCACGCACGATGCTGGTGCCGTGCGCACGCATTGCGGCTTCGACATAGGCAGGTGGTTGTGTTGAGGCGACGACTTCCGTCACCGACATCGGGCCGACCATCTCATTGGCGACCCATCCTGCCCCGACGAAGATAACAACTGCAGCAGCACGCTGAAAAAATCCGATCACGCGGCCCCTTGCCAAACCACGCTCAAGCCGTCTTGCCGCTTCGGTCGTTGACGGACGCGCAATGGCCGGGGGGCCTGCCAACGCAAGCCGCAGCTCGTCGCGGGTTCTAAGATCGGCCATGATACGCGCTGCAATCGCCGGGTTTGCGGAAAGATGTGCCTCGACCTCAATGCGGCGCGCAACGTCGAGCTGTTCGTCGACATAGGCGTCCAGATCGGCATCCGTCACGGGATCGCGAAGAGCGGTCATTGCGACCCTCCTACTATTCTCAGATGACTGGGTTTGGGCGGTGCGTTTTCCATATCGCGCAGCGTCGAACGCGCGCGCCCGATGCGTGACATCAGCGTTCCGACCGGTACGCCGAGTGCATCCGCTGCCTGCTGGTAGGACAGCCCCTCGATGGCGACCAGATGGAGTGCCGCCCGCTGGTCTTCCGGTAAGCCAAGAAACGCTTCGCGGACTTCGGAAAGCCGCACCGAATGTTCCTGCGGCGCCTCTATGCTATCGTCTGCAAGATAAAGCGCCTGCTCGTTTCGAGCCGTTTCGCTTTTTCGAGCGCGGGTGCGGTCAATAAAAACATTGTGCAAAATAGTCAGTAGCCAGGCGCGGATATTCCCATCTGCGCGGAACGTGCTGCGGCTTTCATAAGCGCGCATCAGCGTATCATGAACGAGGTCTTCGGCATCCGACCCGCCACGCGTCAGCGACCGCGCATAGCGCCGCAACGCGCCGAGCTGGCCGATCACGTCAAACCGGGTTCCTGATTGCTTCATGATCGATATACGGTTCTCGCGCGGTTTTATTCCATGTCTATTGAAGTTTTTTTGGTGTGAGCAAAACGAGCCTCGAAGGGCGCATGAATTGACCCGTAAGCCTAGCATGAACATTCATGCCCCACCCCAACAATCACTCGTTTCCGGCTGCACGAATGAGGTGAGTCTTTATAAAATAATGCAACCGCGCATAGCGGCTTCATTCATTTGAATGATTGCGGGGCCGTGATCGCCCCGGTATTTTGTCAAAGGCTTGACGAAAGGAGGTGAAACGTGGCGAATTTATCGAAACAGCAACAGCATATTCTGCAATTGATACGCGAACGGGAGCACTCATTCCCGAAATATCATCGGCCTTCGATAGACCTCGAAGTGCGAGGCTACGTGCGTCGCTCGATACCGGATGAAATCGGTGATTGCGTAGTCAACATCACGCCTAAAGGCCTGCGCGCCATCTCTGACGGATAACATCCGCCTCAATAAATTTCTGCAATTCCGTGATTTTTATTTGCTCAGCAGCCACTCATGCTCTGGCGCATTGTAGAATTTCCAGGTCCGGCTGGGTCCGGCCATCACGTTGAGATAATAAAGGTCATAGCCGTGGCAGGCGGCGCAGGGGTGATAACCGCGCGGTACCAGAACCACGTCTCCATCCTCGATGGCCATGGCCTCGTCCAGAGTGCGGTCATCCGTGTAAACGCGCTGGAAAGCAAAGCCCTGCGGCGGGTTCAGCCGATGATAATAGGTCTCCTCGAGATAGGATTCCTTGGGCAGCGCATCGCGATCATGCTTGTGCGGCGGATAGCTCGATGTGTGGCCGCCGGGTGTTATCACCTCGACCACAAGCAGTGAGTCCGCCGGTTCCGTTTCCGGCAAAATATTGGTGACGTAACGCGTGTTGGTGCCTTGACCACGCACCTCTTGTTTGGCCTGATCAGGCCCGATCACACGCACCGGCAAACCGCCTTCAAGACCGGGCGCTGTGCAGACTGCGAGTTCGAGATCCGTTTCTGCCGTCACCGACCAATTGGTTTCCTGAGGCACATAGACCGACCAGGGCGCACCCTCGAATGGCGACATGCGTTCGCCAAGAGTGCCTAAATCCTTCCCGCCCGCAGAAGCGCTTCCCTTGCCGGTCACGAACACCAGACAGGCTTCCTGATCCTTCGTATTTGCCGCCACCTTGTCGCCAGCCTTCAACCGATGAAGCTCGAAACCGACATAGCTCCAGCCCGCCGATTTCGGCGTTACATGGACGATGCGGCCATTGCCTGGTCTCGGCCTGATGCGCAATTTAGACATGAGCCAGTTCCTTCTTGATCAGCTATTCGGGAAACCCTGAGTCTCGACCGTGTAACCGGCAGCATTCATCACCCGCATCAACTCCGCATATCCGACCTGCGCCATTTTCAGCGGCGGATTTGCTTTCGGGTCCTGCTCGGCTTCGACAACGAACCAGCCTTCATAACCGTAATCGGCAAGCCGCTGAACAATGGCTGCGAAATCCAGCGACCCGTCCCCCGGCACTGTAAAGGCACCGAGCGCCACTGCGTCAAGAAAGGATTGTTTCGTGCGATCGAGCTGGTCGATGACAGTCATGCGTATGTCTTTTACATGCACATGATTGATGCGCGTGTGGTGGTTGTCGATAGCGCGTAGCACATCGCCGCCAGCGAATGCCAGATGACCGGCATCAAGCAGCAACGGTATGCCTTCGCCGGAATAGCGCATGAAAGCGTCGAGCTCCGGCTCCGTCTCGACCACAGCCGCCATGTGATGGTGGTAGGAAAGCGGCATGCCCTGCTCCGCGCACCATTCACCAAACTCGGTCAGCTTTTTCGCATAAGCCTCCATCTCGTCGTCGGAAAGTTTCGGCTTTGTCGCCAAGGGTTTTGAGCGATCACCCTGTATCGACCGGCCGACCTCGCCATAGACGATGCACGGTGCGGAAACGGCCTTGAACAGATCGATCATCGGCTGGATGCGATCCTTGTTTGCCGACAAATCTTCATCAACCAACGTGCCCGAAAACCAGCCGCCGCAGAGGGTCACGTCCGCCTTTTTCAGGATCGGCAGCATGATGTCGGGATCGTCGGGAAAGCGCCGGCCCTTTTCCATGCCGGTAAAACCTGCCGAGCGCGATTGGCGCAGACATTCCTCCAGCGACACGTCATCGCTCAGTTCCACAAGATCGTCATTCCACCATGCGATGGGTGACATGCCCAGTTTGGCTTTCATTCTAGTTTCCTACGCTCTGTAATTTTACAGCTCTCTCGTAAGCCTTGCGCGCTTCCACTACCTGCGATCGCTCGCTCACCTCCGGCACGGCCACATCCCACCAATGCCCACCGGCATCTGTTGAAATCAGCGGATCGGTTTCGATAACCACGACTGTCGTGCGGTCATTGCCGGTTGCGTCGCGAAGTGCGGTTTCGAGATCGGCAATCGAATCCACTTTCAGGGAAATTGCGCCGAGGCTTTTTGCGTGTGCAGCAAAGTCGATTTCCGGCATTTGCTCGTGGCGCGTATCTTTCAAAAGATTGTTGAAGTTCGCGCCGCCGGTCGCCATTTGCAGCCGGTTGATGCAGCCGTAGCCGCGATTGTCGAGCAGCACGATTGTCAGCCTCAGGCCCAGCATAACCGATGTCGCGATTTCCGAATTGAGCATCAGATAGGAGCCGTCGCCGACCATCACGACGACCTCTTGCTCAGGCTTTGCCATTTTCACGCCAAGCCCGCCTGCAATCTCGTAACCCATGCAGGAATAGCCGTATTCGGCATGGTATGAGCCGGGTGCACCCGCCTGCCAGAGCTTGTGCATTTCGCCGGGTAGACCGCCCGCCGCATGAAGCACGGTTGCGCGTGAGCCAATCGCGCGTTGAACCGCCCCGATCACCTGCGCATCCGACGGGAATTTCACGTTCGTCGCGGCAGTCACCTTTGCCGCTTCATTCTGCCATTCGGCCTTGCCGTTTTTCGCGTTTTCGCTCCATTCGGTCGGTGCCTTCCAGCCATCCAATGCGGCGCCGAGTTCGGTCAGTCCCTCCAGCGCGTCTGCTACGAGCGGAAGCGCCCTATGCTTTCCGGCATCGAACGCCTGCACATTCAGCCCGACTGTTTTCTTGTCGACATTGAACAGCGACCATGAGCCCGTCGTGAAATCCTGCAGACGCGTTCCGATCGCGAGAACGAGATCGGCATTTTGAGCGAGACGATTGGCGGCGGACGTACCGGTTACGCCGATTGCCGCCATGTTCAGCGCGTGGTCGTCCGGCAGCGAAGATTTCCCGCCCTGCGTTTCGCAAACCGGAATGCCCGTCGCCGCGACGAATTTTGCAAGCTCATCCGAGGCCTGTGAATACAAAACGCCACCACCCGCAACGATCAGCGGTTTCTTCGAAGCCTTCAGGGCCGAGACTGCCGCTGAAAGTTCCTGACGATCCGGCCTTGCACGCCGCTGCGTCCAGAGGCGTTCCTCGAAAAAGCTCTCCGGATAATCATAGGCCTCGGCCTGCACGTCCTGGCAGAGACCGAGCGTCACCGGCCCGCATTCTGCCGGATCGGTCAGCACCTGCATGGTGCGCGCAAGTGCCGGAATTATCTGTTCCGGGCGCGTTATGCGGTCGAAATAGCGTGAAACAGGCCGAAAACAGTCATTTACCGTGGCCGTTCCGTCCGAAAAATCCTCTATCTGCTGCAAAACCGGGTCGGGAATCCGGTTTGCGAATACATCTCCCGGCAAAAAAAGCACCGGCAACCGGTTTACATATGCCAGTCCCGCTGCCGTCACGAGGTTCGTCGCGCCCGGCCCGATGGAGGTCGTGACAGCCATCATCCGCCGCCGAAAATTCGCCTTCGCATAAGCGATCGCCGAATGCGCCATCGCCTGCTCATTATGCGCGCGGAAGGTCGGCAGGCGTTCGCGGTCGTGATGCAGCGCCTCGCCCATGCCCGCCACATTGCCATGGCCGAATATCGCCCAGACGCCGCCAAAAAGCGGAAGTTTTTCGCCATCGATTTCCGTCATCTGCCGGGACAGAAATCGCGTCAGAGCCTGCGCCATCGTCAGGCGGATCGTTTTTCTCATGCCAAGTTCCTCCCCGGCCAGAATCGATTAAGCGGTCTTTTTGTCGGCTTCGAGGCTTCGCGTGGCAAGCCAAGCTTTTGTCAGCGCTTCGAAACTTTCGGCCATTTCATCGATTGCCGCTTCATCCGTCAATTTGCCCGAAAGCCAGCGTTCGGCCGGCCCAGCAAAGATCGTACGTCCAACTGCGAAACCCTTTACGATGGTTACACCTGTGGTCGCAGCGAAGGCCGCCTCCAGTTCGCCATGCTCGGCTTCGAGGCCCAAAAGGACCACGCCGCGGCACCACGGATCGTTCGCATCGATAACCACCTCAATGCGCCGCCAGGCTTCTGGCGAGGCCTGCGGTTCGAGCTTCCACCAGTCCGGCTTAATGCCAAGCGCATAAAGCTCATTGAGCGCGCGTGCGATCGTGTTGTTGTCCAGCCTGCCATTCTTGCCTGCTATGATCTCGATCAGCAATTCGCGCCCGACCCGGCGCGATGCCTCAAACAGCGATTTCAATTTCTGCTGTTGTTCGAGCTTGAGTTCCGACGGGTCGTCAGGATGGTAGAAGCTCAGACATTTGATGCAGTGATCGACAGGCCATTCGATGAGTTGCGAGCCGATGTCCTGCGAGAATTCATAACGCAACGGGCGGGAGCCGGGCAGTTCGACGGGCCGCCCGAGCCATGAGAACGGATGGCGCGCAAATTCGAACAGCGCCTTTCGCCCGTGTTTTTCGTCGATGAGCATGCCGTAACCTGGGCGTCCTGCCGCGACTTTCGCCGCTGCTTTCACGGCAAGGACCTTGAAGTCGGCAATTCTGGCCGGATTCGCACCAACACGATTTGCGACCTCTTCGAGCTGGACGCGATGATCGATCGCAAAGGCCATCATCGACGGGATTTCGCTGCGCCGTGTCGTTGCCCAATGGACATGGTTGATCGCCGCGTCCTTGCGCAACGCATGTTCCTTGCTGCCATTTTTCAGGAAGAACTGAAGCTCCTGGAAAGTAGGGATTTCCGGCGAGCAAAGAAGACGCGAAACGGCGAATGCGCCGCAGGCATTGGCCCATGTAGCAGCGGTCTGGAGGCTCTCGCCGCCCAGCCAGCCGCGCAGGAAACCCGACATGAAAGCGTCGCCCGCACCCAGCACATTATAGACTTCTATCGGGAACCCCTTGCCGATAATGCCTGCTTCCAGATCGTCCGAAATCGGACCGTCATAGACGATGCAGCCCATCGGTCCGCGTTTCAAAACGATGGTCGCAGACGACATATGCCGGATCGTTTTGAGGGCCGTCAACAGGTCGCTTTCGCCCGACGCAATCAGCACTTCTTCTTCCGTGCCGACGATCAAATCGCAATCGGCAAGTACGGATTTCATCTTGGCCGAGACGATATCCGAGGCAATGTATCGATTGTCGCCTTCGGCATGCCCAGCAAGGCCCCAAAGGTTTGGGCGATAGTCGATGTCGAGCACGACCTTGCCGCCCGCCCCGCGCATGAGACGCATCGCCTTGCGTTGCGCCGCTTCCGTGTTGGGGCGTGAGAAATGCGTTCCAGTGATGACGACCGCGCGCGCTGATGTAACGAATGCTGCGTCCACATCGCCTTCGTCCAGCGCCATGTCGGCACAGTTTTCGCGGTAGAACAAAAGCGGGAAACTCTGGTCGTTCTCGACCGAAAGGATGGCCAGCGCTGTCAGCCGCGACGGATCGGTTCCGAGACCGTCCACACTCACGCCCTCGCGCAGCATCTGCTCGCGAATGAAGCGGCCCATCTGTTCATTTCCGACACGGCTTAAAAGCGCTGATTTAAGCCCCAGCCGCGCCGTGCCAATGGCAATGTTCGCCGGACAGCCGCCAACCGATTTCGCGAAGGACGCGACGTCCTCAAGTCGAGTGCCGACCTGCTGGCCATAAAGGTCAACGGAAGCGCGTCCAATGGTTATGACGTCGAGCGGCGTCGCCGCATCGCCAGAAGGATCGGTCATAGTTCCTCCACCTGGCACTGGCAAGCAGCTCAGCACCATCAGGAATGAAATATTAATTCCATTTGTACGTCAATATGGAATGCATGTTCCTGATGGGTTTAGCGCCGACGCTCGGCCAGCGCAACAGTCAACGCCATTGCAAGCGCCATAGTCGCGGAAAGCGAGCGGAAGCCCGCGCAATCGGCTTCCGCGATCTCAAACCAGATCTTTGCGGACTGGGCCAGCGGCGAAAATGCGCTGTCGGTGATGGCGACCACCGGAACGCCCTGCTCAGCCAGCGCGCGCGCGCTTTCCACAGTCGTCGACGCATAGGGTGAAAAGCTTATGGCGATCACCGCGTCCCTCGGCGTAGCGAATGCCAGCACCTCCGGGTCAAGCCCGGCCACCGATTCGATTAGCGTATTGCGAATGCGCAGCTTGCCCATCGCATATGCGATATAGCTTGCGACCGGATATGAGCGCCGCCGCGCAAGGATATAGACAGTCTCGGCCTTCGCCAGAATATCCACGGCATGTTCGATGCTTTCATCGTCCACAGAACGCGACATGGCGTCCAGGGATTTGCTGGCTGCAGCAACAAAACCGTCAAGGATCGCCCTGCCCTGCCGCCCCTCCGACGCCTCGTCCCGCAACGCATTCAGGCGCTCGTCGTAAGATCCCGTCCGTTCACGCAGTCTTTCGCGAAAGACGGATTGCAGGCTGGTGAAACCATCGAAGCCAAGATGCTGCGCGAAGCGGATCAGCGTTGAAGGCTGGACACCTGCCGAGGCGGCAATGCTGGCCGCCGTGCCGAATGCGATTTCATCCGGGTTGTCCAGCGAATAAGCCGCGATTTGCGCAATGCGTTTGGGCAAATCCGAGCGTTTTTCGAGCACCAGCATACGGAGCGACTCGAAATCCTGCGGAAGAGGGACATTGCTGTTCATGGGCTTCACATTGCGTGCTTCGCGAGATGTTCGCAAGATTGCCCATGCACCACCGCACAGACTTCAGAAATGAACTATATATTCCATTTTAGAATTTTTTGGATTAAAAAATTCCAACGTGATTGTGGAGGGTTTGGATTTGATCGGTGTTGGATTAATCGGTACTGGCTTCATGGGCAAGTGCCATGCGCTTGCCTGGAACGCGGTGCGAACCGTCTTTGGAGACGTGCCTCCTATTCAACTCGTACATCTAGGCGAAACCAGTGGTGAATTGGCGGAAAAACGCGCCAATGAGTTTGGTTTCCGCAAGTCATCGGGGGATTGGCGCGCCGTTATTGCCGATCCGGAAGTCGATGTGGTTTCGCTGACCACACCCAATCAATTCCATCCCGAAATGGCGACCGCAGCGCTGCAGGCCGGAAAGCACTTATGGTGCGAAAAACCAATGGCGCCCGCTTTTGCGGATGCGGAAGCTATGCTTGCGGCGGCGCGAAAATCCGGCACGGTCGCCGCATTGGGCTACAACTACATCCAGAGCCCCATGCTTCGGCATATGAGGCTGCTGCTCGACGAGGCTGCAATCGGCGACATCAACCATCTGCGTATCGAGATGGACGAGGATTTCATGGCCGACCCGACCGCAACCTTCAACTGGAAGCACGATGCCGCTTCCGGCTATGGCGCGCTGGACGATTTCGCTGTTCATCCTCTCTCCCTTGTCCAGATGCTGTTCGGTCGCGTCGCACAGGTCATGTGCGATATGGCGAAACCCTACAAGGACAGACAAACTGCTGACGGCGGGCGCCGAGAGGTCGAGACCTACGATATCGCCAGCGCCTTGATTAAGCTCGAAAACGGCATTTCGGGAACGTTGCTCGTCAACCGTTCTGCATGGGGACGAAAAGGCCGGATAGCAATCCAGATATTCGGCTCGAAAGGCTCAATCCTGTTCGATCAGGAGCGCTTCAACGAGCTTCGAATCTACACGACTTCAGATCGCGCTACCGAACAAGGCTACCGAACGATCCTCGCCTCGCCGCACCACCCGCCATACGACAAATTCATTCCCGCCCCCGGACACGGCCTCGGCTTCAACGACCTCAAAGCCATCGAATGCCGGGAGTTGATCCGCAGAATGAACGGCGAAAAAGCCAATCTCATCGAGTTCGCGGACGGTCTGGAAATCGAGCGCACCGTTCACGCAATGGCCCGCTCGCATTACGAAAGAAGCTGGGTAGACGTTCGGTAGTCAAACAAATCCTAAAAACAGGGCCAGCGAACGATTCACGGAAATCATGGTGTCGTCATCCACACGGCCAAACGGCTCGCCAAACCTCTCCCGCTTAACGGTCATCGACTTGTCGATCATGATCTGGGATTGCTTGCGAAGGCCATTTTCCGGTGTCGGATTTACCGTCAGGCGGATCAGAGGCGCATCAACGAGCGTACTTGAAAGCAGCAGCACTGTTAGAGTGTCGATAGCGTCGAATTGATCCGACTGGACGATGAGTGCAGGCCTTGGTTTGCCGTAGTCACCCTGCATGGCGACAGTAACGAGATCGCCGCGCTTCATTCTTCGGTGTTGTCCAGATCATCCAGCGCCGCGTCCATGAAATCCTGTAGATCACGGTCTTGCAAATCCGCATGCGCGACGATCCGGGCCTGCCGGCGGCATTCCTCCGCAAATCCCGGATGTCGCGTGTCGGGCACCCATATCTGCAATGGGCGAAGACCTGCGGCGCGAAGCGTTTCGCGGCGCTTCTGAACGCGTTCATTGACTGGTGTCGGCATGATTTGCCTCCTGAATTCACGTTACATGTAACAATTCAGGAGCACAAAATCAAGATTACCCGCTATTCCCCGATCGCACCGGCGACATTCTGATCGTAGTCGACGAGAGCGCCAGTCATCACGCCTGATTGCGGGCTGAGCATGTAGGTCACAAGCCCTGCAAGTTCATGCGTTTTGACCAACTGCCCCATCGGCTGCGAGGCTTCGGCTTTCTCCAGCCAGTCGTCCGGTGCGTCGTGGAAGTTCTTCTGCACGACAGCCTCACCGGGCGTGTCCATCCAGCCCGGCAGCACGGCATTGCAGCGGATTCTGTTCGTTCGATAGGAATTCGCGACGTTCTTCGTAAGGATCGCCAGCGCGCCTTTGCTGGAGGCATAAGGCGTCAGAAAAGATTGGCCGGTATGCGCCGACATCGACAGGATGTTGACGATGGAGCCCGGCTTCTTCTCCGCGAGCAGATGGCGCACGACACCTTGCATCATGAAGAAAGGCCCACGCACATTCGTATCGAAAAGCTGATCGAAGAGCTCAGGCGTCGTATCGATCAGCGAGCCGCGCGCCGATGTGGCAGCAGCATTTACCAGCGCATTGGCCGCACCGAAACGCTTTACCGATTGTTCGACCGCCGAAAGGCAAGCTTGGGGATCGGACAAATCCGCACTGACGAAAAGCGCCTCTGCGCCCAGCCCTTCAAGTTCGGCAACGGCTTTTGCGCCTTTCTCGGCTGAGCGCCCGACCAGCGTCAGTGCCTTGCAGCCCTCGGCCACCAATTGCTTTGCAATCGCAAAGCCGACGCCTTGCGCGCCACCAGTGATGATTGCGCGCGTATTCGCATTTCGTGTCGTCATGTCGCTCATGAGATCGCTTTCACGGTGATTGCCTTACCGTCCTTCACCGATTTCAACGCGGCATCAGCCAGTATCAAGGCCGCAAGCCCGTCCCGCCCGCTCGGATCGGGCTTTTTGCCGGTCGTGGCGGCTGCGATGAACGCGGCGATCTCATTGGCATAGGCTTCGGTGTAGCGGGTCATAAAGAAGTCGTGCAGCGGCGGCCGCGTGTAGCCCTGCCCGTTGGCGATCTCGATGGAAACCGGCCTCTGGTTTTCGGCGGAAACCACGCCTTTCGAGCCATGCACCTCGATACGCTGGTCATAACCATAGGTCGCACGGCGCGAGTTGGAGATGATGCACTGCTTGCCGGACGCCGTCTGCAAAATCACGCTGACGCTGTCATAGTCGCCAAGCTCGCCGATCTTCTTGTCGACCAGAACCGAGGCATGCGCGCTGACCGAAACAGGTTCTTCGCCCAGCAGAAAACGCGCCATGTCGAAATCATGGATCGTCATGTCACGGAAAATGCCGCCCGAACGCGTAATGTAGTCATGCGGCGGCGGGCCGGGATCGCGCGAGGTGATCGTCACCATTTCGACCGTACCGATAGCGCCGTCATCTATCGCCTTTCGGACTGCGGCAAAATGCGGATCGAAACGCCGGTTGAAGCCGACCATCAACGTTGCGCCTTCCTTTTCCACGACTTTTAGGCAGGCCTCGACGCGCTTTGCATCGAGATCGATCGGCTTTTCGCAGAATATCGCCTTGCCAGCCTTGGCGAAGCGCTCGATCAAATCGGCATGCGTGTCGGTGGGCGTACAGATGATTACGGCGTCGATGTCGGCGGATTTCTCAATCTCGTCGATGGTGCGGACTTCCGTACCATATGCGCTCGCCAGATCATGGGCGGCCTTATCGAATGCATCTGCCACGGCGACCAGTTTGGCATCGCCATTGCCTGCGACTGCCTTTGCGTGAACTTTTCCGATGCGGCCTGCACCGAGCAAGCCAAAGCGAACGACCATGTATGAACCTCTTATGAATGATTGCGGACAAGCCTTGCGGCTCATGCCATCGGGACGATTACTTTTTGCGTTTGTTGTGGCGGTAGACATCGACCACGACCGCGGTCACGATGATCATGCCTTTCACGATTTCCTGATAATAGGCGTCGATGCGCAGGAAGGTGAAGCCCGAAGTCATTACCCCCAGAATGATCGTGCCGATGACGGTGCCGGTTATGCGCCCTACACCTCCGGCCAGCGACGTGCCGCCGATAACGGCAGCAGCAATCGCGTCCAGCTCGTACATCACGCCCATGCCTGCCTGCGCCGTCTGCGCGCGTGCCGCGGTCACGATACCGGCCAGCCCGGCAAGCAGGCCTGCAATGGCGTAGACCTTGACCAGGTGACGCTCGACATTGATGCCCGAAACGCGTGCCGCCTGAACATTGGCGCCGATCGCATAGGTGAATTTGCCGTAGCGTGTGTAGCGAAGCGCAACGTGGAAAATGGCCGCGACGAGCAGGAAAACGATAACCGGCCAGATGCCCGTTCCGATGAATGTGAATTGCTCGGACAAGCCCGAAACCGGCTGGCCCTTCGTGTACCATTTGGAAACGCCGCGCGCTGAAACCATCATGCCGAGCGTCGCGATGAAGGGCGGTATTCGGGTATAGGCGATCAAGCAGCCATTGATGAAACCTGCCGCAAGGCCGATGAACAGGCCGACCGCTATCGGCACGATTGCGGGCAGATCGGTCATCGAGGGATAGACTGCCCGCGCCCACGACGAAGATTGTGCGAAACTCGCGGCAATCATCGCGGTCATACCGACGACCGAGCCCGATGAAAGGTCGATGCCACCTGTGATGATGACCTGCGTGACGCCGACCGCAATGATGCCGATCACCGACACTTGCAGGATCATGATCGTCAGGCGCTGCGGGTTCATCAGGAAGCTCTGGCCGATCAGCATCCAGCCCAGAATCTCGTAGATCAACGCAATGCCGACCAGCACCAGCAGGATATTCACTTCCTGCGGCAGGCGGCGGCGCCTTTTTTCCGTGGTCGCGGCCAGCGGATGCGTCTTGGCTGAGTCCTGTGTCGCCATAATCCTGTCTCCCCGGCGCTATTGCGCCGCCAATTCCATAACCTTGACCTGATTTGCTTCCGCGCGGTCGAGAAAGCCAGTTATGCGACCTTCATGCATGACCATGATGCGGTCACTCATGCCGAGTACTTCGGGCATTTCCGAGGAAATCATCACGACCGCGACACCCTCTTTCACCAATTGCGAAATCAGGCGGTGGATTTCCGCTTTCGCGCCGACATCGATGCCGCGCGTCGGTTCATCGAGTATCAGTATTTTCGGCTTCGTCAGCAGCCAGCGCCCGATCAGCACCTTCTGCTGATTGCCGCCGGACAAGTTTTCGACGCGCTCCTGGAGCGTCGGCGTCTTGATGCGCAGCTTCTCGCTCATGTCCTGACAGACTGCGGAAACTGCCCGCTCATTGACGAAACCGGCTTTCGTGAAGCGTTCTTGAAGAATTGCAATCTGCATATTCTCCAGAACGTCGAGAATGAGAAGGCAGCCGGTTTCTTTCCGGTCTTCGGTCAGGAAAGCCATGCCGTGCCGGATCGCCTTGTTCGGGGTATCGATATTGATGGGCTTGCCCCTGATCTCGATGGTGCCGGAAGAAGCAGGCGTCACTCCAAAAATCGCTTCGGCGACGTTCGAGCGGCCTGAGCCGACAAGCCCGGCAATGCCCAGAATTTCGCCGGCCCTGACATCGAACGAAATGTCGTGGAAGACGCGGTCCAGTGACAGGTTTTTCACCGAAAGCACCACGTCGCCGATAGGCACGTCTTCCTTCGGAAACATCTGCGTTATCTCGCGCCCGACCATCATGTGGATGATCTGGTCGCGTGTGACGTCCGACGAAGCATGGGTGCCGATGTAGCGTCCATCGCGGAAAACTGAAACTTCGTCAGCGATTTCGAACAGCTCGTTCATCTTGTGGGTGATGTAGACGATGCCTATGCCCTGCTCGCGCAGGCTGCGGATGATCGTGAAAAGGTGTTCGACCTCGCGCTCGGTCAGGGCCGAAGTCGGCTCGTCCATGATGAGCACATCGGATTCGTAGGAAACCGCCTTGGCGATCTCGACCATCTGGCGGCTGGCGACCGAAAGGTCGCGCACCTGGATTTCGGGGTCGATATTGATGTTTAGCCGCTTGAAGAGATCGGCCGTCATGCGCTGCATCGCGCCATGATCGATGAAGCCGAACGCGTTCTTCGGCTCGCGGCGTATCCAGATGTTTTCCGCCACCGTCATGAAGGACATCAGGTTCAGCTCCTGATGGATCATGGCAATGCCGTTTTCCAGCGCGTCCAGCGGAGATTTCAGCCGGATCGGCTGCCCTTTAAGACGAAACTCGCCATTGTCGGGCGTATAAATGCCGGCAAGGATTTTCATCAGCGTCGATTTACCCGCGCCATTCTCTCCCATCAGCGCGTGCACCGTGCCGCGTTTCAGGCGAAACGAAACGTCGTCAAGGGCGAGAACGCCGGGGAATTCCTTGCGCACATTCTCGACGGTCAGCAGATATTCCGAAGCGGGAACAGCGCCGCTTGTGCGTACTGCCGCCATGGTCGAAGGGCTGATCATGTCGCTGCTTTCCTCCCGGAAAATGGCCTGCGACCAGAGAGACAAGGACGCGACGGCAATCGCCGCGTCCTCATCAAGCTCAGTTCTTGCTCTGATAGTCCGCGAGGTTTGCGGGCGTTACCAGTTCGAACGGTACAAACACTTTCTGTTCGACCGTTTCGCCCTTTGCGAGCTTCAAGGCCGCATCCACCGAGCCCTGACCCTGACCGGCAGCATTCTGGAATACGGTAACGTCGAGATCGCCTGCCGCCATCGAGGCAAGCGCATCCTGCGTTGCATCGATGCCGCCGACAATCATCGTTTTCATATCGATGCCGGAAGCCTTCATTGCCTGAATGGCACCAACCGCCATCTCGTCATTATTGGCTATGACAGCATCGAACTTGAGACCGGCAGAAAGCCAGTTGGTCATGAGATCCGCGCCCTGCTGACGCTGCCAGTTTGCCGTCTGCTCTTCTGCAATCTTCATGAAGGAACATTCCGGGGTGGCGATCACATCATGAATGTCTTCGGTGCGCTGGCGCGCGGCCTGATTGGAAAGCTCGCCCATCATAACGACGATATTCGCTTCAGTCTTACCGGCTTCCTTGAGCAGGCGGCAGATTTCCTTGGTCTGCAACGTGCCGGATTCCTTCTCGTCGGAGGCTACGAAGGCCTGCTTTTCGGGAAGTGTGTCCAGATTGACCGGCTGGCGGTTGACATAGACCAGCGGGATATTTGCATCGGCAGCAATCTTCGAAAGGGCAACCGTCGCATCCGTATCGACCGGGTTGACGATAATTGCATCGACGCCTGCCGCAATGAAGTTCTGAATCTGGCTTTGCTGCTTGGCGACGTCGTTTTGGGCGTCTTCAACCTGCAATGTCACGCCATCGAGCGTCTTGGCATAGTCCTGCATGCCACCGCGCAGGACGGTCAGGAAGTTGTCATCGAAAAGCGCCATCGATACGCCGATCGTTTCTGCCTGCGCCGAACCCGCCATGAGCACAGACATGGCAGTGCCGAGTATTAGCTTTCTCATCTGCATTCTCCTCCCGTTGGATTTCAGGCGATTTTCATCGCCCGCCAATTCTTTGCGAATGGCGAAATGCGATAAACGGGTCCGAAAACCCCTTCTCCCTTCGCACCGTCATTCGGAACATATGAACCGTTATAGAGTCCATATGAAACATTTATTCCATTTTATGAGACGGGGCGTCAAGCCCGTTCTTGGCGAGATGGCGTGTCATCTGAAAGCCGGATCGAAACCAGTTGGTAACCATGCTCACCCGCTGGCGTGGCTATTTCGCAACACTGGTCCGGCCAAGCGGTGCGCGAAGCATCCTGTTGATTGTGAAGCCACTGAATCTATGCGCTAATTTGTGCGGGGGCTTAGTGTATGTGCTTTGGGCGGCGCGCAACGAATTATTGAGGGCGTAGATGCATCACGCACGCACCGGTTTATTAAAATCATTTCTTCTGTCCGGAACCGCGCTATTCGCATACGCGACACTGTATCCGGTCGCTCCAGCCTCCGCGCAATGCGCCTTCGGTCCGCCCGGTGCCGGCAATGACACTTACACATGCAGCAGCGGTACTTTTGTCGGGAATCTGGATGACAATGCCGGCAACAACACGCTGCTGATGCCGGAAGGCGGCACCGGTACAATTCAGGGTAATGTGACCTTCGGCGGTGGCGTCGATACGATCATTATCAATTCCGGCACGATCACCGGTAACGTTCAGCAGGGCAGCGGCATCGACGATTTCCAGATGACCGGCGGCATCATCCAGACGCTGAACCAGGGCGACAATCGCGATACGTTCTTCATGTCCGGCGGACGCATCATCGACGCCTTCGACGACGGCGATGTCGCCGTCATGACCGGCGGGCGCATCGGGCGCGTCAACATGAAGCTCGACAACAATATTTTCGACATGTCCGGCGGCATCATAGACCGCAACCTCGTGGCCGGTTTCGGCAATGATACGATCACCATTACCGATGGCACGATCGGCGGCAATATCAGCGTCAGCGGCGGTACGGATATAGTTACGGTCCGCGGCGGATCGGTCGGAGGAGACGTTCTCCTCAGCGTCGGCAATGACAGGTTTGTCTGGGAGAACGGCGGCATAATCTACGGTGCGGTCGATCTTGGCGGCGACAATGATACGGCGCTGCTGCGCAATCTCACCAACGCCAATATCGGCGCGACGCCGCAAATTACCGGCGGGCTTGGAACCGACAGCCTGGTCATTGAAAATGTGACCACGTCAGGCGTGGCCCGCTTCCAGAACTGGGAAACCATCGCGCTCACCAACGATACCGAGCTGACTTTTGACGGCACGCTGACGCTGGGCGACACGGGGACGGGCACCGGCTCTCTTTCGATCGACGCTAGCAGCACGATGTTCGGCGGCAATGCGAATGGCGCGATTTCGGCTTTCACTGCTGGCCAGCTCGCCAATGTCACGAATGCCGGTCGCATCGACCTTACCAATGGCGGAGACAGTACATCTGACCGCTTCACCATTACCGGCAATTATGTCGGCAATGGCGGGCTCGTTTTCCTGAACACCGAATTGGCTGACGATTCCGCCGCCTCGGATCGTCTCGTGATTTCGCAAGGCAATGCGTCCGGCCAGACCGGCCTTGGCATCGTTCACACAGGCGGAAGCGGTGCCGAAACCGTCCAGGACGGCATTATGGTCGTTGAGGCGATCAATGGCGGCACGACGGATAGCGGCGCCTTCGCGCTGACCGGTCGCGTCGCTGCGGGCGCTTATGAATATTTCCTGTTCAAGGGTGGCACATCCGCTGGATCGGCTGACAATTGGTATCTGCGCTCGACGCTTCCGCCAGTTTCGCCGACCCCGCCGGAAGTGGCGCCCGCGCCTCCGCCTTTCTCACCACCGGTAGCGGAGCCTGAGCCTACTCCTCCCGAAGCGGAGGCACCACCGCCGCCGCCATCGACCGAGCCTCCAATTCCCGTGCCGCCGGAGTCGACGCCAGGAAACCCTGATCCGATCGATCCGGCACCTCCAGTGGACGTTACGGACACTCCGCCCCCAGTCGTGCCGGACCCGGAACCTACGCCTGCTCCTACGCCGCCTGCCCCACCACCGGTAATATCGGATGTCGCGCCGCCACTGCCAGGTCCTGGAGTAGCGCCACCGACTCCGGGTGCCACCGCTGTCGTTGCAGATGTCGTGCCGCTCTACAGGATTGAGGTTCCGACCTACGCAGTCGTGCCGCCTGTCGCTCATCATCTGGCGTTGACCTCGCTCGGTACTTTCCATGAACGCCGGGGCGAGCAGGCAGTCGTGCGCGACGGACAGTTCATCTCGACGAGCTGGGGCCGCATCTTCGGGCAGGATTCCGAACAGAAATGGGGGGGAACGGTTGCCCCGACATTCGATGGCAATCTCTTCGGCTTCCAAGCCGGCCAGGATCTGCTTGGATGGGAATCCTCCAACGGCGGCATCAACCGCGCCGGTCTGTTCGGCAGCTATGTCCGCATGGATGGCGACATCAGAGGTCAGGCCCTTGGCTGGAACGACCTCGCGGTTGGTGAGCTCAATCTCAACGGCACCAGCCTCGGTGCCTACTGGACGCATATAGCGCCGACCGGCTGGTATCTCGACGGTGTGCTGATGGGCACATGGTTCAGTGGTGACGCAACCTCCAGCGGCGATGTCGGCATCGACATCGATGGTACGGGCATCACGGCTTCGCTGGAAGGCGGCTATCCGATCGCGCTCGGCCAGCAATGGACGCTCGAGCCGCAGGCACAAATTATCTACCAGCGCATCTCGCTCGACGATCAGCAGGACAGATTCTCGAGCGTGTCGTTCGATTCAGACAGCACCGTTACCGGCAGGCTGGGTGTCCGTTTGCAGGGCGATTACAAAATGGATGCGTGGAATTTGCAGCCATACCTGAAGGCAAATATCTGGCATGGTTTCGATTCAGACCAGACAGTCAATTTCGGCGGAACTCCGATCGTCACCGAAATTGGCGGAACGTCTCTGGAGCTCGGCGGCGGCCTGATTACCAAGCTGAACGAAAGTGTCAGCCTGTTTGCAACAGCCGACTACACAACCAATCTAGGCAGCGAAAAGCAGCGTATCGTCGAAGGGAATATCGGCATCAACTTCAAATGGTGACATCGAATTGAAGAGTTTCGTGACCTTTTTCCGGCAGGTACAGGTTGCGTTGTCTTTCGCAACCTACCAAAAGGACATGAGCCGAAACTTTGAATTCGGATGGAAAGATCCATAGACTATATGCTCTACGATCCGAAACTGACTGACGAGGCCGCGCGCCTCGCAGCAGTCCATCGTTATGATCTTCTGGATACACCGCCCGAGCCGGAGTTCGAGCAGCTTACAGTGCTGCTGAAATCAATATTCGCGGCCCCTATCGTCCTGATTTCGCTGATCGACGACCGGCGTCAATGGTGCAAATCCAGTATCGGGCTCGACATAAAGGAACTGCCGCGCGACCAGACCTTCTGCCAATACACAATACGTTCGCTGGACGTCATGGTGATCGAGGATGCAACGCAGGATCCGCGTTTTAAGGATCATCCCTTCGTCACCCAGGAAGGTGGTATCCGCAGCTATCTCGGCGCGCCGCTCACCTCGCCTGACGGTTATAATATCGGTACAATCTGCATCATCGATACGAAGCCCCGCATATTCACTCAAAACGATATTGCCGTGCTGAAGCAGTTTTCGGACGTGGTGATCTCGCAATTCGAACTACGGCAGATCGCCTCGCGCGATATGCTGACCGGCGTATGGACGCGGCGCGCATTTCTGGAAGCGGCGAAGAAGGAGCTGGCACGCTATCATCGCCACGGCCACACCATTTCCCTGGCATTGTTCGACCTCGATCATTTTAAATCGATCAACGATGCGCATGGCCATGGGGTAGGCGATGCCGTTCTTCGCGAAACGGTGCGATCATGCCATGAGGCCATGCGAGGCGAAGAAGTTCTCGGCCGCATCGGCGGCGAGGAATTCGCCATGCTTTTGGTCAATGTTTCGGGTGACGCAGCGTTACAGGCGGCCGATCGTTTTCGTTCAAACATCGAAGGCGCAAGCATAAAGCAGGAACCCGAACTGCGGTTCACCGCAAGTTTCGGCGTTGCAGACTGTTCGACGCTCATAAATTCCGTCGAAGAATGGTTAGCGCTTGCCGATCAGGCGCTCTACCGCGCCAAGGCCAGGGGCCGAAACCGCTGCGAATCCCCTGACTTTCAAGAGTGATTTTGAAACGAAAAACGGCGGGGCCAAAACCCCGCCGTTTTCTATTCATGGCTGTATTCGCAATTACATCGCGGGCAGGATAGCGATGTCGCGCAGATCGCCTTCGACGCCGGTGATATCCGCGGTCTTTTCCGCTGCGCCGGTTTCGAGATTGACCTTATAGAGGGCCCCGCCCGCGGCGACCCACGGCGTGTTCGTGCCGTCTTCGGTCGTCTGGATGTCAAAAGCGAAGGTTGTTGCGCTTTCGATGCCGAGCGAACCGATGGTCTTCAGCGTGCCATCGTTCGGCGCGGTCTGCTGGATGAAGTTTCCGGCAGCATCGATGTCATACATCGCGGTCTTCTCAGGCTTGCCGAACGAATTCAGATAAGCGGTCGCCACGATTTCGGGGGTCTTCTCCGCGTTTGCGTCGCCTGCTTCGAAGTTCAGCTTGCCATCGACGGTGACTTCGCCCGTGTCGGGATGCGCCCGCAGATTGGTGCCGTCCGAACCCATGACGCGCAGACGATCCGCCATCGGATTGAAGTCGACGCTGGCCTTCACGCCTTCAGGCAGCGTTTCGCCGAGCTTTGCACCAGCCGTTGCAGCGCCGGTTTCCAAGTCGATCGTGACGATCGTGCCGTCACCGGCAACGCCGTAGAGCTTGTTGTCGGCTGGGCGCAGATCGATGCCAATAAGCGTATCGACGCCTTCGACTTCAACGGTCTTGCTGACTTCCGGCTTGTCCGTGTCGAACCAGACGAGTGTCTTTTCGCCAGTGAGACCAACAGCAGGTGCGGCATGGCCAGCGACCGAAAGCGCGAGCAGGCTTGCTCCGGCGGCGAGGCAGATCGTCGGGATTTTCGAAATGATGGTCATGTTCTATCTCCTGTCGTGCTTTTTCTCGTTCCCACCCGCAAAAATGCGGATATCCGGGAGTTACATGGTCATTACCCGCGGCCCTCCCGCTTTGGATGCAGCGTGCAGAAAAAAATTTGGCGCTTGCATCGATTGGCCTTCGTCGTGTGTAAAGACGATAGAGAGGCGTCTGACGGCGCGGCTTTTAAAAAGGGTGGCATGACAATCATCGACTTGCATGACGGAGCCTGTGACGCGTTGCTGAAGAAAGTCGCTCGCGGCGACAGAAGCGCGCTTGCCAACCTGTTCACCAGTGAAGCCGGTCGCCTGCTTGCCATCGCGCGACGGATTTTGCGGCGCAGCGAACTGGCAGAGGAAGCCGTGCAGGATGCATTTGTCATCATCTGGCAGCGTGCGCCGACCTTCGACACCGAGCGAGGTGCGGCACGTGCCTGGCTGACAACGATCGTGCGCAACCGTGCCCTCAACATGCTGCGCGATGGTTCGCGTCTCGATTTTGTCGATGAAGAACAGCTTGCCACCTTCCGCGAACGCAGCGGCGATGCGCAGCAAGCCTATATGGCGCTTCCTGAAACCGAGAGCTTGAAGCGCTGCCTCGGACAGCTCGATGCGCCCCGGCGTGAATCCATTCTTCTTTCTTATGTGGTTGGATTCTCACATGGCGAGATCGCGGCAGAGATGAAGGCGCCGGTCGGTACCGTGAAGGCCTGGATCAGGCGCGGAATGATTTCATTGCAGGAGTGTCTGTCATGACAGACGACGCAACGCTGAAAGCAAGAGCCGGGGATTATGTTCTCGGCGTTATGGACGAAGACGAGCGCGAGCGCGCTGAGCGGGATATGGAGCGCGATCCGGCTTTCCGCGACGCCGTAATGACAATCGCCGGCAGCATGCATGCGCTCGACCTTACCGCAAAGCCGGAATCCGTCGATCCCGAAGTGTGGAACACGATTGCCGCTCGTATTTCGTCGATGCCGCAATATTCGCCTGTCGATGCAAAGGCCGCTCCCGAGGCGGCAAACGATACGGTGCCATCAAGGCCGCGCGGCATAAATTCCGGCTCCGGCTGGAAAGGCGCGCTTGCGGCTGCGAGTCTTCTGGTTGCTTGCGGAGCCGGATATTTTGCAGGCGTGACGACGTCCAAACCGGTCTCCCCTCTCGCGGTGATCGTGCTGAATACCGACAGCAATGTGCCGGGTGCGGTTTTCGAGGCCTATGCGGACAACAGCGTTCGTATTCTTTCGCTTGATGATTTCGAGGTGCCTGCGGGCAAGATCTTGCAGGCGTGGACGCTTTACGACCAATCCGTCGGCCCGGTTTCGCTGGGCACATTCGCGCAGTCTGACGAAGTGCGTCTCAAAGGACCGGCGCAGCCGCCGCCCAAAGCGGACCAGCTTTACGAAATCACGCTTGAGCCTGAAACCGGTTCACCAACCGGCAAGCCGACAGGGCCAATTCTGGTCAAGGGTTTTGCGCGAAAGATGATCGGGGCATAAAATCCAGGCGGTCCAAACCTGTCTGGATTTCCGGTGCGCTCATGAACAGCTTCCACAACAAGCCGGAGCGGAAATTCTCGATCATCGCGATGATCGGTCCCTGATTGATTGCCAGACAGGTTTTCGAAATCCAGCTTCCGTCCGATGCGAAAGCATCGACGAAACCATATCGTCCCCAAAGCTTTCCATTCTGGAAGTCGAGAAAGTGGCGCATCGCACGCAGGCTTTCCAAGGGCGCATAAGGCATGCTGGAAAGTGCTGCGGTCGGCGTGACGATGCCCCGATCATGATCGGGTGAGCCGACAAGATATTTCTTCGGGCCATGACTGGCCGACAAGCCCCAGCAATCAGCTCCGTAACCCTTGTGGCCCTTGGGATTTCGCACTGCATGCTCAATGTTGATGCGCGTGTGCGTAACCGCCTGCTCCCAATAATCGGCGTAACGATCCTTCATGGCACGCGGATCGAGGCCGCAAAACGCTGACTGGACCAGAAACAGCGGTCCGCCATCGGGCTGGCCAAGCGTTAGGATCATGCCGTAGCGAGGCTCTTCGTTCCGAAAGCCGCCATTCAACGCGAAGCCATTATGGAAAACCGTTGGTTCTATCGGGCGCTCCGCGCCAGCAGCCATGACATATGCGATGATCCCTTCATTCCAGCCGCGAACCGGCAGGTTTATTCTAAATTGGTATTTGGGACTCCAGTGCCAGTAGAGCGTCTTTCGACCGGATTTCGTGTACCAATTCCACTCAACGGCATTCCAAAGCTTCTGGCACTTGTCGCGGATTGCCGATTCTGAAGGTGTATCGCGCGTGAAATATTGCCGGGCGCATAACACGCCCTGCATGAGCAATGACGTCTCGACGATGTCGCCGCCATCGTCCATCTTTGAGAATGAGACCGCCTCACCCGTTTTGCCATTCAGAAAATGCGAAAACGCGCCGTGAAAGCGCGGCGCATTCTCAAGTGCGGTGAGGATCAGGTCGAGACGCTCGATCACGGTCGCGCGCGAAAGCCATTCCCGCTCGGCAGCAACAATCAGCACCATAATGCCGAAACCTACACCCGCCGTCGAAACGAGATCGTTCCTTGCAGCACCCGCGGTCAAACGCCGGTCGTAAGCCCAGCCGCTTGCCGGATGCGCGCCCTCCCAGAAATACCGGAATGTCTGCCTCTGAACACGCTCGAGAAGCGTTTCGTCATCGGCGGAAAATCCGAGATTTAAACTGTCCAAATCAATCCTCGTCGGCACCGCCGGCGAGCGGCAGTCCTTCCGGGCTATCGGCCAGCAATTGCTTTCTGCTGAGCAGGCCAGCATCTTCCAACGTCTCGAAATCGGGTAGATCGCGCAACGTGTTCAGCCCGAAATGTGCGAGGAAGGCTGGCGTGGTCACGTAAGTATAAGGCGCGCCGGGTGTCGGACTGCGCGGACCGGAAGCAATGAAACCAGCGCTTCGCAGATTGGCAATCAGGTCGCGGCTGATCTCGCGTCCAAAAAACCCCGACAATTCGGAGCGGGTCAGCGGCTGGAAATAGCCGATGGTCATCAGGACGAGCGCCTCCGACTGGCTCAGATCGACCGTTCGCTCGCTGACCCCCGAAGCGGTTTTGATCGCATCGGAAAAGCCTGAACGGGTTCGATGCTGCCAGCCTCCGGCGACTGACACGAGTTCATAGGGACGGCCGTTCAATTCCTCGCGAATGTCATCGATTATGAGGTCGATATTGCATTGCTGCCCGACGACCTTGCTCAGCGCGTCGCGCGAAACAGGCGCAGAAGCCGCAAATATCACTGCCTCCACGCGCCCCATCCATTCGCGCCAGCGGGCGGGCGGCGGCAGATGCTCCAGCTCCCTGTCGAACAGAGGCGCGGCTTTCGAGCGGGCAGCCCTGCTCTGGTCTGGCTTTGGTTTCGTACTCTGTTCGGCAGCCATGAACCTAGCACCCGCCATTGTGCGGGAGGCAAATCGCCAAAGGTTCAAAAGTGCGAATCATGGCGTCGAAAATAGCGCTGCATGCTGCGCTTGACGATGATTTCTCTGAGAAACCGCCACCTGACATCCCTTTTGCACCGAATTGTGCGCGCCGTTGACAGTTCTCTACCGGCAATCATTTTCGCGCCGCTACGAAACCGGAAGGGCCCACAGCACGTATATAGCAAACCTAAGATCAACCCCGAGGACTTCATTGATGCCTTTGTTCAGGAAATCGCTTCCGCTTTTTGCAGCAATCGTCCTCGGGGGATTATCTTCCCCTGCATTTTCCGAAGATCTTTCAGGGCCGGAGGTTAAGGCATTGATCGAGGGCAAGACGGTTTATCTTTCCACCCCGTTCGGCGTCAGCCTGCCGCTGAGCTATAGCGCGGGTGGTGTTGTGTCGGGCGATGTTTCGGGCATTTCGGCAGCAAGCATGTTTGCGCCTAAGGAGGACGGCAAATGGTGGATCCAGGGTAATTCCATGTGCCAGCAATGGCCGACCTGGTACAAGGGCAAGCAGTTTTGCTTCACCATCCAGAAGACCGGGGACAACAAGATTTCATGGCTGCGCGATGATGGCACTTCCGGTACTGCAACCATCGGAAACTGATCAGGCTTTCCGCGCCTTTTCGTAGGCGCTCAACGCATCTTCCCGCGCCTGCCTGTGATCCACAACAGGTTCGGGATAGGTGTCGAACAGCCCCTTCCCCTTGCCACCCGACGGCTCGTGCACCGCATCGTCCGACACGTTTTCAAGTTCGGGCACGAAACGGCGAATATAATCACCCTTCGCATCGAATTTCCTGGCCTGAAGGATCGGGTTGAAGATGCGGAAATAGGGTGAGGCATCCGCGCCGGAGCCTGCGACCCACTGCCAATTCGCGGCATTGCTGGCCGGATCGGCATCGACCAGCGTGTCCCAGAACCATTGTTCGCCCACGCGCCAATCGACCAGCAGATGCTTGATGAGGAACGACGCCGTCACCATCCGCACGCGGTTGTGCATCCAGCCGATCTCCCAAAGCTGGCGCATTGCGGCATCGACGAGCGAATAGCCGGTCTGCCCTTTTTGCCATTTTTGAAGGTATTGCTCGTTCGTTTTCCACGGAAACGCATCGAATGAGCGGTTGTAGTTCACCGTCGCCAGATCGCGATTGTGATAAAGCTGGTGATAGCAGAACTCACGCCAGCAGATTTCCTTTCGGAAAGTCTCGATGTCGGCAGGTTTCGCGTGAACGCGCTTTTGGCTCATCGCCGCGAAAATCTGAAACGGCGTAATCTCGCCATGCGCCAGATGCGGCGAAAGGCCGGACGTTCCCTCTATGCCGGGAAGTTCGCGGTTTTCGCCGTAGCCGTCGATGGTCTCGTCCAGAAAATCAGCCAAGCGTTCATGCGCGCTTTCCTCGCCGGGGGTCCAAGTTTTGCCCAAGCCGCCGCTCCAATCCGGCTTGGTTGGCAGCAATTTCCAATCGTCCAGATTTTCGGATTGGATTTTGCCATCGAAACCGTTGATCTTTTCAGGCGCATCGACCGGATCGCGGTAGTGATGTTTTGCGAGTTCGCGCCAGAACGGTGTGTAGACGCGGTATTCTCTGCCTGCTCCGGTTTTCACCTTGTCGGGGTCGTGCAGCAGATGGCCGTCGAAACTATCGGTCGTGACGCCCCGAGCTTGAAGCGCTTTTTCCGTCGCCAGATCAGCGTCGATTTCTGCCGGATCGTAGCGTTTGTTCCAGAAAACGAGGTCGGCTTTTGTGGATTCCTGAAGCGTTTCGACCGTTTTCGACATGATGCCGCGCAGAAAATGCAATTTCACGCCGCGTTTTTTGAGTTTTTTCGACAGAGCGAGCAGTGAATGGTGCAGCCACCAGCGCCGCGCACCGCCAATCGGGCGAATGCCTTTGCTTTCCTCGTCGAGGATGAAAGCGGCGATTACCGGCTTGCCGCTGTCGGCTGCAGCGCTCAGCGCGCGGTTATCCGCGATGCGCAGATCATGCCTGAAAAGAACCAGAACCGGAGTGCTTTTATCGTTCATGCCTGTCGTTTCTGATTGCATCTGCGAAGGAAAATCCCGCAATCACCAGCAATGCTCCAACGCTGAATGCATTGAGAGCGATAAGGCCGGTCGCGGCGCTGTCGGACAAGTTCACCAATGCGTATTGCGTGGTGCCTTTCAGCAGGAAATAGGCTGCAGTTGATGCCGCGACCAGCACGAATGCGCACCAGCGCTCGCTTTTGCGAAACTGGACGGCGGCAATCAGTACGCATGCCATCAAAAACAGCAGCACGCCGGATTGCGGGCCAAGAAGAAGCGAAGCCAGCGCTGTGTTCGCGGTACCAGCAATCGGAAGCAGCGCGCGTCCGGCCATGCTGTGGGAGCGCGCCAGAGCGGGGACCGCCAGAAAGAACGGCGTCGAGAAAAACGTGAAAAGCGTCGGCCAATAATCACCGCCAATGACCCAATAGACATAAAGCGGATAAAAAGGCTGGCTCGCCGCGACCATCACGGCAATGAAATTGCTGGCGGCGGCAAGTGGATCGTCATTATCGACGTAGAGCCGATATCTTTGCATCAGGCTCATTTGGCGGCTTTCGGGATCGGCCAGAAGGCGCTGACGCGACGCTGATAATCCCGGAATTTGTCGCCCCGCGATTTCAGCATATGCGCCTCCAGCGGCGGAATGCCCGAAACATGGACGAGCAGATAATACATCTGGATCGGCGCAAGTATGGCCAGCCAGCCAATCAGATAATCCGGAGTGAGACTGATCGCGATTATCGGATAAGCGACCCAGCCAAGCCATTCGAAGAAGTAATTCGGATGGCGCGATATGCTCCACAGGCCGACATCGCAGACCTTGCCCTTATTGGCAGGATCGGCTCCGAATTCGCGCATCTGCCCGTCTGCCACCGCTTCGCCGAGCACGGCGACCGCAAAGACGATTATACCGATATAGTCTGCAATGTTCGGGAAAGGTGCCGGATTATGCGCTGCCACATAGACCGCGAGCACGAGAATGAAGCCTGCAATCGCCTGGCTTTGCAGAAACAGGAACAGGCGCATGGCTGCATTGTCGCCCCACTCCTTTTTCAGATTGCTGTAGCGTGGATCTACACCGCCGCTTTTCAGCGTTCGCCGTGCAATGTGGCTGCCCAGCCTGAACGACCAGATCGCGACCATTGCTGCCACGACGAAATTGCGCAGCAAGAGGCCTTCATTCCCGACGACAATCAGCGCGCCCGCCACGCCGACTATGCCGGTGGAGAACGACCAGATCGTATCGATCCAGCCGGATTGACCCGTCTGCCGCTCGATAAGCCAAGCGCCTGTCATGAACAGCGACATCGCAACGAGAAGGCAGAAAAGGAGAAGAAGGGTCATCGACGGCTTTTCACAATGCTTGGCTCACAAGAGCGCTATCTGAAACCCGTTTACGCAGATTTCAGGCATTTGGATCAGCGATTTAGGAAAGATCTGACTTGAAACTCACCTGTTCGACCAGCAAATTTGCAATGCGCAGGCTGGCACCCGTCGTCAGAAGAATTTGCGGCAGGGTCAGCCATTCAAGCGTCCACGCGGCGCCGGAACGCTCGTTTTCATGCACCAGAGCCTGATGCAGCGTGCCGACCAGCCCGGCATTGTACCGGGCGAGGCTCACCAGCACTTCGGCATTCACCGGGTTGGATTTGTGCGCCATGGCCGACGACCCGCCGCCACCTGAAAGGCGCACTTCCTGAACTTCGTTCTGCGCCATAAGCGCAATGTCGGCACCGAATTTGCCGAGGCTTCCCGAAATCAACGACAGCAGCGACGCGAAGCCGACAAGCGGATCGCGGCCGGAATGCCAAGGCTCGGCCAAACCGAGATCGAGGTGCTTGGCCAGCGCGCGCGCAATCGCATCGCCCTTGCCTGAGAAGCTTTCGCGATTGCCGATAGGCCCGCCAAGCTGAATGACCAGCAGGCTGGAGCGGATCGAAGAAAGAGCCTTGCGATGGCGCTCGAGCGGTTCGACCCAAGTCCTGATCTTATCCGCAACAGTGAAGGGCAACGCCTGTTGCATACGCGTATGCGCCATCAGGCCTTGCTTGCCATTCGCCTTCGAAAGGGCCGCGAATGACGCTTGGAGGCTTTCCAACCGCTCTTCGAAAACCGGAATGATCTCGGCCAGTTGCAGGATCAGCGCTGTATCGATGACATCCTGACTGGTCGCGCCAAGATGAACGTTACTGCCATGCGGCTCGCCGATCACCTTGCGCAATTGTTTGACCAGCGCGGGCACGACGACGCCGTCGCGCGCTAGCCCATCGGCAAGGGCCTGCCAGTCTGGCGAGAAACCATCGATACCAGCCTCAATCGCAGAAGCTGTATCGTCTTCGATCAAACCGGCGTCGGCTTGCGCCCACGCAAGCGCGAGCTCGAACTCAAGCATTGCCGCCATTTGACGCTCGTCGGAAAGCAGCGCCGCAATCTCGTCGTCTCCGACAAGCGCATTCAACAAGGGTTGCGGCGTAAGCATCTCAGACGGCTTCAAGCGCGATGGCGATGCCCTGCCCGACGCCGATGCACATCGTGGCCAGTGCGCGCTTTTTGCCGGTGAGGCTGAGTTCGAGCGCTGCCGTGCCGGTGATGCGCGCGCCCGACATGCCGAGCGGATGGCCAAGCGCAATCGCGCCGCCATTCGGGTTCACATGCGCCGCATCCTCGGCAATTCCGAGTTCGCGAAGCACGGCTATGCCTTGGGAGGCGAATGCTTCGTTAAGCTCGATCAAATCGAAATCCTGCGGCGTAATGCCAAGCCGAGCGCAGAGCTTTTTGGTTGCCGGTGCCGGGCCGATGCCCATGATGCGCGGCGCAACGCCTGCGACCGCACCGCCAACGATGCGGGCAATCGGCGTCAGGCCATATTTGCGGGCCGCCACCTCGGAAGCGATGATCAGGGCCGCCGCACCATCATTGACCCCGGAAGCGTTACCCGCCGTGACCGTGCCGCCTTCCTTCTTGAAAGGCGTGCCTAGCTTCGACAGGATCTCGATGGTCGTATCGCCGCGCGGATGCTCGTCCTTGTCGACGATGACCGGATCGCCCTTGCGCTTGGGGATCGACACCGGAACGATTTCCTTGGCCAGACGGCCGTTTTCCTGCGCGGCGACTGCCTTTTGCTGGCTGCGCAGCGCGAATGCATCCTGATCTTCGCGTGAAACCTTGTAGTCCTCAGCAACATTCTCGCCGGTTTCCGGCATGGAATCGACGCCGTATTGCTTCTTCATCAGCGGGTTCACGAAGCGCCAGCCGATTGTCGTGTCGTAAATCTCGGCGTTGCGCGAAAAGGCCGTATCGGCTTTCGGCATGACGAAGGGCGCGCGGCTCATGGATTCCGTGCCGCCTGCGATGTAAAGCTCGGCCTCGCCCGATTTGATGGCGCGAGCTGCGGTGATGACGGCATCCATGCCCGAACCGCAGAGGCGGTTGATCGTGGTGCCCGCAATGCCGACCGGCAGACCGGCGAGAAGCAGGCTCATGCGCGCGACGTTGCGATTGTCTTCACCGGCCTGATTGGCATTGCCGAAAATCACGTCGTCGACGGCTTCCCAATCGACGCCCGGATTTTGCTCGACCAGCGCGCGCAAAGGCACCGCACCCAGATCGTCCGGCCGCACCGAAGACAATGCGCCGCCGAAACGGCCGATCGGCGTGCGGAGATAAGCGCAGATGAAAGCCTCGGCCATGATCAATTGCCCTTCTTGGACCCGCCATGTGCGGCGGTCGTGCGTGCGTGCAGATCACGCAAGGTGGAAAGCTCCAGCGCGGTTGGTGCTGGAGTTTCTTCTAAATCATCCGCAAACTTGACTGTCCAGCCGCAGGTTTCCTGAACCTGTTCGCGGCTGACGCCTGGATGCAGCGAGACGACGGTGAATTCCTTGGTGACCGGGTCCGGCCGCCAGATCGCGAGATCGGTGATGAGCTGCGTCGGACCCTTGGTCGAAATACCGAGACGCTCGCGGTGGTCGCCGCCATCGCCGTGACCGAATGAGGTGTAGAAGTCGATCTTTTCGACCATCGAACGGGTCGCCTGCTTCAGCGTGATATAGATTTCGCCGCAGGACGTGGCGATTTCAGGCGCACCGCCGCCGCCCGGAAGGCGGACTTTCGGATTGTCGTAGTCGCCGATGACGGTGGTGTTGATGTTGCCGAATTTGTCGAGCTGGGCAGCACCCAGAAAGCCGATGGAAATGCGCCCGCCCTGCAGCCAGTAGCGGAACATTTCCGGCACTGCGACCGTGGTCAAGGCAGTTTCGCACAATTCGCCGTCGCCGATCGACAAGGGCAGGACATCAGGTGCGGTGCCTATCGTGCCGCTTTCATAGATGAGCGTGATGTCCGGCGCGTGGGTAAGCCGCGCGACATTGCAGGCAGCGGATGGCGCGCCGATGCCGACAAAGCAAACATCGTTGCTGGTGAGCTGGCGGGCAGCCGCGATGGTCATCATTTCGGTCGGGGTGAAATCAGTCATCTCAAAGCCCCTTCACGCGGGTTTCGAACACTTCAGGGGTCGCATCGAGCACGTTTTCCTTCATCCATGCGGCGAACAATTCGCGGTCGGCGGAAATCTTGTCCCATTGCAGATAGGTGGCGTTGTCGCGGCCATAATAGCCATGCGTGTAGGATGGATGCGCGCCGCCCGGCACCACCGAAATCGCCGAAACGGTCCAATGCGGAAGAATGCAGAGATTGGGGTGCAGGCCTTTGAAATCCGGCACCATTTCCTCGACCGTCACGACCACGCGCTTTGCGGCAAGGGCTGCCTCTTTCTGGACGCCGACGATGCCTTCGATGAGAACGTCGCCCTTCTCGGTGGCTTTCTGGGCGTGGATGAAGGTGACATCGGGCCGATGCGCCGGAACTGCGGCCAGCACTTCACCGGTGAATGGGCAGGTCACGGATTTGATGTCTGGATTGACCCTGGCGAGACCGGCGCCCTTATAGCCCCGAAACACGGCGACCGGCAGGCCGGATGCGCCAGCCTCATAGGCATTTGCCATGGCGGCGTGGGAATGTTCGACAGTCTCGATAGCGCGCGGATATTTGTTTTCGATCGCATCGCGCATGCGGCGCAGAAGGCCAACGCCTGGATTTCCCGCATAAGAGAAGATGACTTTTTTCGCGAGGCCCATGCCGATGATCTGGTCGTAGACGATGTCGGGCGTCATGCGCAGCAGCGTCAAATCCTTGATGCCCTGACGGATCGCCTCATGGGCGGCGGCATGCGGGATCAGATGCGTAAAACCCTCGAAAGCGACGGTGTCGCCATCATTGAGGTTTTGCCGAACTGCATCGGCAAGACTTAGAAATTTGCTCATCAATTCTCTCAGATATCGAAAAAGACGGTTTCGTCATCACCCTGAAGGTGAATGTCGAGCGTGTAGGTTGCGCCGTCATCGCTGCGGGCGGCGATCAGCGTCTTGCGGCGGCGCGCATCCATGATGCGGTTGAGCACCGGATCAGCGGCGTTGGCGTCCTGCTCGTCCTCGAAATAAAGGCGCGTCTGCAGGCCGATATTGACGCCGCGCGCGACGATCCAGAGCGAGATATGCGGTGCCTGATCCTTGCCGCCGGGACCAGGAACGACGCCCGGCTTGACCGTCTCGAAACGGAATGCGCCGTTCGCTTCGGTCGCTTTGCGGCCCCAGCCGGTGAAGCTTGGGCTGGTGTTGGAATTCGGTGTCTGCGGCGAGACAAAATTGCCGTCTGCATCCGCCTGCCAGATTTCGACGATGGCGTCACTGAGCACGGCACCGGATCCGTCGAAAATGCGGCCGGTGACGACGATGCGCTCGCCCTTCGTGTCAGGCGTCAGCATCTGCGCGCCCGCATCGACTTCATAGACGCCGTTGATCTCGGCGAAATTCGGAGTCAGACCGATGTGAACATACGGACCTGCGGTCTGCGACGGGCTTTCCTTCAGGAGAGGCAATTTGTTGATCATCAATTGCCCTCCGGCCGGTTTTCGAACAGCGTCGAGCGGCGTCCGCGCAGTACGATGTCGAAGCGGTAGGCCAGCGCGTCCATCGGCAATGTATTGTGACGGTCGAGCTTTGCCGTGAGCTGCTCGATGGCCGCATCGTCGGAAATGCCTTTGACGATCGGGCATTGCCGGATCATGGGGTCGCCTTCGAAATACATCTGCGTGATGAGACGCTGCGCGAAGGCATGGCCAAACAGCGAGAAATGAATGTGCGCCGGGCGCCAGTCGTTCGGCCCGTTCGGCCACGGATATGCGCCGGGCTTGACCGTGCGGAATGAGTAGAAGCCGTTCTCATCCGTGATCGTACGTCCGCAGCCGCCGAAATTAGGATCCAGCGCGGCCTGATAGCCCTCTTTCTTGTGGCGGTATCGGCCACCGGCATTGGCCTGCCAGAACTCGACGAGTGCATCTGGGACGGGCTTTGCATTCTCGTCGAGAACTTGACCGTACACCACGATGCGCTGGCCGATGGCATCGGTGCCATCCTGGCTGTAATTGCGGATCAGATCATTATCGAGGGGGCCGAGCATGGAGTGGCCGAAGCGCGGGCCGGTGAGTTCGGAGGCCGTCGCATCCAGCGAAATCAGCGCATGGCGCGGCGAACGCAGAAGCGAGCTCTTATAGGCAGGCGTCAGCGCTGGCGGATGCCAGTTCCGGTCGCGGGCGAATAGGCCGCCATTGTCGTTGCGCTCGACCATCAACCAGCCTCCCCGGTCGAGCCGCGCTTGGCAAGCTCTGCCTTGGCAATCTTGAAGGCGCGGTTGGCGGCGGGCACGCCTGCATAGACGGCGACATGCAGCAGCGCTTCCTTGATGTCTTCCGGCGAGGCGCCGGTGTTTTCAGTGGCGCGCACATGCATAGCGACTTCCTCGTCATGCCCGCCAGCGGCAATCAGCGCCAGCGTGATGAGCGAACGTTCGCGGCGTGTCAGACCGGGGCGCGACCAGACGCTGCCCCACGCGCCTTCGGTGATGAAGGCCTGAAAATCCTCGTCGAAAGGCGTCTTGGCGGCATTGGCACGATCGACATGGGCATCGCCCAGAACGGCGCGTCGCGTCTCCATGCCTTTGTCAAAACGGGTGGGCTGCTCAGACATAATTGGCCTCTTCGAAATGGCTGCGCATAAGGCCTGCCAGAATTTCAGCTTGTTCGATGGATGGAATGTGACCCGCCCCGGCGATCGTCTTGAACGACGCGCTTCGGATCAGCTTTGCCGTTTCCGAAACCAGAGCGGGCGGCGTGGAGAGATCGTTCTCACCGCAGATAACGAGCGTTGGCGCTTCGATCCGGGCTGCATCGTCGGTCAAATCCGCATCGCGCACGGTTTCGCAGGTCGCCGCATACCCGACAGGCGATGTGCGTTCGAGGAGATTGCGCCAGCCTGAGTAATCGTCTTTTCGCTCGGTGCGGAAAGATGGCGATAGCCAGCGTTCAAGAATTGCTTCGCTGATCGATGCAATGCCATCGCGCCGAACGGCTTCGATGCGGGCGTTCCAAGTCTCGGCATTGCCGATCTTGACCGCCGTGTCGCAAAGGATGAGCGCGGCGACCTTCCCCGGCTGGTTTGCCGCAACATATTGCGCAATCATGCCGCCGACCGATACGCCGCACAGCGCGAAGCGATCGAAGCCCACGATTTTCGTGAGTGCCAGAAGATCGGCAGCGTGGTCGGCTACCGAATAAGGCCCTTCGGGCGCGTCAGATAGGCCGTGGCCGCGCTTGTCATAGGCGAGAATTTTGTAGCGGTTCGAGAGAATGGCAACCACATCGTCCCAGATGCGATGATCGGTGCCGAGCGAGTTCGAAAGCACGAGCGGCAAGCCGTCCGCCGGGCCGCTTACCCGGTAGTGCAACACGACGCCATTGCAGTTCGCAAATGCCATTTTCAACTCCGTTGAGCTTGTTAAGCGCGGGCGGCCGCAATTGTAAAATGAATAGTTGGCCTTGACCTATAACCTGCAGAATATGCTAAATTCGTCCGCACCATGGATATTCAGCTTTTCAGCGTCGATGTGTGGCGCAATCATACTGGAACAGAGATATGAGTTCATCCCTGCTGGATGGGCGCATAAAGCTGCGCCAGATCATATGCTTTCTCGAAGTCGCCCGGCAAAAGAGCGTCGTGAAGGCAGCCGCCGCGCTGAATATCAGCCAGCCCGCGGCGTCGAAAACCATTGCGGAGCTGGAAAGCATACTCGGCGTTTCACTGTTCGACCGCAGTCGCCGCAATCTGCATCTGACACCATTCGGCGAAGCGTTCGAACGCTATGCCAGCAATGCAGTTTCGGCGCTGCGGCAAGGCGTTGCGGCGGCCAACCAGCAGCAGAGCGACCCTGTTATCAAAATTGGTGCACTGCCGACTGTTTCCGCAACGGTTCTCCCCCACGCCGTGAAGACATTCACCGAAAACGGGGCTTCTGCGTCGGTGCGCATCGTCACCGGGCCGAACGCCTATCTGCTCTCCCTTTTGCGGCAGGGCGACGTCGATCTCGTTCTTGGCCGCATGGCTGAACCGGACGCGATTTCCGGCCTGTCTTTCGAGCATCTTTATTCGGAGCGCATCGCTGCTGTCGTGCGGCCCATGCATCCGCTGCTCGTCAACGGCTCGCTCGATCTGGCAGAAGTCGAGCAGTTTCCGATCCTCATGCCGCCGCCCGGTTCCGTCATTCGCCCGACTGTCGAGCGCCTGCTTGCGACGCATGGCGGCAGCAGCCCGCGCAGCGAGGTAGAGACGGTTTCCAACGCGTTTGGACGCAGTTTTACCCGCATAACGGACGCGGTCTGGTTCATTTCGGAGGGCGTGGTGGCAGATGATGTGGCGGAAGGCATATTGGAAATCCTGCCGCTCGACACATCCGAAACTCTCGGCCCTGTCGGGCTGACGATGCGCACCGACACACCGCTGTCATTCAGCGCAGGGCTGCTGGTTCAGGCGATCCGCGATGTTTCCAAATTGCAGTTCAGCGCGGGACTTTCATGAAGCTCAGGTAGGCCGGATCGAAATCGGCCAGTTCCTGAAGCTTTTCCCAATTCTTGATTTCGATCGTCTGGTCGCGCCAGACCAGAAGGCCGAGCTTGCGCAACTCCTGAAGGTTGCGGTTCACATGCACCAGCGAAAGGCCGAGGCAGTCGCTCAACTGCGCCTGCGACATCGCAAAATCGAACTTTCCATTTGTCGCAAGGCCGATCGCTTCATGCCGCGCATACATTTCGCAGATGAAATGCGAAAGCTGGCTCAAGGCCGAATGCCTGCCCATCGTCACCACCCAGGCGCGGTGGATCGCGGCGTCGATGGCAGTACTCAGCCACAGCAGGCGTGTGAGATGCGGGTATTTCTCGGTAACGGCGTGGAGGTTTTCGTGCGCGACGAGCGCGACCTTGCATCTGGTGAGTGCAACGATTCCGTGGTCCAGGCGCTTCAGCAGGAAATTGTGCAAATCCATGAAGTCGCCGGGAATGTGCACCGCACTTATCTGACGATTTCCATTAACTACATAGTGACACCGCGCTGCGAGGCCTTCCGTCAGCAGGCAGCTATGGGTTGGCGTAACGTCTTCCTGAACGATGGACGCGCCCGGCTCGAATATCTTGGTCTGTGAGATGATCCGTACGAGTTCGACTTTTTCTTCGTCGGAAACCTTGTCTCTCAGTTGAAGTGAACGGAGAAGATATTCGATGGTCGCGGTAGACATGCCGGTCCTTTCAGAAGACCGCTATAAGCTCGGCCCCGCGTAGGTCTAACGGCTATTCTCGGTCTAGCAAATCTGAAAATCTAAACGTCAGAACAAGTTTTCCATTGGAATCGCGAACATTGGTGACCCATTCGGTGCGGTCCGCTCCCGTCAATATACCATCGACCATGATTTCACGTGCTGTTTGCGCCGCTTCCTGCCGCACGGCACCCAGGTCCGCGAGTTCCACACCGTCCACGACTTCCACGCCGGACTTTTTCTGAAACTCGAAACTATATTTGGGCACAGGTGTGATCCACTTCTCCGATTTGAATAATCGTGGCTCCGATTGGTTCCGCTTAAAATGCATGTCGTCTCAATGCGACGTCGGGACGCGCTGTACATCACAACCTCGTTAATCCCTTGCAAGCATGAGCAATATTCGATTAGTGGAGTGCGCTAATCAGGAATTCGCCGAGGGCGTTTTCGCGAACGGATCGAAGGAGTCAGAGATGAGAAAATCCCCGCTGGTCGCAGGACTGGCTGCGCTCATAATGACTGTTTCGCCGCTTTGGGCTGCAGAGATCGAAACGGCAATCGGCGAGGTCGACGTGGCGGAAAACCCGAAAACCATCGCGGTTTTCGACATTGCAGCCGTCGATACGCTCGATCGTCTTGGCATCCACCCGAACGGAATCCCGGATAAGCTTTATCTGCCCGAACTTTCAAAGCTGACGGAAAATGCTGAAGTCGTCGGCACGCTGTTCGAACCCGATCTTGAAGCGCTGAACGCGCTGGCGCCGGACCTGATCATTGTCGGCGGCCGCTCTTCCCCGCAGGTCGAAGCAGCACGCCGGGTTGCCCCGACAATCGACATGACGATTACCGGCGACGATCTCTTCGCCGAAGCCAAGGCGCGGCTGGCAGCTTACGGCACGATCTTTGACAGGGCCGATGAAGCAAAGAAGGCGCAGGACGAACTGGACGAGGCGCTTGCCGATGCGAAAAACGCCGTCAAAGGCAAGGGCAAGGCATTGATCATCATGACCAATGGGCCAAAAGTCTCTGCATATGGTCCGGGCTCGCGCTTCGGCTGGGTGCACAATGCGCTGGAACTGCCCGCCGCCGTCGAGGACGTCGATTCCGCAACGCATGGCGAGGCGGTTTCCTTCGAATTCATCCGCAAGGCGGACCCGGACTGGATCATCGTCCTTGATCGCGCGGCGTCTATCGGCTCCGGCGAACAGAGTGCATTGGCCACGCTCGACAATGAATTGATGCGCCAGACCAAGGCCTGGAAGAACGAGCAAATCGTCTATCTTCCGCCTGCCGATTTCTACATTGCAGCCGGTGGCGCGCAGGCGACGAAACGTGTGCTCGGCACGATCTCAGAAGCGTTTTCGCGGGCTGAATGACAGAAATCGTAACCGGCAGCTCGTACTGTGCAAAACTGGTGGGGATGGCAACGCTCCTGCTTTTGTTTCTCGTGAGCCTTTGTGTCGGCGTAGGGGATTTCTCGCCGCGCGGCGCGTTCACCGACATCGAGGCGTTGCAGCTCCTGTTCATCAGCCGTTTGCCGAGAACGCTTGCCGCATTGCTGGCGGGTGCGGGTCTGGCAATCGCCGGTCTGGTCATGCAGACGCTGGTGCGCAATCGTTTCGTCGAGCCCACAACGGCAGGCACCGGGCAAAGTGCGGCGCTGGGCATTCTTCTCGTCACCATATTCTGGCCTTCGGCGTCCTTGCCGGTCAAAACGATCCTCGCCAGCCTGGCAGCGCTTGGCGGTACGTCCGTGTTTCTGATGTTGGCGCATCGTCTGCCGCCGACGCAGCCATTTCTAGTGCCGCTTTTCGGTCTCGTTTATGGCGGCGTGGTGGGAGCTGGCGTGACATTCGTCGCCTGGCAGGCCGATCTCCTGCAGTATCTCGATGTGTGGACGAATGGAGAGTTTTCAGGAGTCCTGCGCGGGCGCTACGAACTGCTGTGGATTTCCGCAGTGATGGTCGCGCTCGCCTGGTGGGTGGCCGACAGACTGACAATCGCGTCGCTCGGCAAGGATGTCAGCATCGGGCTTGGACTGAACTACGCACGGATAATGCAACTGGGGCTGGTAATCATCTCGGTGATTTCCGCGCTGACTGTGGTCATTGTCGGCCTCATCCCCTTTGTAGGACTGGTCGTGCCGAACATTGTTTCGCGTTTTGCCGGGGACAATCTTCGCGGTGCGCTGCCTTGGGTGGCGGGCTGCGGGGCGGCGCTGGTGCTGGGCTGCGATATTATCGGCCGGCTTCTGCGTTTTCCGTATGAAATTCCGGTCGGCACGATACTTGGCGTCGTCGGTGCGATCATCTTCCTCTGGCTTCTGTTCGGGCGGAAGTCGAATGGCTGAGCGCAGACTGATCGGCCTCGCTTTGCTGGCGCTTCTCTCGATCGTCGCATTCATGACGATCGGCCTGCGCGGCAACATTGCCTTCGCGTTGGAGCTTCGATCCGTCCGCCTCGTGGCGCTCGTGCAGGTGGCGGTGGCAATCGCGATTTCGACCGTGCTGTTCCAGACGGTGACGGGCAATCGCATCCTCACGCCGTCGATCATGGGCCTAGATGCGCTTTATCTGTTTGTGCAGACGGCGCTGGTGTTCGTCTTTGGCGGCCTCGGCTTTGCCGCGCTGGATCCTAGTCTCAAATTCGGCGGCGAAGTCGCGATTATGATCGCGCTGGCTTTGGCGCTTTTTCTGCCGATGCTTTTCTCGCGCATGGACATGGGCCTGATGCTGCTTGGCGGCGTCATACTGGGCGTGCTGTTTCGCAGCCTGTCGTCGCTTCTCGCGCGGCTGATCGACCCGAATGATTTCGCGGTGGTTCAGGGTGCAAGTTTTGCGAGCTTCAACAGCATAAATAGCGAGCTTGTCGCTCTGGGGACGATCCTCACTATCGTCGCGGTCATCGTCGCGTGGCGTTCGCGGCATGTGCTCGACATATTGGCGCTGGGCGGCGATACGGCAACGGGACTCGGCGTGGAATGGCGCAGGACTGTCGCCGGATTGATTATGCTGGTGGCGGTGCTCGTTGCCGTCTCGACCGCGCTTGTCGGCCCCGTCGCCTTCTTCGGCCTGCTGGTTGTTGCCCTTGCCGAACGCGTGGTCGATTCACGACGGCACCGCTATATGCTGCCCGCTGCAGCACTCACCGCGATCATCGTCCTTGTCGGAGGCCAGACGCTGCTTCAGCATGCGCTGGGCGGAGCATCGACATTGGGCGTCGTGATCGAATTCGTGGGCGGTGCCGTGTTTCTTATTTTGCTTCTTGGGACCAGAAAAAGATGATCCGCATCGAAGGCGTATCGCTGGCGTATAACAAGGCGAAAATCCTGCACGACATTTCGCTGGAATTGCCGAAGGGCGGCATCACGGCGCTGGTCGGGCCGAATGGTGCGGGCAAATCAAGCCTGCTATCGCTCGTCGCGCGGCTACAGCCACTGCAAAGCGGGACGATCACGGTAGATGGTCTGCCGGTCGATACGACGCCCGGCCGGCAGCTTGCAAAGACACTTGCCGTGATGCGCCAGAATTCCGCCGTGGCCAACCGGTTGAAAGTGCGCGAGCTGGTTGGGTTCGGCCGCTTCCCGCATCATCGCGGGCGGCTCGACACTGAGGACCGTGATCTGATCGAGGCAGCTCTTTCGCAATTCGACCTGACCGATCTCGGCGACAGGTTCATCGACACGCTTTCCGGCGGCCAGCAGCAGCGTGCAATGGTTGCGATGACATTCTGCCAGGGCACCGACTATCTGCTGCTTGACGAGCCGTTGAACAATCTCGACATGTATTATGCGCGTCATCTCATGCAGTGCCTGCGCTCGGCTGCCGACAGCCAGAACCGCACCATCGTCATCGTGCTGCACGACATCAACCACGCCGCCGCCTATGCTGACAGGATCGTCGCGATGAAGGACGGGCGCATCGTCGCGAACGGCGCGCCCGCCGACATATTGAACACGGAAATTCTGGAAGCCGTTTTCGGATATTCGATGCGTGTCGCGGAAGTCGACGGGCAGCTTACCGTTCTTCACCACCACTAGATTTTTGGATGAGTTTCGAAATAAAAACGGGCGCCGACGGCGCCCGTTTTACGTAATACTGCAGCGAAACCGTATGGTTGCGCTGATCCGCTTAGAAATCGAACGAAGCGGAGAGCGTGAATGTCCGTGGCGCTCCGGCTGCGAGGAACCCGCGAGCCGACGAAGCCCAGTAATTCTCGTTGAAAACATTCTCGACATTGGCCCTGAATTCGACCGGCTTGCCGTTCTGTCTTTCATAGACATAACGCGCACCGACATCGACGCGTGTCCAATCGGGCACTTTCTGCGTGTTCGCCCGGTCGTAGAAAGTGCTGCCGTTGTAGAGCACGCGACCTGTCAGGGTCAGATTATCGACCCAAGGCGTGTCGTACTCGCCATACAAGCTGATCGCCGTTTTCGGTACGCCCGTCACGCGGTTTCCGTCAAACGTTCCGCCAGCAGTGTTATCCAGTTTCGCATTCATAAAGGTTACGCCACCGAGTAGGCGAACCCCATCGAATGGTTCACCATATACGGAAAGCTCAAGCCCACGATTGACCTGAAGGCCGTTTACCCCAAATTCGTTCGTCGCCGGATCGGTGTAGCCGCTCTCCTGTCTTATCTCGAACAGTGCTGCGGTCAATATGACCGAACCGAAATCATATTTGACGCCGATTTCTTTCTGCTCTTGCACGTAGGGTTGGAATACATCGCCGCCATTATTGGCAGAAAGGGGTGCAATGTCACCTTCTGTCAGTGCCTCGACATAGTTGGCGTAGACTGAGAATTTGTCGGTGACGTTTGCAACGGCGGCAATGGCAGGGCTGAAGCGGTTTCCTTCGTAAAAGTAGTTACGCTCCCCCAAAACACCGCGAGCCGGATTTGTATTAAAGCCTTCTTGCCGCATATCCTGATAGCGTCCGCCAAGAGTTAGGAGGAAGCGATCGTCGGCAAAGGAAAGCGTGTCCGAAACAGCGATGCTGGTAGAAAGCAGACTTGCAAACGGGTGCAAGTCGTTCGAACGAGGAAGTCCGCTCGTATCCACCGAACCGTCCGGCAGGTAGATCGGATTGTAGATGTTGGTTGGATAATCCGGGAACCCTAAGGCTCGCGGGTTAAAATAACCGCGGTTGTTCTCGTTGAGCGATCTCGACACAGAAACGTTCAATCGGTGGCCGATAGGACCGGTGTCGAACTCCGAGCGGAGGCCTATTTCGCCGGAAACCCCTGTGATCTGCTGGGGATTATAGCCAAAATCGGCCTGTGCGTCGCCAATTCCGGGGCTGGTGCCGAGCCTTGGATCGCCGATCGTATAAGACGTGGTCAGGAAGTCCTCGCGGTAGCGACCGGCACCGGCCGCCGCGTATATCGTCGTGTTTTCCAAGACATCGAATTCAACGCGAGCAGCGGCCATGTTGTGGGTGCTGTCGTGGTATTCGAAAGGATTGGCTGTATTGATCTTGCCATTCGGAGCTTTAGGGATTTCGACGCCGGGGGCGACGGCGTTGAACAGCGATGTGGGTCCATCGATGTTCTGCGTGTTGTGGCCGAGGTCGAGTGAGGCGCGGACGCGCTCGCCGCGATAGTCGAGGCCAAGCGTGGCCACGCCGACCTGGACATCGTTATGGTCCATTGCCGTGTCACCGAACCGGTAAGATCCGTTCACGCGAACACCCCATTCCCCGGTAGGACCGAAACGGCGACCGATATCGGCATGCGTCCAAACTTGCGAATCGCTAAGATAGGTCGTCGTGAGGCGAGTTAGCGGTTCGTCTTCGGCGCGCTTCGGAACCAGATTGATCGTGCCGCCCACGCGGCCGATACCGCCATTGGCCAGCGCGGTCGGTCCCTTCAGTATTTCGACCCGTTCGATGCCCTCAAGGAAGCTGCGGCGCGGATTGGCGATGTAGGGTAGACCGTCATAAAGTGTATCGAGATTTGTGACCGAGAAGCCGCGAATGAAGAAAGAATCGCGCTCGCTGAATGTAGGTGCATCCTGACGTACGGATGGGTCGTTCAACGTGACATCAGCTACGGATTTGGCTTGTTGATCCCGGATCAGCTTTTCAGTGAACGCTGTTATGCTGAACGGCGCTTTGAGAATGGAGCTGTTGCCAAGCATGCCGAGCCGAGCGCCGGTCGCGACCTGCCCACCCGCATAGGGAGCTGGCGGTTGGCCGACGGTGCCAGTGGTGTTGCCCGCAGCGCCGCGCACTTCGACCGTTCCGAGATTGACAGAGCCGTTCGAAGCCGCCTGCGTCTCCGCTTCCGCAGTCGTGGCAGTCTGCGCAAACGCTGGTTGAAAGGCCGCGCTCACCATGACAGCGCCGACGCCAATAGCCGTGCCGAGCAGCAGACGCGTCATCAGACGGCTGCGCATATTTCGAAACGCGATTTCATTTGAAAAATTCATTAAACAGACCCCTCACTGCAATAGCCCAAAGCGATACTTGCTCTTTATCGCGCTGCAATAAATGAGCAAGGTCAATGGGTTAGAGAATCTTTTCATACAGGAGGGACAAGAAGAAAAAGCTTCTCGTTTTAATCATGTTTAGTATTTGATTTTATTGAATTAACGGGGTTGAGCCGGTTCAAATATAAGTTGACAATTTAGGGAAAGATTTATCACCAAGTGACAAATATGCCACGCTGATTGTGGCTCAAAAGCTGCTCAGACTTCGGCTGAAATCACGAAATACGGAATGTTGCCCGGATAGGGCGGAGCCGGGAAATAGTGTTGCCACGATTTTGGCTTTCCGAATCCCGCCTGTGCCAGAAGTGATTCTGCATCGTCCTGCGTCAGTCCGGCATGGAATGGCAGGCGCTTGGCCAATTCGTTGGAATATGCCGAGCGGTTTGCCGGATCTTTCGACCAGAGCGCATCGGCAATTACAACTTTTCCGCGTGCTTTGAGCAATTTCGCAGCCATCTGCAAAGCTATGAGCGGGTTTTCCATCGTCCAGAGGACGTTCCTCAAAGTGACGATGTCGAACGCCGCTGGGGGTCCTTGAAAATCTTCGATAGAAGAGATGACGAAATCGATGGCGAGGTTACGCTCTTCCGCGGACTGGCGTGCGCAATCCAGCATCGAAGCCGCCCCATCGACGGCAGTCACCTTATGGCCAAGCCCGGCTGCCAGAAGCGCACATGCGCCCGTGCCGGACCCCAGATCGACGACGCGCTTGGGGCCGTCCACCTCAAATGCCGCTTCCAGCACATTTCGCCATTCCATCTCGTGACGAATGTGTGACGCTGCCCCGTCGAACAAGGGTGCACGGTTGTTCCAGTAGTCGGTGACGCCTTGCCGGACGCTCGGTTCATCGTGCATTGTGCACCTCGTGCGCGTCGTGAACATGCACCCAGGGCCGTCCGTCCGGGTCGTAATGCAGACGCGTCTGCACGCCGTAGACGCGCTCGAGAAGCTGGCTGGAAAGCACATCGCGCGGAATGCCGTCCACCTCCGCCTTTCCATCATGGATCATGATGAGCCGGTCGGCGAAGCTCGACGCGAGATTGAGATCATGGAGCACGATGATCGTAATCACGCCGCGCTGCCGCGTGACGTCGCGCACATGCTTCATGAGCAGCATCTGGTGGCGGAGGTCGAGCGCGCTTACCGGTTCGTCCAGCAGGAGCACGTCAGGCTCACGCATCAATGCCTGCGCGAAATAGACGAGCTGGCGCTGTCCGCCGCTCAACGTCGCGATTTCACGTTGCGAAAGATCGGCGATGCCCAGGCTATCGAGCGCCGTCGCCGCGCGACGCAAGGCGTCGTCGGAAAGCCGCAGCGAAAGGTGCTCTGTCGAGCCTAGGAGCACGACTTCCAGCGCGGTCAGGCCTCCATGATAGCCGGTATCCTGCGGCATGAAGCCGATGCGTTTTTGCCATTTGCGGCGGTTGGTAAAGCTGAAGCTTTGATCGCCAAGCGTGAGTTCACCGCGATTTGCGGTGTGCTCGCCGAAAAGCGTGCGCAGGAAAGTCGATTTTCCGGCTCCATTCGGGCCGACTATCCCGGTGACTTCGCCGCGCAGGAAATCGATGTTCAGGTCGCTGACGACTGGAATTTTTCCATGAGCGAGATCGAGGTTTCTTACCGATAGCATGTCATCGCCTCGACCGTCGAAGTATCAGGTGAAGGAAGAATGGTACGCCGATGATCGCCGTGACGATGCCGACCGGCAAGAGCACGCCGGGCATGATGATTTTCGACAGGACGGAAGCCGCGGACAGCATCACCGCACCAACGCAACCCGACGCAACGAGCAGATAGCGCTGATCTTCGCCGACCAGCATCCGCGCAATATGCGGTGCGACAAGGCCGATGAAACCTATCGTGCCGACGAAGCTGATGGCGGTTGCCGTCATCAGCGAGACCAGCGCAATCGTGACCAGCCGCAGATTGGAAACAGACACGCCGACCGAACGCGCACGCGCCTCGCCCAATCGAAGGGCGGTAAGTTTCCATGCATTGAGGATCAGGAACGGCAAGGCGAATGCGACGGCAATCGCCGTGATGGTCAGGTTCGTCCAGTTGGCTTTGGCAAGCGTGCCGAACATCCAGAAGACGATCTGCTGGCCGACTTCGGGCGTCGCATTGAACTGCAAAAGCGATTGCAGTGAGTGAAACAGGAACATCAGGGCGATGCCGGCGAGGATCATCGTATCGCCCATCATGCCGCGCATATTGCCGACGGAGTAGATCAGGGCGGATGCCATGCAGGCAAAGACGAAGGCGCTGGCGGGTACCGCGAATAACGGATTGAGCCCCCAGCCGCCGTTCAGAATGGCGAGCGATGCGCCAAAACCCGCCGCAGATGCGAGCCCAAGCGTGTAGGGGCTCGCAAGCGGGTTATCGAGAAGAGTCTGCATGGTCGCGCCGCTGGAGCCAAGGGCCATGCCGACGATGATCGCCATCAGGGCCATTGGCAGGCGCAACGTCCAGACGATTATCTCTGTCGTTGCATCTGCCCCGGCACGGTTGAGGAGCGCCGACAACACTTCGGAGACCGGCAGCAAGGCAGGTCCGGTCGCGATATCGAAGACGAGCGAAATACCGGCAAGAAGCAGCAGTCCCGCGATGAGGACTGCCTTCTTCCGTTCCGCTGCTCGATACCGCGAAAGCGCGGCGTTGACGGCCTCGCTCATGGCGGTGCTATTTCAGGCCGATCATGAAGGTGCCTTCCGGCTTGATCGGCAGATAGCGTTCGTAAAAGGCAAGATAGTTCGCCTGCGGATCGATATCTTCGAACAGGTCGGGATAGAGCGCCTTCGCGAAATACTGGACGGAGGTATAATCCATGATGGTGCGCGATGCGCCCTGATAGATGCCGTGGACGCGGCCGTTTTCGACGGCAGGCAGGGCCGACCAGCCCGGACGTTCGGTGAAACCTTTCAGCCTGGTTAGCGCCTCGTCGTTCGAAACGCCCTCGCCCATCAACTGACCGGTCGCGTGCTGGCGCCATTCGGAGCCTGCCATGACGATTACTTCGGGCCTTGCAGCCAGCACCTGTTCGGGCGCGACCGGCCCCCAGCTACGCACGATCTCGCGCGTGATATTCTTGCCGCCAGCGACTTCGGCAATCTTGCCCCACATATAATCGCCATAGCTCGGCCCCTGTTCCGGCGGACCTTTGCTGCCGAGTTCGATATAGACCGATGGTTTTTCCTTGCCGGCTTTCTCGATTCGCTCGCGCACGTCTGAAACGGCGCTCTCATATTCCTGCGCGATCTTTTCGGCCTGTTCCTCGGCACCGATCACCTTGCCGATCAAACGTGTGCTGGCGACGTGACGTTCCTCGGTCTGCGCATGGTAATCCACCACGACGACCGGGATACCCGCATCGACGATGCGCTGGAAATCAGCACCAATGCCCTGCACCTGCCACTCTGCAAGAATGGCGACGTCTGGCTTCAGCGAAATGAGTTTTTCGACCGAGAATGTGCTTACTTCGACTTCACCGACATCCGGAATATCGTCCAGCGATGGGCGAACCTTGAGATAGGCCTGCCAGTTTGCCGGACGCCAGTCGCTCCAGGCGGCCTTCGATATGCCGACTAGCTTGTCCATGGCTTCATCGCCGCCGAGCGCCCAGTAATCTTCGAAGTAAAGACCGAGAACGACGCGTTTGGCTGGCACTTCCATTTCGAAAGTGCGCCCGGTGACGTCTGTCAGCTCAACGGATTCGGCATGTGCTGCTTGCGCGAGAAATGCGGCGAACGCGGCGGCAAGTGTGATTTTGAGGGTAGAACGGTAAAAAAGCGGCATCGCAAGACCTGTTTTGTGGCTTCCGTCACCGCGAATTGGACGCATTCCATGCGCATGCATGAAATGTTCGCTCCAAAAGGACACCCCGCCCTATGGCTTCGCGCGTGACCACGGCTGACGGCAGGTTTCCTGGCTTGCGGGTCTCGGTTTCTCGTCGCCTTCCCAGAGGTGTTACTCCAGTGGCCTGTTGACGAAAACTCGCCGCTTACAGTTGCGGGGACAGCCACGGATTTGGCCTGTGAAGGCTTTCACCGTGTTCCCTTTTTCATCCGCGTTGGACGCGGAACCGTCGGCAAGGTGACTAGCAGCGAAAGCCGTTCACGGTCAAACGGTAAAACCGCTCTTCAGGGGCGAACCTTGTCGGGATGTGCATCGGCGAAGGCCGGGAGTTCGCTGCACGCGGCCTCGATTTCAAGAATGCGGGTGAAGGACGCGATATCCACCTCCCATCGTATTGCATTGTAAAGCTGCGGGATGAGACAGATGTCGGCCATGGTCGGCTCATCGCCATGGCAAAAGCGGCCGGTGTCAGCGGAGGCAAGCATCACTTCGAATGCGGCCAGCCCTTCGCCGATGAATCTCTGCATCCATTCGCGCCGCACGGCGTCACCGCCATCCGTGAGCGCCATGACTTTTGCGACGACTGCAAGATTGCAAACCGGGTGAATGTCCATTGCGATCGCATGGGAAAGCGCGCGAATCCGTTGCCTGTCGACCGCATTTCCTGTCAGGAATGCCGCGTTCTTTCGCGTTTCCTGCAGATATTCGATGATTGCCAGAGATTGCGAAAAAAGATGCCCATCGATTTCGATGGTCGGAACCAGGCCCTGCGGATTGCGCGCGATGTGTTCAGCCTGCCTGTGCTGCGCGCCGAGGAGATCAACTGATTTGCTGGAATAGGATTCGCCGAGCAGATTGAGCGCGATACGGACGCGGTAGCTCGCCGAAGAGCGCCAATATTCGTGCAATACGATCTCGTTCATCATCGATTCCTCCACAAAAAGCTCTTTCATCACAATCTGGCGGCTGTGGCCAAGCACATTGCCTGAAAACCCGCATATTTCGCGCGATTCTTCACCGGATTCATCCCGCGACGAATTTACATTTGAGCGTAGCGGGTTAATTGTGTAGGAGAATTGGCAGCGCTGCCATTAAATTATCATACCTTTGCGGCACAGCCGTCCGGAGTCGTCATGTCGAAAGAACACAAACAAGGAAATTTGCGGTCCCGTGCGTGGTTCGACAATCCTTCCAACCCGGACATGACGGCGCTCTATCTGGAGCGCTACCTGAATTACGGCCTGACGCTGGACGAGCTACAGTCGGGCAAACCGATCATCGGAATTGCGCAGACGGGGTCCGATCTTTCGCCCTGCAACCGGCACCATCTCGAACTCGCCAAGCGCGTGCGCGACGGCATTCGCGAGGCGGGCGGCATCGCGATCGAATTTCCGGTGCACCCGATTCAGGAGACGGGAAAGCGCCCGACGGCGGGGCTGGACCGCAACCTCGCTTATCTAGGACTTGTCGAAATTCTCTATGGCTATCCGCTCGACGCTGTGGTGCTGACCATCGGTTGCGACAAGACCACGCCCGCTTGCCTGATGGCTGCGGCGACTGTGAACATTCCGGCTATCGCCTTGTCTGTCGGCCCGATGCTGAACGGCTGGTTCAAGGGCGAACGCACCGGCTCCGGCACCATCGTCTGGAAGGCCCGTGAAATGATGGCTGCGGGCGAAATCGACTATGCGGGCTTCATCAAGCTCGTAGCCTCGTCGGCACCCTCGACCGGCTATTGCAACACGATGGGAACGGCAACGACGATGAACTCGCTTGCCGAAGCGCTCGGCATGCAATTGCCCGGTTCGGCAGCGATCCCCGCGCCTTACCGCGACCGGCAGGAAGTGGCTTATCTGACCGGCAAGCGCATCGTCGACATGGCCTATGAGGATCTCAAGCCGACCGACATTCTGACGCGCGATGCGTTCATAAATGCAATCCGCGTCAACTCGGCTATCGGCGGCTCTACCAATGCGCCGATCCATCTGAACGGTCTTGCGCGCCATGTCGGCGTCGAGCTTTCCATCGACGATTGGCAGACCTATGGCGAAGAAATTCCGCTGCTCGTCAATCTGCAGCCAGCCGGTGAATATCTCGGTGAGGATTATTATCACGCAGGCGGTGTGCCGGCGGTCGTCAACCAGTTGATGCTGCAGGGGCTGATTGCGGAAGACGCGCTGACGGTGAACGGCCGATCCCTCGGTGACAATTGCCGTGGCGCGGAAATCATGGACGAGAACGTCATCCGTCCGTTCGACAAGCCGCTGAAAACGCATGCCGGTTTCCGGGTCTTGCGCGGCAATCTGTTCGACAGCGCGATCATGAAGCTTTCGGTGATCTCTCCGGAATTCCGCGAACGCTATCTTGCGAACCCGGACGATCCGATGGCGTTCGAAGGCAATGCGATCGTGTTCGACGGGCCTGAAGATTATCATGCACGCATCGACGATCCGTCCGTCGGTATCGATGAGAAGTCCGTACTGTTCATGCGCGGGGCTGGCCCTATCGGCTATCCGGGTGCGGCCGAAGTCGTCAACATGCGCGCTCCGGATTATCTTTTGAAGCGTGGCGTGCACTCGCTTCCTTGCATAGGTGACGGTCGTCAATCCGGCACTTCGGGTTCTCCATCCATTCTCAACGCTTCCCCGGAAGCAGCCGTTGGCGGCGGGTTGGCGCTGTTGCGGACAGGCGACCGTGTACGCATCGATCTGGAGCGCGGAACGGCGGACATTCTGACAACGCCGGAGGACATGGCCGAGCGTCGTGAGGCGCTGGCGAAGGCTGGAGGCTTCGCCTATCCTGCTCACCAGACACCGTGGCAGGAGATACAGCGCGGCATCGTTTCGCAGCTTGAAACCGGCGCAGTTCTGGAGCCTGCCATCGCATATCAGCGCCTTGCGCAGGGTGGGATCGACGGGAAGAGCGCTGTTATTCCACGCGACAATCACTAACACGGGCAGTTTGGGCTGGAGACAAAACGCCGGTCGGATCTCGACCGGCAGCAAGGGAGGATATTGATGCGAGTTCTGATAATCGGCGCTGCCGGAATGGTTGGGCACAGGCTGGCCGAGAAGCTTGTTGAGACGGGCGAACTTGGCGGCAAGAAGATTGGTGCGATGCATCTTTTCGACGTCGTCGAGCCACGACTGAGTGGTGCGACGATTTCTTCGGAGTCAGGCGATATTTCCGATGAGGCGACGATCAAGAAATTGATCGAAGCGCGCCCTGACGTCATCTTCCATCTCGCAGCGATCGTATCCGGCGAAGCGGAAGTCGAATTCGAAAAAGGCTATCGCATCAATCTCGATGGCACGCGCTATCTGCTCGAAGCCATCCGCAATCAGGGAGACGGCTACCGCCCTCGCCTCGTCTTCACCTCGTCCATCGCCGTATTCGGCTCGCCGTTCGAAGAAGCGATCAGCGACACGTTCCTGCAAGCGCCGCTAACCAGCTACGGCACTCAAAAAGCGATCTGCGAATTGCTGCTGGCCGACTACTCGCGCAAAGGTTTTGTCGACGGCGTGGGCATTCGCCTGCCGACGATCGTCGTGAGACCGGGCAAGCCCAACAAGGCGGCTTCCAGCTTCTTCTCAGGCATTATACGCGAACCGCTGAACGGACAGGATGCCGTGTTGCCGGTCAGTGACGATGTGCGCCATTGGGTGGCCAGCCCATCGGCGGCAGTTGGCTTTCTGATCCACGCGGCAACGCTGGATTCTGAAGCGCTCGGTACCCGTCGAACGCTGACCATGCCCGGCCTGTCGATCACCGTAAAAGAAATGATCGAAGCCTTGCGCGAGGTCGCAGGCGAAGAGGTTGCCGGGCGCATCCGTCATGTTCCCGACGAGGCAATCGAAAAGATCGTTGCCGGATGGCCGCGCGATTTCACGCCCGAACGGGCGTTGGAGGCAGGCTTTACGGCAGACAGCGATTTCAGCGCCATCATCCGCGCGCATATCGCCGATCTCGAGGCGGCCCGATGAGCGGCCTATCACGTGTAGGTTTCATCGGTGCCGGGCTGATGGGGCACGGCATGGCCAAAAACATAATCGAGGCTGGCTATCCGCTGACCGTGCTGCCGCACCGTAACCCCAAGCCGATCGACGATTTGAAGTCGCGCGGCGCGGCGGTTGCGGAAAATATTGCGTCGCTCACTGCAAACTCCGATGTGATCTTTCTGTGCCTGCCCGGCAGTCCGCAGGTCGAGGCGGCGGTCGGCGAAATCATCAATGCAAGCGCTTCGGGAAAGACGATCGTCGATTGCTCGACGAGCAACCCCGTCTCGACAGCGAGCCTTGCCAAAGCATGCAAGGAGGTTGGTATCGCCTTTGTCGATGCGCCCCTTTCACGCACGCCTAAGGAGGCATGGGAGGGCACGCTCGACGCAATGGTTGGCGCATCGCAGGAAGATTTCGAGCGCCTTCATCCGCTGTTCGAAACCTGGGCCGGAAAGATCGTGCGTGTCGGTGAAGTCGGCGCGGGGCACACGATGAAGCTGCTCAACAATTTCGTTTCGCTCGGCTATGCCGCGCTTTATTCGGAAGCCTTAGCAATCGGTGCGAAAAGCGGCGTGACGGCAGAGGTTTTTCACAGTGTCGTCGGTGGCGGGCGCATGGATTGCGGTTTCTACCAGACCTTCATGAAATATGTGGTCGAGCGCGACAGTGACGCACATAAATTCACGCTGCGCAACGCGCATAAGGACATGCGCTACGTCGTTTCACTGGCCAATGAAAATGGCATCGCGTCGAATATTTCCTCGAGCGTCAAAAATGTTCTGGCGACGGCCGAGGCAACCGGCCATGGCGACGATTATCTGCCGATGCTTTCCGATGTCGTGGCCGAACTGAACGGCATCGTTCGAACCGAAAGGCCGAAGAATTGAACAGGATCGATCTTGAAGGTCGCACGGCAATCGTCACCGGCGGCGCGCGAGGCATCGGCTTTGCGACTGCAGAGCGGATCATCGCGAGCGGCGGCTCGGCCATCATCTGGGACATCGATGAAGCTGCGATCAGCGATGCAGTATCAAAACTTGGCGCTAAAGCCAGCGGGCGAAGAGTCGAGCTGACGGATGAATCTGCTGTTGCCGATGCCGCCAATCAAGTCGCGGCATCCGGCAATATCGACATTCTCGTGAACAATGCCGGAATTACGGGCGGCAATGCAAAGACTTGGGAACTCGAACCGGATGTCTGGCGCCGCACCATCGAGGTCAACCTGGTGGCGCCGTATCTCACCAGCAGGGCTGTCGTGCCGCATATGATGAAAAGCGGCTATGGCCGCATCGTCAATATTGCCTCTATCGCCGGTAAGGAAGGCAACCCCAACGCCTCGCATTATTCGGCGTCGAAGGCCGGGCTCATCGCGCTCACCAAATCTCTGGGCAAGGAGCTTGCCGGTTCGGGCGTGCTTGTAAATTGCATCACGCCCGCTGCCGCGCGTACGCCAATTTTCGACCAGATGGAGCAGTCCCATATCGACTACATGCTGTCGAAAATTCCGCTGCATCGGTTTGTCGAGCCTTCGGAAGTTGCAGCAATGATCGTCTGGCTGGCCTCCGAGGAATGCTCGTTTTCCACTGGTGCCGTGTTCGACATATCGGGCGGCCGCGCAGTCTACTAATTGTTTCAGGTCGTCGCGCCTTCGATCAGTTCGAAGGCCGTTTCGACCACGGTGGATGGTCCGCCTTCAAGCACCAGCCGCGCGCCGATTTCGCCTACTTCTGCACGCGGCGTTAGAACCGTGGTCAGCGGCTGGGGCGCAAAGCGTCCAATATCGAGGCCGTTATAGCCCATGATCGCAAGGTCTGACGGCACGGAAATGCCCGACGCGATGCAGTGAAAAACGCCACCCATTGCGAAATCGTCGTTGGAAAAATAGACCGCGTCGATCTTCTTGCGGCGCGACAGAAGCTTGGCCAAGGCATCGCGACCCGCTTCGGTTGACGAGGTGCCTGCAATCAACTCGATATCTATGAAGTCCGTCCCATTTTCAGCAAGCACGGCGCGAAAACCGTCATAGCGTTTTGAAGATCGTGAATCGGCGCTGAATGCAGGGCCTATATAGGCGATGGATCGATAACCTCTTTGCAGAAGATGTCGCGCGCTCAACGCACCTGCTCGACGCTGCGAAAAGCCGACGACCATGTCCATGCCCTCGCCATCCGTATCAAGCATTTCTGCGATGCGCACGCCGCTGCCACGCAACATTGCCCGCGTCTTTTCCGTATGCTCCAGACCGACGATCAGGAACCCGGCAGGGCGCCACGCCAGCATGGACTGGATGAGCGCTTCCTCCCGAGCGAGATCGTAATCGGTAACGCCGATGACCGATTGATAACCAGTCGGGTCGAGCGTGCGTGCAACGCCGCTCAGAAGATCGGGAAAAACGATATTGTGAAGAGATGGAATTACGATGCCGACAAGGTTCGACCCGGCGGACGCAAGCGTGCCTGCAACACGATTGGGAACGTAGCCGAGGCGTTCGACGACCTGCATGACCCGGTCTCGCGTATCGGCTGAAAAAGAACCGTGATTGCGCAAAACCCGCGACACGGTACTCATTCCGAGCCCCGCTGCCTCGCTCACTTCCTGGAGCGTTACCGCCCTGCCCGCCTTTGGCCCCCTGGGCGTTTCCGCCATGTTTTCTTCTTCCACTTCTCTGGGTTCGAACCCGTGTTGCAAACTTCTTCTAGCCTAACTTGGCAGCGCTGCCAATTCTCGTCTTGCCAGCCTCTCGTCGATGCGTTACCGATTGACGGCAGCGCTGCCATTCACATCAGGCGGCATAAAAAGCAGCCGGCGAAAAAACGAGCCGACATAGGGATGGGACATGCAATCAGACGGAAAAAGCCTTCATGAGTGATGCATCTGCGGGAGGCGGTGCAGTCAGTATCGTGACAGGTGGCGGAACTGGTGTAGGCCGCGCAATAGCGCATGCATTGGCAGAAGCCGGACACAGGGTGATTATAACCGGCAGACGCGCCGAGGTGCTCGAAAAGACGGCTGCCGAGCTTTCGAACGGCGGAAAATCGGTCAGCTCAATCGTCGCCGATATCGCAGACCCTTCTTCCGTAAAAGCGCTTTTTGCCGAAACGATAAGCCGCTTCGGCAGGCTTGATGTTCTGGTCAATAATGCAGGCATCAACGCCCCGCCAGTTCCTCTCGAAGACGTTTCCTATGAGGATTGGAATGCCGTCGTCGGGTCAAATCTGACAGGCGCGTTTTTGTGTACGCAGGAAGCTGTCCGAATATTCAAAAAGCAGAGACCGCAAGGCGGGCGCATCATCAACAATGGCTCTGTATCGGCCACCACGCCGCGTCCTAATTCGGCACCTTACGCTGCAACCAAACACGCGATAACCGGCCTGACCAAGGCGACATCGCTGGAGGGCCGCGCCTTCAATATTGCCTGCGGGCAGATCGATATCGGCAATGCGGCAAGCTTGATGACAACGACAATCGCCAAAGGCGTGCTTCAGGCGGACGGACGCATCGCGCCGGAGGCGACGATGGACCCGAAGCATGTCGGTGAAGCCGTCGTCTACATGACCGGCCTGCCGCTCAGTACCAACGTTCTGACAATGACCGTGATGGCAAACGAAATGCCCTTCGTCGGCAGGGGGTGAAAGACGCCGCCGAACGGAGGGGAGCACGGTCGGCATCGGAGGCAGAATTTCTAGGGAGGAGTAATTTATGGCGTCAGTCGAAATCGCCGACGTACGCAAGTCATTTGGATCGCATCCTGTCATCAGGGGTGTGAGCGTCGATATCGCAGACGGCGAGTTCGTCATTCTGGTCGGTCCATCCGGTTGCGGAAAATCGACACTACTTAGAATGCTGGCAGGCCTTGAGCACATAACATCCGGGGAAATCCGGATCGGCGACCGCGTCGTCAACAATCTGCCGCCCAAAGACCGCGACATCGCGATGGTGTTCCAGAATTATGCGCTCTATCCGCATATGACGGTTGCCGAGAATATGGCGTTTTCTCTGATTCTCAAGAGCGCATCGAAAGCCGAGATAGAGGAGCGTGTCAAACCGGCAGCCTCGATCCTTGGACTTTCAAACCTTCTTGATCGTTACCCCCGCCAGCTTTCCGGCGGGCAGCGGCAGCGCGTTGCCATGGGGCGCGCCATCGTTCGCGATCCGCAGGTGTTTTTGTTCGACGAACCGCTTTCCAATCTTGACGCAAAGCTGCGCGTTTCCATGCGCACCGAGATCAAAAATCTTCACCAGCGCCTGACCACCACGACGGTCTATGTCACGCACGATCAGATCGAGGCTATGACCATGGCCGACAAGATCGTCGTCATGCATGACGGCTTAGTGGAGCAGATCGGCGCGCCGCTAGAGCTTTATGACCGGCCCAACAATCTTTTCGTGGCAGGTTTTATCGGCTCACCAGCGATGAACATGCTGCATGGCAAGCTCGACCCTTCCGATCCGAACCGGTTTATCACCAGTGATGGCGTAGGCCTGCCTGTTGCACGCAGTGCTGCGGAAGCTAAGGGCAAGGAACTCGTCTACGGCATTCGGCCCGAAGGCATCGTACTTGGCGGGTCGGTTCAGATGCAGGTCATCGTGGTTGAGCCAACCGGCTCGGAAAGTCAGGTGGTTGCCAAGCTCGGAACGAGCGAAATCACCTGCGTTTTCCGTGAGCGCGTAACCGCCAAGCCCGGCGAAATGCTCAACGTATCGATCAATCCTGATTCCGCGCATCTATTCGATGCAAAGTCGGGGGCGCGGCTGGCGGCATAAAGTGTGTGAGGTGAAGAAAAGCGCGGTCACTACGGAACATGAGCCGCGTCAAGGAGAACCGTTCCGAACCAAGGAGGAAAGACTCATGGCAATCAATCGCAGACAGATTCTAGCAGGAACGACCGGTCTCGCCGTTACGGCGGCGCTGGGAGGAAATCTGGGCATCGGCAAGGCTTTTGCTCAAAACGGCATTCCGACATTCACGCCCGAGGAAGGCGCCAGCCTTCGACTTCTCAGATGGGTGCCTTTCGTAAAGGCCGAGGAAGCAGCCTGGAATGCCAATACGAAGGCCTTCACCGAGGCAACCGGCGTCGAGGTTCGGATCGATCAGGAAAGCTGGGAAGACGTTCGCCCGAAAGCCGCGGTCGCCGCGAATATCGGTTCCGGTCCTGACATGGTGATGGGCTGGTTCGACGATGCGCATCAATACCCCGACAAGCTGATCGACGTTACCGATCTTGGCACTTCCATCGGCGCGGCCAATGGCGGCTGGTATGAGGGCCTTGAAGGCTATGCGCGGCGCGGCGACCAGTTTATCGCCCTTCCCCTTTGCGCCATCGGTAACGCCATCTGCTACCGTAACAGCCATATGGAAGCGGCCGGTTTCAAGGAATTCCCGAAGGACACGGCAGGCTTTCTCGAACTGTGCAAGGCATTGCAGGCGAAAGGCACACCGGCAGGCTTCCCGCACGGCAAGGCCGTCGGCGACGGCAACAACTATGCACATTGGCTTCTGTGGAGCCATGGCGGCAAGATGGTCGATGAACAGGGCGCCGTTACCATCAACAGCCCTGAAACGCTTGCAGCAATCGAATATGCCAAGGCGCTGTATGCGACCTACATTCCGGGCACTGAAAGCTGGCTCGACATCAACAACAACCGCGCCTTCATGGCAGGTCAGGTGTCGCTGACGGCCAACGGCGTTTCGCTTTACTACGCTGCTAAAAACGACCCGGCCATGGCGGAACTTGCGGAGGATATTCGCACGGTCAATCTGCCGGTCGGGCCGGTTGGCCAATCGGTCGAGCTTCACCAGACGTCGACGATCTCGATTTTCAATCACACGAAGTTCCCTGAAGCGGCCAAGGCCTATCTCGCCTTCATGTATCAGGCCGACCAGATGAATGCGTGGATCGAGGGCGCGAGCGCCTATTGCTGCCAGCCGCTCAAGGCGTTCGAAAGCAATCCTGTGTGGACCTCCACACCGATCCACGAGCCCTATTCGCGCGCTTCCGCAAGCTTGCGCCCGAATGGCTATGCCGGTCCTCTGGGCTACGCATCTGCCGGCGTGATGGCCGACTACGTTCTGGTCGACATGTTCGCAGAAGCAGTGACCGGCCAGCGTTCGCCTGAAGAGGCGATCGCCAACGCAGAACGGCGGGCAAACCGCTACTACCGCGTTTAGACCAATCGCCGCCGCCTGCCCTCATTCGGGCAGGCGGCGTTCAATCGGCCTTGGTCAGAACCGGAAACGGAGATCGGCAAAATATGCCCAGCCCAAACACTGCCCGCACCGCATCAGTACCCCGCGCGCCAACGATGTTCGAACGCCTGTCGCAAAGCCGCAACGGGCTCGGCTTTCTATTCATGCTGCCGGCTGGCGTGTTTTTGCTATGCTTTCTGACCTATCCGCTGGGATTGGGCGTCTGGCTGGGCTTCACCGATACGTCCATCGGGCGGACAGGCGTCTTCATCGGGCTGGAAAACTATATCTGGCTCTGGAACGATTCCGTTTTCTGGATCTCGGTCTTCAACACGATGCTCTATACATTCGTGGCATCGATCCTGAAGTTTGCACTCGGCCTTTGGCTCGCGATGATCCTGAACGAGCATATGCCGTTCAAGAACCTGTTCCGGGCGATCATCCTGCTTCCATGGGTGGTGCCGACGGTTCTTTCCGCACTCGCCTTCTGGTGGATATTCGATTCCCAATTCTCCATCATCTCATGGGTGCTCATGGAATGGGGCATCATCTCGCGGCCGATCAATTTCCTCGGTGATCCGAATCTGGCGCGCGCATCCGTTATTGCTGCCAATGTCTGGCGCGGCATACCTTTCGTTGCGATCTCGCTGCTGGCAGGCCTACAGACCATTCCGCAATCGCTTCATGAGGCGGCAGCGCTCGACGGCGCGACATCCTGGCAGCGCTTTCGCAGGATCACATTGCCATTGCTTACCCCCATCATCGCGGTCGTGATGACATTTTCGGTGCTGTTCACCTTCACCGATTTCCAGCTCATCTATGTGCTGACGCGCGGTGGCCCGGTCAACGCCACCCATCTTATGGCGACGCTTTCATTCCAGCGCGCCATTCCCGGCGGACAACTCGGCGAAGGTGCGGCCATTGCAGTCGCCATGATCCCGTTCCTGTTGGCCGCCATCCTGTTCAGCTTCTTCGGTCTGCAAAGACGGAAGTGGCAACAGGGCGGAAGCGATTGAGGAAGACGATATGAGCCAGCAAACGACTACGCCCGCAATCGTGCAAGACGACATCGTCGGAATGCAGCAATTCAACACGCTGCCGCGCAGGCTGGTGGTGCTTTACCTGCCGCTTGCCGTCTTTCTGTTCGTGCTGCTTTTCCCATTCTACTGGATGGCAATAACCGCGATCAAGCCGAACGCGCAGCTTACGAATTATTCAGCCTACAGCCCGTTCTGGGTTGTGGAGCCGACGCTCCAGCACATCCGCTATCTGCTGTTCGAAACGTCCTATCCGGGCTGGCTTCTCAACACGATGATCGTGTCGGTCTGCTCGACCGTCATCTCGCTCGCGGCTTCGGTTTTTGCGGCCTATGCGATCGAACGTGTGAGGTTCACCGGCGCGCGGGTCACCGGGTTGATGATCTTCCTTGCCTATCTGGTGCCGCCGTCCATCCTGTTCATTCCGTTGGCATTCCTGGTCTTTCAAGTCGGCATCTACGATTCACGGCTGGCGCTCATCCTCACCTATCCGACTTTCCTGATACCCTTCTGCACATGGCTGCTGATGGGCTATTTCCGCTCGATCCCGTTCGAGCTTGAGGAAAGTGCGCTGGTCGATGGTGCGACGCGCTGGCAGATTCTGACCAAGGTGGTGCTGCCGCTGGCCGTTCCGGGGCTCATTTCGGCAGGTATTTTCGCGTTCACCCTGTCATGGAACGAATTCATCTACGCGCTTACGTTCATTGCATCTTCGGAGAACAAGACAGTGCCAGTCGGCGTGTTGACGGAGCTTGTGCGCGGCGACGTCTACGAATGGGGAGCGCTGATGTCTGGCGCACTGATCGGATCGCTTCCGGTCGTCATTCTCTACTCGTTCTTCGTGGACTATTACGTCTCGTCGATGACCGGCGCGGTGAAGGAGTAGGCGGCGCCGCACTGCCATTGCGTCTGAAAAAAGGCAGAAATTTCGGAACCCTTCCGCGCGTTTCGGGTTAGCCCATCACCGTCCTTGCGACGGAGGGGGCCATTTCGGCCGTGATCCCGCACGACGAAATTGACACCGGGAAGGTATTTTTATGAAGAAATTTCTCGCCGCAGTCGTGGCCTTTGCGGCTTTGGGACTTGTGTCCACCTTCAGTGCTTCTGCGCAAACTCCGCCCAATGTCTTGATCGTAGGCCAGATCGCGGAACCGCAATCTCTCGATCCTCACGCGGTGAGCGCGACAAATGACTTCCGCATTCTTGTAAATGTCTATGACGGCCTTGTCCGCTTCAAGGACGGAACGCTCGAAGTTGAGCCGTCTCTTGCAGAAAGCTGGACAGTTTCGGACGACGGCAAGACCTACACTTTCAAGCTGCGTCAGGGCGTAAAGTTCCATGATGGTTCGGACTTCAACGCCGAGGCTGTGAAGTTTAACTTCGATCGGATGCTGGATGAAAAGCATCCGTTTTACAATACAGGCCCCTTCCCGCTATCGTTCAATTTCTCGTCCGTCGACACGGTGAACGCCATCGATGAAAACACTGTCGAGTTCAAGCTTTCCGAGCCGTTTGCGCCCTTCCTTTCGAACCTCGCCTACCCGACCGGGCTGATCGTTTCGCCAGCGGCCGTCGAGCAGCACGGCAAGGAGTTCGGGCGCCATCCCTCCGGCACCGGTCCTTTCAAATTCGCCGAGTGGGTTTCCAGACAACGCGTCGTTGTTGAACGAAACGCTGATTATTGGGGCGGCGCGCCGTCGCTTGAGGCGGTCGTGTTCCGGCCAATCACCGATGCCAACACCCGCGTTGCCGAGATGATGGCGGGCGGACTCGATGTCATGGTCGAGGTGCCGCCGGATAATGTTGCTGTTTTCGGAAACGATCCGAATTTCAAGGTCGAGCAGCAGCCCGGACCTCACGTCTGGTTCACCATTCTGAATACGAAGGAAGGCGCCTTTGCCGACAAGAAAGTCCGGCAGGCGGCAAACTATGCCGTCAACAAGCAGGGGCTTGTCGATAATATTCTGCAGGGAACTGCAACGGTTGCGGCAGGCCCCATCCCGCCAGCGTTCGAATGGGCAAGCGATCCGTCTGTCGAGCCATATCCGTACGACCCGGAAAAGGCCAAGGCCTTGCTCAAGGAAGCCGGAAACGAGAACCCCGAAATCACCTTTTATGTGACCGAGGGCGGTTCGGGAATGCTCGATCCGGTGACGATGGGCACCGCCATTCAGGCCGATCTCGACAAGGTCGGGTTCAAGACGAAAATCGAGACCTATGAATGGAATGCCTATCTTGCTCGCGTCAACAAGGGCCTAGGCACGACCGATATGGCCGAAATGGCATGGATGACCAATGATCCCGACACTGTGCCTTATCTCACGCTGCGCAGCGATGCCCTGCCCGACAAGGGTGGTTTCAATTCCGGCTATTACTCGAACCCGGAAGTGGACGATCTGCTCGAAAAGGCGCGTCGTTCGACCGATCAGGCCGAGCGTGGCGAACTCTATAAAAAGGTTCAGGCAATCGTGCATGACGATGCGCCTTGGCTGTTCGTCGCCAATTGGAAGCAGAGCGTTGTTTCGACCACCTTTGTCGAAGGCCTGAAATTGCAGCCTTCATTCCTGCTTCTCCTGAAAGACGTGCAGAAGCCGTAACGCGGCAGGAGCGAGAGCATGGCAGGCTACATTCTGAAGCGTTTGCTGATAACGATTCCGATCCTTTTCGGGCTTTCGGTGATCGTATTCATGATCATGGCGGCTATTCCAGGTGATACGGCGACTGCCATTCTCGGTTCCTATGCGACGCCTGAAAATGTCGAGCGCATAAACAGCGATCTGGGTTTGGACAAGCCGCTCTATCAGCAATATCTGATCTGGATCGGCAATCTTCTGCAGGGCGATTTCGGGCGATCTTATGCGCTCAATCGCCCGGTGCTCGACGAGGTGCTGGAGCGTTTCAATGCAACGCTCATTCTGGCGGGCGTATCGCTTGTCCTGTGTTCGATCTTCGGCGTTCTTGTCGGTGTCGTTTCAGCGGTGCGCCAGTTCGGCTGGGTGGATCGCACGCTTACATTCTTCGTACTTATCGGCATCTCCCTGCCCTCATTCTGGCTTGGCCTTTTGCTGATCCTCGTTTTCGCCGCGCAGTGGCGGCTTCTGCCGGTTAGCGGCATGACAGCCGTCTATGGCGGCGGCGGCTTTCTGGACATCGCCTATCATCTGATCCTGCCGGCTCTCACCCTGTCGGTGGTTGCGACAAGCGTGATCGCGCGGCTGACGCGCGCGGCGATGCTTGAAGTTCTTCGGCAGGATTTCATCCGTACCGCGCGTGCGAAAGGCGTCAGCGAGCGGAAGGTGATTTATCGCCACGCACTGAAGGCCGCCATGGTTAGCATCGTTCCGGTCATCGGCGTTCAGGCGGGCTTCGTGCTGGGCGGTGCCGTCTATATCGAGACCGTGTTCCAGTGGCCGGGCATCGGCGCGATGCTGGTCAATGCGATTTCGACCCGCGACGTGCTTCTCGTACAAGGCGGTGTGCTCGTGGTCGCTGCCAGCTACGTGCTTTTCAATCTCGCTGCCGATGTCGTGCAGTCGACAATCGATCCGAGGTTGCGGTCATGAGCGATCTGAGCATGGTGTCCAACGAGGCGCAGGCGTCGCCGCCGCGCCTTTCGAACTGGCGGCTTTTGGCAAACAACAAGCTTGCGGCGTTCGGCCTGATCCTTCTCTCGATAATCGTAATCCTCGCAGCCGTTTCGCCATTTCTGCCATTGCCGGACCCGAATGCGACGGCACCCGCCGAGCGTCTTCGCCCGCTATTCTCAGAAGGTCATCTATTCGGAACGGACCAGCTCGGACGCGACATTCTGAGCAGGCTCTTGTGGGGCACGCGCGTATCGCTTGCCGTTGGCATTGCCGCGACGCTGATTGCTGCAATCGTTGGCTCGACCATCGGCATTGTTGCTGGCTATGCGGGCGGGCGCACTGACAGCCTGCTCATGCGCTTCATCGATCTACTCATGGCGTTTCCGTATATTCTGCTGGCGCTGGCCATCGTCGCGGTTCTCGGGCCGGGACTGATCAATGCGCTTTACGCAATTGCCATCGTCAACATCCCGTTCTTTGCCAGAAACATTCGCGGCATCAGCGCAGGCCTTGCGACACGCGAATTCGTCGACGCGGCACGTCTTTCCGGCAAAAGCCATTTCAGCATCGTGACGACGGAAATCCTGCCCAATGTCCTGCCGGTTATCGTCATCACCATGACGACGACTGCGGGCTGGATGATCCTCGAAACGGCGGGTTTGAGCTTTCTCGGTCTTGGCGCGCAGCCGCCGCAGGCTGATCTGGGCTCGATGCTGGGCGACGGGCGCAAGTTCCTTTTCAATGCGCCGCATGTTTCCATCGTGCCGGGCCTGATGATCTTTGCGCTTGTCATGAGCATCAACCTTCTCGGCGACGGCATTCGCGATATGCTCGACCCGCGCCTGCGCTCTGGCGCGCTGAACCGTCCAATGCCGGTGACGCGCATAAAACGAAACGAACAGCCCGCAAAAGCGGCAGCCAGCAATGCTGTGCTGGCCGTCGATCAGCTCGAAACTAGCTTCGCGCGCGGCAGCACGCTTGAACCGGCGGTCAAGAAAATCTCGTTCGAAGTCGGCAAAGGTGAATGCCTGGGCCTTATCGGCGAAAGCGGGTCGGGCAAGAGCGTGACCGCGCTTTCTCTCGCCGGGCTTGTCGCCTCGCCTCCCGGCGTGATTACGCACGGGTCTGTCAGGTTCGATGGCAAGGATCTTCTGACGCTCAAGGATCAGGAGTTGATGTCCTATCGCGGCGGGCGCATCGCCTATATTTTCCAGGACCCGCTGACGACACTTCATCCGCTTTACACGATCGGTGAACAGGTCGCGGAGGCGATTACTGCACATCAGCTGATCGGCAAACGCGACGCACGCGCCAAGGCAATCGAATTGCTGGATACTGTCGGCATTCCCGAACCGGCCCAGCGTGCCGATGCCTATCCACACGAGTTGTCGGGCGGTCAGCGCCAGCGCGTCGGCATTGCCATGGCGCTTGCGAACGATCCTGACCTGATCATCGCGGACGAGCCCACTACGGCACTCGATGTGACAGTTCAGGCGAAAATCCTCGATCTTCTGCAAACGCTACGTCGCGAACGCAGTGTTTCGCTGCTGTTCATCACACATGATTTCGGTGTCGTTGCGCAAATGTGCGACCGTGTCGCCGTCATGAAAGACGGGCGGATCGTCGAAACCGGCGAGACGGCGGAAGTGCTGCGCAATCCTCAACACGATTACACGAAACGGTTGATGGCCTGTGTTCCGCAGCTTGGCCAAGGCAAATCGTTCCTTGAGACGATGCGCAAGATGCAGACGGAGAACGCATAATGAGCGCTATTCGGGTCGAAAATCTCACCAAGACGTTCGGTGGCGCAAGCAGCTTTTTCGGGCGCGGAAAGCATGAGGTAAAAGCCGTCCGCGACATGTCGCTGGAGGTTCGTCAGGGCGAGACGCTTGCTGTTGTCGGTGAGAGCGGGTCGGGCAAAAGTACGCTTGCGCGTATGCTTGTCGGACTGGAAAAGCCGACATCCGGCAATATTGAAATCGAAGGAAGGAAGCGCGACGAGCTTGCCAGCGAACGTGCCGCCGCCTTTGGCAAAGTCATCCAGTATGTCTTTCAGGACCCGATTGCTTCGCTGAACCCGCGCAAAACCATCGGCGCTATTCTGGATACTCCCCTCTCCAAGCTTTGCGGCTACGATTCAGCCAAGCGTAAAACGCGCAAGCGTGAATTGATGGATGCCGTGGAGATGCCTTCCGATGCTTTGGAACGGTATCCGCATGAATTCTCTGGCGGGCAGGCGCAACGCATCGCGATTGCGAGAGCCTTGGCCGCAGAAGCCCGGATCATCGTGCTGGATGAGCCAGTGAGCGCGCTCGATGTTTCCGTGCAGGCGCGTGTGCTCGTCTTGCTCGACGATCTGAAAAAGCGGCTGAATCTCTCATATCTGTTCATCAGCCACGACCTTGCAGTGGTCGAGGCGATCTCCGACCGGGTTGCCGTTCTCTACAAGGGCGAGTTGGTCGAATTGGCGGATACGGAAAAGCTCTTTGCCGAACCGCAGCATGATTACACGCGGCAATTGCTTGCCAGCGCGCCGTCTCTGGATATTTCGGCAGCAGCGTAAAAGCTCTTTAGTGAGCCACTCCCTGCGAAGCCGAAGCGCTGCTTAATCTTTGCGCAGCAATGACCACTTCCAGACGGTTGCGCGCATTCAGCTTCTGCATCAGCACGGACATATAGTGTTTAACCGTTTTTTCGCTGATCATCAGATGCGCGGCGATTTCCTTGTTCTTCTTGCCGCGCAGCAACAGGTGAACGATCTGGTCTTCACGGACGCTGAACCGTAAAGCCTGCGCCGCCACCTTGCGCACGGATTCGTTTCTGAGTGCGGCGACCACGCTGCAGGCGAAGTTCTGGGAGATGTAGGTTTCGCCGCCCAGCACCGCGCGCGTCGCATGAAGCAGTTCGGCCGGCGGGCTTACCTTGCTGACATAACCCTTCACGCCGATTTCGAGAGAACGCACCGCGTAATCCACACCCGTTGCCGAGGTAAACACGATGATCTTCAAATTTGGATTGGTGGCGCAGATTTGCTGAAGCGCGCTTAATGCGTTGCTGGCCTGGCCGGGGTCGACCACGAGAATATCCGGTTTCGTGTTGTTGAGTGGTTCTGCCAAGCCTGCGAGCGAAGCGCCTTTGCGCAGGATCGAATAACCCGGCTCCGACGAAAAAAGTGCAGCGAGAGCTTCCAATACGATCGGATGCTCATCCACCAATGCGACCGAAATCGTGCCCATGAAAGCCCCCGGATTATTATTCCAGGCATTGTACTTTCACTCGCCGAGTCGAAGAATTAACGCATGTTAACTTACACTTAGTCACATCGTGCACGCGCCGGCGGTTATTCAATGGCCGAAAGGCGTAGAGTTCTTCGCGCTTGTGTCGCCAGGCAAAAAAGAAGGCATCGAGCCTTTCGACCCGACGCCTTCGCCAAGAAGCAGTACGAAACTCAAACGCTTACTGCTCCCGGAAAGCCCTCGAAAACTGATCTACAAGCGGTTTTGAAAGGAAGGACAAGGCCGTGCGTTGTTCGGTTGCGACAAAGACCTCGACCGGCATGCCCGGCATTAACTCATTCTTGCCAAGCTTTTCCAGTTCGTCGGGGGAAACGATGACGTCAGCCACATAGTAGGTATCGTTTGTCGCAGGGTCGCGGGTGGTTGCGGCAGAGACATAACCGATATGCCCTTGCAACTCCGGCGTCGTGCGCTGGTTGAAGGTCGAGAAGCGCAGCTTGGCAATCTGTCCGACATAAACCTGATCGATATCGACCGGCGAAAGGCGCGCCTCGATTTTCAACTTGGCCTTTTCAGGCACCAGCGTCGCCAGCGTTTCGGCGGGCGTGATGACACCGCCAACCGTGTGGACCGCGAGCTCGTTGACTGTTCCCGATAGCGGCGCGCGAATATCGGTGCGCGACAGACGATCCTCGATCGCGATGCGGCGATCGTTGAATTCGGAAATCTTCGTGTCGACCGTACTCAATTCGCGCTGCGCTTCGGTCTTCGCCGTCTCATCAACCGAGATGATCTGAAGCTTGATACCGCTCATTCTGGCGCGCGCCCGCGCAATGCCCGCGTCGGTTTCGCCGAGTTCGCCCTTCAGGCGCGCAAGCTCTCTTTCCGTTACGTGGACCCGCGAATTCTCGATGAGTTTCTTGTCGGAAAGGCGCTTCATCTTCTTGTGTTCGACCTGGACAAGCGTGACCTCGTCGCGTTTTGCGGATTGCTGAGCCTGCAATCCCTTTATCTCTTCGCCGAGCTGCTCGATCTCGAAACGCAATTGCTCCTTCTGGCTCTCGCGGTTTGTCCTGTTGCCGTCGAAAAGCCTGACCTCACCGAATTCTTGCAGATCTTCAAGGTTTGCGCCCTTCTCGATGACGATCTCGGAAAGTCCGTCACGCTCGGATTTCAGGCGTGCCTTGCGTGCGACGAGTTCGGAAAGCTGGGATCGTACGATCGACAGTTCCTGCCGCGTCTGGATATCGTCCAGCCTGATCAAGATCTGCCCGGCCTTTACGAAGTCGCCTTCGCGAACTGCAATTTCACTGACGATGCCGCCGTCTCGATGCTGGATCGATTTCAAATTCTGATCGACCTTGATCTGCCCTTGGGCAACGACCGCACCATTGATCTGCGCAACAGCGGCCCAGCCGCCGCACCCCAGAAGCAGCAGGACGCCCAACGCCATTCCAGCGACCATTCTGCCCTTGTGATGAAACTCGTCCTGCTCGATTTTCTTGCCCATACCGGTTTCCCCAAATCTCTTTTTCAGACGTTCTCGACAATAATAAATGCCTGCAGGCCATTGATGTTAATCGTTGTTTCGTAAATCGAATCGCGGTCGAGATCGGCTTCGATGATCGTGCGATCCATCATGTCCGACTTCTCATGCCGGTAGCGGATGGAGCCTTCCGCAGCGTCGATGTTCTGGCCGTAAACCGTCTCGAAACGGTTCTCCAATTGCTGCACGACATTGTCGAAGAGATCATATTTCGACAGTCTGACGCGGTCGCCTGCGGCAAAATCGATGATTTCGTGCAGCAACGTTCCAAGCGTGTCGTTTCGTGGTGCCTGGAACTCGAAAAGGTCGTTGCCCATGCCGCCGGCCAACACGACCGCTTGCGAGCCAACGATGAAATGATCGTCGCCGGAGCCGCCGACTATGCTTTCGAAGTTGCGGACTGTGTCGCTGCCTATGTCCTGACCGGTCGCCGTTCCGGCGGCAAGATCGATCACGATGTCGAGGCTGGCGGCGGAATAATCGAGCGTGTCGCAGCCCGTACCGCCATCGTAGACGTCGTCTTCGCTATCGGCTGCAGCGACAAGCGTATCGTTTCCAGCCCCGGCTTCAACAACGTCGCATCCGGCACCATCCCGCAGAATGTCGTCGCCCTGCCCGCCTTGCAGCAGATCGTCACCAGTTCCGCCGTCGAGACTGTCGCAGCCTTCACCGCCAACAAGCGTGTCATCACCACCAAGTCCGGCAAGCACATCATTGCCCGCATTGCCGATCAAGGTTTCGTCTGCGGCGGTTCCTGAAAGCGTGTCGCAACCGCTGCCGCCTTCTACGATCTCGAACGACATGACGGTATTCGTGCCGATCTCCTGGCCTTCCGCCGTGCCATCCTCAAGATCCACATCGACGCCTCGCGCAGTGGCGCTCATATCGAGCGTATCGGTGCCCTTACCGCCCTGATACGCGTCACGGTCATTGTCGAGAGCGACGACGATATGGTCGTTGCCCGCACCGCCATCGACCACATCTGCACCGGCATCGTCGAGTAGCATATCGTTTCCAGCGCCGCCGGCGATCTTGTCGTTTCCGGTGCCGCCGGACACGAAATCGTCACCTGCACCGCCATCCAGCCTGTCATTTCCTTCCTCGCCGAAAATGCGATCCGCACCTTCATCGCCGCCGATTTTATCGGCACCCGTTCCACCGAAGAGAAGGTCGTCGCCTTCGCCGCCGCTGATCTGGTCGTTTCCGGCATCACCGAAGACGGTATCGTTGCCCTTTTCACCGAACAGACGATCGTTGCCGCTCCCTCCTGAAATATGGTCGTTGCCGAGTCCGCCGAGGATGATGTCGTTTCCGGCGCCGCCGAACAGCACATCGTCGCCTGCGCCACCGATAATGTGGTCGTTTCCGCACCCGCCCTCGATCGTGTCGTTACCGCCGCGACCGTCAATGTTATCGTCGCCGTCGCGACCGTCGATCATGTCGGCGCATTCTGTGCCAACGATATTGTCCGCACCGTTCGTACCGATGATTGGCGGATTTTTCAGCACATCGAAATGCGCAGTCTGCAATATTGAGAATTGGCCATCGCTGATGCGATAGGTGATCGTCACCGGACCCAGTCCTTCCGGGTCGTAAAGCCAGTTCTGACCCGACTGCGTCAACGTACCGGATGAAACCGTCAGGTCGCGGATCGAAAGTGTATCGCCGTCCGGGTCAGTCGCATTTCGCAAGAGATCGCCGAGTGCGATGATGACGGCTGCGCAGCCGAAAACGTCGTAGAGAAACACCGGCCCGTTCGTGCGTGGCGCGCGGTTGGCCTGCTCGGTTGGCTCTTCATCATCGTCGTCGTCATCCGGCTTCTCCGGTATTTGCGGCGTGTTACCGCCGGTATCGACTGGAGGAATGGGAACGTTGACGGACGAATCCGGACGCGACGAACCATTGTCGTTCGCAACGGCAAGTGCCGCGATGTTTCGTTGGTCGGACAGAACGGGCAATAAATCCGCAAGGGGTATCGAAGGTGAATCCACCGACATGAACTGTGCCGGGTCGAGAAGATCCAGCAATCTTCCGCTGGTATTGGCGACGGAGTTATCATCCGCGGCAGTCTCCGTGTTCATGTCGAGTTGCGGAACCGAGTGATCGGCATTTGCGAGTTTGCCCGTAGCTTCAACCGGGGCATCCGGGTCAATGTCGGGTTCTTCCTGTGGCGGGAGGCTGCTCCAGCCCGGAAAGGCGCTTTTCAGATACACGGCGACGCCCATCAAAAATGCGCCGAAAGCCAGCGGCATCTTCGATGATTTTATCTCCTTCAGCTCATAGCGGCTGCGCGAAGCGACGTTTTGGCTGTCGCTATCCGATTTCGTGGATTTGACCTCGATAATCATGCCGATACCCTCGCTGTTACACGCGGCTGCGGTTTTTCGACCGGCTCTGCCGAGTTGACGGCTTGACGGCGCGTACCGAGTATCTCGTCCTTCGAACCAAACGACGCGATACGCCCGTTCTGTACGACAGCGACAAGATCGACTGCCGCCAGAGCGCTCGGACGGTGTGCGATGACGATTGCAATCCCGCCCCGTTCACGCACGGATTTGATCGCATCGGTGAGTGCTGCTTCGCCCTCGCCATCGAGGTTGGAGTTCGGCTCATCCATGATCACCAGAAATGGATTATTGTAGAGTGCGCGGGCGAGACCGATACGCTGACGTTGCCCGGCAGAAAGCGCGGTGCCCTGAGCGCCGAGACGCGTGCGATAGCCTTCAGGAAGGCGAACGACCATCTCGTGGATGCCTGCGGCGCGCGCTGCCGCGACCGTGGCGCGTGCATCGTTCGACGGGTCGAACCGGGAGATATTTTCCTCAACCGTTGCGTCCAGCAGCGAAACGTCCTGCGGCAGATAGCCGACATGGCGGCCAAGATCCTCGTCTTTCCATTGCGTGAGTTCGGCACCGTCGAGCCGCACGCTTCCCCGCAGCACCGGCCAGATGCCGGTCAGCGCGCGCACAAGCGTCGTCTTGCCGCCGCCGCTTGGGCCGATAATGCCCAGCGCCTGTCCGGCATTGAGATGGAATTCGGCTTCGCTCAAAAGCACGCGGCCGGAATCCGGTGCGGCGACCGTTATCTTTTCGACATGAAGCGAATTGCGGGGCTCGGGCAATTCCATCGGCTTGTCGAGTTCGGCAAGCGCAAGGATGGTCTCCTTGAGCCGGTTGAAGGCCGTGCGGGCGGCAACGAAGCCTTTCCAGTTGCCAATGGCCAGATCAACCGGTGCCAGAGCGCGAGCAGAGGCGACGGATGCCGCGATTATCGCGCCTGCTGAAAGTTCTCCTAGAATGGTGAGATAGGCACCGAGACCGAGGATTGCGGATTGGAGGATCATCCGCAGAACGCGGGAAATCGCGCCAAACGTGCCGCTGATGTCGTTGGTTCTGGTCTGAAGCTTCAAATGTTCGATATTGGCCTTGTCGAATCTGGAAACGGCGCGGTCGGCCATACCCATTGCCTTGAGAATTTCCGCATTGCGCGCATTCGAATCCGCAATCGTGTTGCGGGCGATCATTGCTTGATGCGTGCCGCCGCTCAGCCTGCGCGTCATGATTTCGGTGGCGATTGCCAGAATACTCAAGACGAACGCACCCGCAAACGTCAGCGCGCCGAGAGCCGGATGAAGGATGTAGACGAAGACGAGATAGAGCGGCATCCAGGGCAGATCGAACAAAGCCATCGGCCCCTGTCCGCCAAGGAACCCGCGAACCGTGTCGACATCGCGCCCGCGTTCCAGCGCCTCGGAGGTGGAGAAGCCGAAGCGGGGCATGTCGATGGCGACCTGGTGGGCAAGTGGTGCGACGCGCTTGTCGAGCCGCGCACCGACGCGCACCAGAACCTGTGAACGGATGATGTCGAAAAAGCCCTGAAACAGATAAAGGCCGATTGCCAGGCCGGACAGCGCCAGAAGCGTCGGCACGCTGCCGCTGGTCAATGCGCGATCATAAATCTGGAGCATGTAGAACGAGCCGGTCAGCGCCAGAATGTTGATGATGCCCGATATTGAAAAGAGGAATACGAAAGTGCTTTTGAGGCCTTTCGTCAGTTTTTCGGCCGCCTTGCGTTTCATAGCCGATTGAGAACCGTTCGCGCGCATTTGCCCCACCCGTTATCTTGTTCTTGTCGTCGGTAAGAAAAGCAGGCCGGACGTGCCGGCCTGCTCTATCAGGACTAAAGATTGAAGTCGGACTGCTGGAGGTCGTGTGTACCTTTGATGCTGATGCGGAATTCGGCTGCATCAGCGCCCGTCGTATTGCCGCTGACGACGGTATAGTCGCCATCCTCGCGGGTTTCGAAGCTGATCGCGACCTGCGCGGGACCACTGAATGCCGGTCCGTTTACAAGCGTGAAGCTCTGGTTTCCGCTGGCACCGCTGTTGGCATCGATGGCCGACAGGTCGAGCCGGTCGCCCGGCTGGAAGCCGTAGATCGTATCGCCATTGGCATCCGCCGCCGAAAGGAAGCGGAAAGTGTCGTTGCCTGCCCCGCCATCCATGACGTTTACCGCGCCACTTGCGGTGATCGTATCGTTGCCCGAGCCGGTCACGATGTTTTCGACACCCCAGATCGTATCGCTGCCCGTGTGGCCGCTCGATACACTGCCCCTCCCAAGGAAGCCGGTGCCGAGATCGGCGGTTATCGCCGCAGTGATACCGGACATATCCAGCGTATCGTTGCCCGATCCGCCCGCCATGTCGTCGCCATAGTAGACGTCGTTGCCGTCACCGTTCGAGGCAATGAAGATGTCGTTTCCGGTACCGCCATAGACCGTGTCGTTACCCGAACCGGCATCGATCATGTCATTTCCGGCATCGCCGAACAGACGGTCCGCACCATCGCCGCCATAGAGCATGTCGTTGTCGGCACCGCCGAGGATAATGTCATCGCCCTCGTCACCGAAGATGATGTCGCGACCCTCCTGACCGCTCAGGAAGTCGTAGCCGGTGCCGCCATTGATGACATCGTCGCCAGCTCCACCAAGAGCGCTGTCGCCGCCGTCAAGTGCGAGGATCGTGTCGCCTTGCGCCGTACCCTGAAGGACGTCGGCATTTGCCGTGCCTATGACATTGCGCCCTACCGATGAGCCAGGCTGAGGGGCCGGTGCATCGTCGTCATCATCCGAGCCGCAATTGCCGCCGGTGTGATGATCGTCGTCATCATCATCGTCATCATTGCCCCCCTGATGGTCATCATCGTCTTCGTCGTCATCGTCGCCGATATGCGGCAGGCCGCCTTCGCTGACGAAGCAAATTGTGTGCTCGCCATTCGTCATGGTGGTCATGCCGTTTTCGTCGGTCGTGATCTCATAATCGTCGGCGCTCGCGCCGTCCGGCAATTCGATCACATCCTGCGGCCGCAGCGTGCCAATTATGGTGTCGTTGCCGCCGTTCGATTTGAAGACGATACGATGGGCGGAGGTCAAAGCCGATATATCCACCGTATCGTCGGCGCTCGATCCATCGATTGTGATGGTGTTGAGACGCAAGCTTGTCGTCGAGAAATCGCCGAACATTTCGAAGCTGTCGCCAGCCACGGTCCCGGTACCCGCAGGGTCCGCACCGCTTATGCGGATTTCCTCGATTTCGATGAGTTCCGCGATGATTGAAGTCACACCCGTTCCGTTTCGGGTGACGACGATTTCGGTCGCCGCATTCAGGCTCTGGATCTGGTTGCCGGGAACCGCATCCCATGCCGCGCGGGTGTAGATGCGATAGGTTTCGGCGCTTGCATTACCGTTCACGACGAATGTGTCGCCCGCCGTTCCTTCCGTACCGCCATTGACCAGATCGCGACCGTCAGTAGCGCCGGAAATGTTAGCGTTCCAGATAATCGTATCGTCGCCCGTACCGCCATTCACCGTGTCGTTGTTCAGCCCACCGGTCAGCGTATCGTTACCTGCATTGCCATTGAGCGTGTCGTTCCCGGCAAGACCGTTGATGACGTCATTACCGTTGCCGCCATTCAGCGTGTTGTTGCCGTTCGTACCGTTGATCGGTGCGGCTGCCGGTGCTGCCAGTATGAAGTCGCTGGCATCGATATTCGCATTCGTCACGCCGTTGATGCGGATCGTGCCGATTGTGGCAAGGCTCGCATCGCGGATGGTCAGAAGCGTGTTGCCGCTTCCGCCGACCGTGGATTCCAACACCCGTGTAGCGAAATTGGCTGCCGTGATTCCAAGTCCGCTCAGGTCGATGCGATCCTGACCGCCACCCTGAGCGCTGGCATCGAAATTGTTGATCGTATCGTTGCCGAAGCCGGAAGCCGTGTAGCTGATGATGTCGTTGCCGCTGGAGACGTTTATCGTGTCGTCGCCCGCACCGCCGATAATCGTGTCATCGCCGGTTCCGCCGTCGATCGTATCGTTGCCGGTTCCGCCGTCGATAAGGTCGTTACCGCCATTGCCGTTGAGGACGTCGTTGCCGCCGCCGCCGAATATCTGGTTGGCGGAATTATTGCCGTTGATGGTGTTGGCCTCGCCATTGCCCGTACCGTTGATCGCGGCATTGCCAGTCAGCGTCAGGTTTTCGACGTTCGCGCCAAGCGTAAAGCTGACGGATGACTGAACATTATCGGTTCCGCCGCCTGCTGCCTCGATCACCTGATCGCCAGCCGTGTTGACGATGTAGGTATCGTTGCCGCCAAGGCCGCTGAGCGTGTCGATGCCTGCGCCGCCCTCTATGCGGTTTGCCAGCGCATTGCCCGTTCCCGCGAATGCCCCCGCCCCGGTGAAGGTCAGATTTTCGACATTTGCGCCGAGCGTATAAGCCCCCAGCGTAGTCTCTACTGTGTCCGTGCCCGCATTCGCATCTTCGACAACCACATCGTCGGCATCGTCAACGCTGTAGGTGTCGTCACCGGTTCCGCCGACCATCGTATCGGCACCCAGCCCGCCGATAAGTTCGTCATTGCCGGAACCGGCGACGAGCAGGTCGTCTCCATCTCCGCCGTCGAGATCGTCATTACCGTTGCCGCCGAACAGGAGGTCGTCGCCCGTATCACCGGCCAGATCGTCATTACCGGTCGTTCCGGCGAGTACGGTGTTAACGCCTGCTGCTGCGCTGCGCGTATTATTGTCGTCCGTGCTAAGCGCATAATCGCCGTCGAAAGCGTAGCCGTTGAAGGTGCCGTCACCGAAGTTGATGGACTCCACTGCCTCACCTGCCTGATCGAAATGGTCGACGATTGTAATTTGCTGGCCATTGAACTGAATGACCAGATCGTCATTGCCCCCACCTGCCGTTGTTTCGTTGAATGACAGCCCGGTCAGCGCCCCGGTTGCAACGGTTATCCGATCTGTTCCGCCGAGCTCCTGAATGATGTCGTTGCCGTCGGCCAGGCCGAAGACATAGGTATCGTTGCCGGTTCCGCCGTTGAGGGTGTCGTTACCGGTGCCACCCATCAATATGTCGTTGCCGCCAAGCGCATTGATCACGTCGTTTCCGGCAAGCCCGATGAGAAGATCGTCCTGTGCCGTACCTGTAAGCGTCTCATTGCCCGAAGTGCCGGTGATGACGTTCAGGGAACCGTCTGTAAATTCAAGCTTCTCGATGTTGCGAACTGTATCGCGACCGTCGGAACGAAGACGCGGAACGCCTTCATCTTCACCATCGTCTTGATCCGGCTCGACGAAAGTCGTGTGGTCGACGACGAGGCTGCTGTCCGAATTAAGTTCGAATGTGTAGTTTGCCCGCACATCCCGGTAGACTGCCGTGTCGATGTCGCCTGCGACATTGCCATTCACGATTTCACGAACGATGTGCAACTGGCCCGGATTGAGCGTGCGATTGAACATCGCCTGCTGCAACGTCATGCCCTGGAAGCTTGCAACTCCGTTCGGGTTGAACAGATCGGCTGCAGCTTGGGCGGCAAGGCCAGCAGCGGTTCGATAAAGCTTGCCCGTCATGCCATCGGCCGTCGCGATTTCGACGCCTTGAGCATTGCGCACACTGATGCGGACGTTCAGCCATTTGTCACCGTCGATGACATCATTGCCCGCCTTGCCGGTGATCCGGTCGCTGCCGCCACCGCCAAGCAGAATGTCGGATGCGTCGCCGGTGTCCATCACAACGGTTTCGGTAACACCATCATTACCGGTCTGCTGTGTACGGGTAATATGTGCAACAAGCTGATCCAACCCGTTGATCAGGCTGACATTCTTCTGAAGCAGCGCGTTCGAATAGGAGTCCAGCGGCGCGTCTGCACCGGGAATTGCCGCCGTGCCGGTTGCTTCCGCTCTCGTATTCACCGGCTCTTCACGGCCCGTCAGTCTGTCATTGAACTTCCAGCCCGAAAGACCTTCCACCAGATCGAAACGGTCGCGCAGGATAAAGGCTTCCTGATTGGTGAAGATCGGAATGCCGAGATCGGAATTCGCGGCTACGTCGTCGCCCTTGTGGATACCCCAGTCAAAACCGGCCATACCGTTGCTGCGCTGGATGCTGACGCCCTGGAACATGATGTCGTCGCCGGATTCACCGTCATAGTCGGTGTCACCGCTGCCGCCATTCAGCACGTCATGGCCGATGATGCGCGAGTTGAACATGAGCTCCGAGTTTTCGCCGGTGATCACGTCGAAACGCAAACCGCCTTCGATCCAGTCGTCGCCTTCATTGCCGAGAAGATTGTCGCCACCTTCGCCGCCAAGGATGAAGTCGTTGCCAGTGCCGCCGAACACTTCCTTGCCGTCCGGTCCGGTAACGAGAAAGTCGTTGCCCTCGTTGCCGAAGATCAGCGCCAGACCCGAACCGCCATGAATGACGTCATTGCCTTCATTGCCGTGCAGGAAGTCGACTTCGCCAATATCCGTGCCGGAGTTGGTGATGATGTCGTCGCCAGCGCCGCCGAACACCTTGTCGACGCCGTAACCGGCCTCGATCGTGTCATCGCCGCCCCGGCCCCATATGGCATCGTCGCCGCCGCCGGAGATGATCCGGTCGTTGCCTTCCGTGCCGCCAATGGTGAAATGCTCAAGGCTGTTGACGCGGATATACGCAGCGACCGTCGTCGTGTCGTTCGGAGCGATCAGATTGCCTGCGGCGTCACGCCGTTCCACAAGGCGAGAGAATGCCTGCAAGGTCGGATCTTCGTGAACCGGATCGGTCCCGATCTGCTTGGTCGGGTCCATTTCGAGCGTCGGCGTCTCGAATGCCGAGAAGAGATTGCCGGGCAGCGCGGTCGAGCCGGGGTTCCCAAGATCGGTGTTGCGCATCGCCAGTTCGGCGAAGGTGTTGTTTTCCAGCTCGTTGAGCAGGTTCAGACCCTGGGTGCGCGAGAGGTAGTAGAAACGGTCTGCATCCTGCAGATTTTCCATCGTCATTTCGAAAACGAAGCTGAAGGTGGAGCCGAGCATACCGCCAAAGGCCATTTTCTTTTCGGCGAGGCCGCCGATCCAGAAATCGACCGTGTTCAGGCCGGATTCCTGCGTCGCCCATCCGCCTGTCGAGTTCAGGAAATCGAACCGATCCGCTGGCGGATTTATCAGCCTGTTGTCGGCTGCCGTGTTCGGATCGCCATAGACGATCTCAGACGTTCCGAAGACGATCGACATTGCGGCTGCGCGCTTGCCTTCGAGCGTCGTTTCGGCGGTGATCAGCGCATGCGTGCCGTAGGCCGCGATGAAATTGATGATCGAAGCCGGGTTCTTGAGGTTGAGCGCATAGTCCGCCCAGCTCTCGTAAGGCTTGAGCTGCGTGTCGAGCGTTGCGTCGTAGAACTTCTCGCGCGCCGCATTCAGCGATGGTGTGCCGACATCGCGGCCGCGTGCCAGATTGATGGTCGCCAGATCGAGCGGCAGGCCAAGAAGATTGTTGCGCAGCGCGCCGGTCACGAATTCGTCGATCTCATTGCCGACCTGACGGCTCATGCCGCGAATGATCGCACCGGCTGCCGCATCCGCATCACCGGCGGAGGCAAACTCGACCGGGTTCAAGAAGCCATCGATCAGGCCGACATCGTCCTGAACGGGATTTCCATTCGCATCGAGCGAGATGCGGGCAATGTCTTCGCGCAGCATGGAATGGCCGAAACGATAGACAACATGCGCGAATTCGGCAGCGATGTTCGGGTTGATATCCACCGACGGCTCGAAGACGAACGCATCGATATCCGGCTGCATCATGCGGCCGAATTCCTCAAAGACGAGATGCTGATATTCCATTTCCGTGGTGAAGCGGCCAGCCTGGAAAAGACGCTCGCCATCCCATACAAGGGCCGCGATTTCCGCTTGTGTCGTCGGAACGGCGGCGACGTCGACCAGCAGCCACTCGTTCAGGAAAGCCAGATCGTTGGAGCCGAGCACAACATCCTTCGTGTGCTCGACGACGCGATTATGTTCCGAGTGAAAAATATGATGCACCGCCGTCAGCGCGATATTTTCATTCACGCGGCCATCGCCTGCGATGTAATGCGCATCGAGCATTTCATTGTCGTAAGCCGTGTTGTTGCCGCGTGTATCGACACCGCCGGAATAGCCCACGGCATCGTCACTATCGGCCTGAAGCACGCCGCCAATGCTTACCGGAACGGCATTGTGCGCGATGTCGTCAAGGAACGCATGACCTGTAAGGATGGCCGTCGCCGGAATGTTGACACCAAGCCCACCATTGGCTGTCGGGTCGCCTTCCAGAAGAACATCGTCGGCAGTACCAAGCTGTCCGTCGGCCCCAAGCCCGACTACGAGTTGCGGGTAGCCATTGGCGCCGGGAATGTAGTTTCCGTAGGGATCGGAGGCCAGCAGCGGGATGTTGCCGACATGGGCGTCGGTCAGGTTGATGCCGAGCACGTCACGTGCCTGCGCTTTAATGTCGGCCCAGGTCGCCAGCCCGCCCGTCGTGCCGCCAGCCCCGCCGGTGCTGCCTTCCAGCAGATGGCCAGTTGCAATTGGCTTGCCATCCGGTCCATCGGTAAATTCGCGCATGAAGATTTGCTTGGAAGCCGTTGAACCATAAGTCTGGTTCTGATCGACCCAAGGTGTCGTCAGGTTCTTCGGGTTGGCAATATCATCGGCCGTTCCAAGCCGTCCGTCTGGTCCGGCATTTACGGTAACGCGCGTCAGCGCCATGAAGTTCGTGTGGCTGCCTTCGACGTAAAGCGGATCGTCCGGCTGCAAGGGAACATAGACTGTGCCATTGCCACCCTTGGCGACGAGATCGAGGCCGTGATCGAAGAACTGGCCGAAGATCGTCATCCAGCCATTGAATGGCGATGACAGGCCTTCATCCGGTGCAACGTTGGGAATAATGATGCTGACGCCTTCCATTTCGATGCCGAATGCTTCGACCGCCGTATGCAGCGTCTGCAAATCGGCTTCCGCTTTTGCAGACGCCTGATAGGTCGCATAAGCGGCCTTAACACCAGCCACGCCTGCGATAAGCCCCGCACCCGATACACCTGCATGCTGCAAAGCAACCATGATGGCTGCCGGATTGCCGGGTGTCTGATCTACGATGAGGTTGGAAATGATACGCGGATCGGCGTCGATGACGGTTCCGCTGCCTGGCCCCGGTGTCATGCCCGACGCAGTGCCTGCATTTCCATAATCATTGTTCGTGTAGGTCATTCCCGGACCGAAAGTCAGGCTGTCGCCGTCATTTTCGTTCAGATAGTTTGCATCGAAGATGCCCGGAAACGACTGGTTCGCCGCCCCCCACATTTCACGACCGGGAATGAGGTTGTTGTAGCTGCCATCGACGGTTCGCAGGCCATAAGGGAGAAGTGCCGCCTGTGTTGGCGTGCCGGGAGCCGCAGGATCGAAGCCCCCCGCCTCACCGACCAGAGTGGCGAGATCGCCCCCCGCCGCATGTGCTTCCGCGATCTTGATCTGCTCCAGAATGAATTGCAGATCGTGTTTGATCAGCTTTACCATTTTCGCGTCCTTCCGCCCTTTGTTCCCCGCGCTTTGGCAAAGGTTCTCCATCCCGCGTCGTGCTCTTTCGGCACGTCGTGGAGAATGTGAATTCGCCCGCGCTTTGATCTGCTCCGAAGCCCACCGCTCCGAACGTCCCATCTATCGCCGGGAAGCGACCAGAAGCCCACGGCACAAGGTCTGACGCAGTTGCTTGCGAAAGGTGTACGGTCGCCGCGGCCATCGTTGAGGCCAGACCTAGACTATCGGATAGGCCGCGACTGGCCTTTGGTCGCCTATCTACTTGGCATTGCCTGCTACACTGTCGAGGTTAGGCCAAAGAGAGGAAGCAGCATTCATAAAGGCGGCTTTCGCACACCGGATTTTGCAAATACTGTCCAATTGCAAGGGCCGAGGGGAAATAATGGTTTCTTGGAGATATTCTGGCGCGGCAGCGGGATGCCGTGCAGGCAGATGATTTTCAGCCTGGGAGGCTTACATGATACGGGCTTTAAGCGGCCCCTTTCGCCCATTCGCATGGGTTGATTACGTGCCTGCCCGTTTTCGCGAGTTGAGCCTGATAAGGCAGTTCGCGCTTGCTGGCGGGCTCGTCATGTCGATTGGAATGCTGTGTCTCGGCCAGTTTCTAAGCGCCGTTCTTGCACGCGAAGCAGTACACGATACAGCGTCAGTTACGGCCTTGCTGCTCGACAGTGTCGTCTCGCCGCTGGCTCAGGGACTGGTCGCTTCCGATACGCTTGGCAGCGCATCGTCGAACCGACTGGATGAAATCCTGCGTGACCCCGAATTTCGCGACCGCTTTCCCTATCTGGAAATATGGAAACCCGACGGCGCGATCGCCTATTCGAACACACGGCAATTGATCGGCCATGTCTTTGATAGACCGGCGGCAATGAAAGTCGCGCTTTCCGGCGATATCGCGTCTCAATACACGGATTTGACCGCACAAGAGCACGTCACGCGTGGTTTTGAAGTCAGTTATCTCGAAATTTACACGCCGATCCGCGAAGATATTTCGGGAAAGATCATCGCAGTCGCCGAAATCCATGAAGTGACCGAGCCGCTTTACGACCGCGTTCGGCAGGCGCAATTGCAGGGCTGGACGATCGTTGCCGCAATCAGCCTTGTGATGATGGGCAGCCTGTTCGGCATCGTCTATCGCGGCAGCCGCACGATCTCGATGCAGAAGAAAGATCTCCAGACCCGTATGAGTGAGGTTGAAAAGGCTTCGCTTCGCAATCAGGCATTGCGCAGACGCGTCCAGCGCGCCTCCGGGCAGGCAGCGGAACTCAATGAGAATTATCTGAAACGCATCGGCGCCGATCTTCATGATGGGCCGTCTCAGCTCATTGCGGGTGCGACGCTAAAGCTGGAAGCGGTGCGGCATGCTGCCGACATTGCGACCCGCGAAACGGCACTGCACGGAGTTGCACGCGTTCTTTCAGACGCCCTTCAGGAAATCAGGGAAATCTCACGTGGCCTGATGCTGCCGGAGATCGAGCGCCTGTCACTGTGCGCAGTTGTCGGACGCGCGGTTCTGGCGCACCAAAACCGGACGGATACGTATGTCGAGACGTTTTGCGACGACGCAGACGAACAGATCTCGCATCCGGTCAAGATTTGCGTCTATCGCTTCGTTCAGGAAGGTTTGACCAACGCGTTCCGGCACGGAAGCGGGGTTGGACAGCAGGTAAGCTGCAAGATCGACGGCACCATTCTGCGTATCACCGTTTGTGACAGAGGAGCGTCGCCGATTGCCATTGACACCGCGCAAAACGGAATGGGGCTTGCCGGCCTTCGACACCGCGTCGAAAGCCTTGGCGGGAGGTTCAGGTTCGAGAAGAACGCGTCGGGCGGTTCCTGTCTGGAAATGCTGCTTCATCTGCGCGGAGATCCGATAGATGAGTGAGCCTATTTCCGTCGTCGTTGCCGATGACCACCCGATCTATCGTGCCGGATTGCTCCAGAGCCTGTCATTCGATCCGGCGATACGCGTCGTCGGCGAAGCCGCTTCCGCGCCTGCCGCCATCGAAATAGTTGCGCAAAGACTGCCCGATATCGCTCTGCTCGACATTTCCATGCCGGGAGGCGGCATAGAGGCCGCCAAGACGATTACGCAGCAATCACCATCGGTCCGCGTCATCATGCTGACCGTTTCCGAGACGGATGCGGATGTCATGCAGGCGTTGGATGCAGGCGTCGTCGGCTACCTTTTGAAGGGCATCGAGGCTACCCATCTTATCTCGGCGATTAAAGCCATTGCGGCGGGTGATACCTACATCTCCCCGCAGCTTGGACTTCGCCTGCTCTCCATGAAGTCCAAAACCACGCCCTCCATCGAGCAACAGCGGCTGGCGCTGCTTTCGCAGCAGGAGCACCGCGTCCTGCGGTTGCTCGCCAAAGGCCGGAGCAATGGCGACATTGCGAAAACCATCGGCGTGCAGGAAAGCACCGCCAAATTCCATGTGACGAATATTCTCTGGAAGCTTCAGGTCCGCAATCGCGTCGAAGCCACCATCGTTGCCCGCAATCACTGGGATCCCGCTTGGGATACCAGTGATTGAGTGGCAAAGATTCCGCCTCTCGATTTTTGTCGATAAAGGCGCTATAAGTTGATTGTGATTATCAAGATTTAGCGCTGCATATCGCTCAACGAGAGACAGGCATGACATTTCTTCCGAGCATGGAAAGCCGCATTGACGGCATTTCAGTCGTAAGCGATCTCCAATGCCGTTCATGGAACGGAGCGATTGCCGACGTCTGGCAGGTTGAATGTGCCGAGGGGGCTGGCGGCGAATATGTGTCTCCATACCCCCGCCTTTTCGTCGTGCTCGATAAGGATGGCGCAGGTGGCATCGACATAGGGGCATCGCCCAGAAACAAACGGCCGGCTGATAGCAAGGCGCGCAGTCCGATCAGCTATGTTCCTGCGGGCTTGCGCCTCTGGTCACGCATCGACGATGTGCGCTCCCTGCGTCATCTGGATTTGCACTTCGATATGGCAGCCCTTGCAGACCGTTTCGAGCGCAAACGCATATCCGGTAAATTCGACACGCCTCGTCTGATGTTCGAAGATGAGCGCATCATGGGCATAGCGAGGCTTATCGCGCTCGAATGCGCCACATCGGATACGTTGAACGATCTTTACGGCGAGAGCCTTCTGGACGCTTTGCTGACGGCCCTCCTGCAGATCGGCCCGGCCAGCAGTCGCAGGCGCAGCCAGATGCCGCCATGGCAGTTGCGCCGCGCGAAAGAATTTATCGAAGAACATTGCCTGAGAACGATCAGGCTCGGCGAACTGGCGGCTCTTACCGGCCTTTCCGAATCCTACTTCTGCCATGCGTTCAAGGCTTCTACCGGCATGCCCGCGCACCAGTGGCAGATGAGGGCGCGGATCGCTCGCGTTCAGGACATGCTGCGCAGGAAAGACATATCGCTGACCAATGTGGCAGCGGCCAGCGGCTTTTCCGACCAGGCCCACCTGACGCGCGTTTTCAGGCGCGTCGTCGGCACGACTCCTGCCTCATGGAAACGAAACATGGCGGCTTGATCGCGAGTCCTTCGAAAATTGCACAATAACGTTCAATTCAAAGCAAAACCCTTCAATCCCGAACCTGATAAGTCGAGTTAAAAGCTCATATTAAAATGCCGTAATGAACGGCTCGGGTGTTAGGTGGGTGGACATGATCACTTTTTCTCGGCGTACATTGAGCGGGCTCCTTCTGGCAGGAACTTCCGCACTGACATTCATCGCCTGCGACGCGGCATCCGCACAGGACAATGGCGAAACGATCCAACTCGAACAGGTGGTGATCGAGGGCCAGGGCACTGGCGGCAGCGGGACCGGACCAGTCACAGGCTACGTCGCCAAAAGCACCACGGCGGGGTCGAAATCCGCAACGCCGATCACAGAAATCCCGCAATCCGTTTCCGTTGTCGGTCGTGAAGAAATCGACGATCGCGGCGCACAGAAGACCGACGAGGCCCTGCGCTACACCGCCGGTGTTTTCGCGCAGCCCTTCGGCCCGGATAGCGACACGAACTGGCTTTTCATCCGCGGCTTTCAGGCCACGGCAACCGGCATCTATCAGGACGGGTTGCAGCAATACAGCTACGGCTTCGGCGGCTTCTTCGTCGACAGCTTCAACCTCGAGCGTATCGAGGTTCTGCGTGGTGCCGCCTCGGTGCTTTACGGCGGCAGCAATCCGGGTGGTCTCGTCAACTATGTCAGCAAACGTCCCACGGGCGAGCGCAAGCGCTACGTGGAAACCGGTGTGAATGATGCTGGAAACGTCTATCTCGGCTTCGACATAGGCGACAAACTCAACGAAGTCGTGGATTACCGTGTCAGCGGCATTCTCGCGGGCGGTAATGACTACACGGATTTCGCTGATGGATTCCGCGGTTCAATTTCACCCAGCATAAGCTGGACCCCTGATGCGCAGACGAGCTTCACGCTTCTCGGCAATGTCACCTACATGGATCAGACCCATGGCGGCGGAGCTTTCCTGCCTTATATCGGCACGGTGGTCGATGCGCCCTTTGGCAAGATCGACCGTGATGCAAATTTCACAGAGCCGGATCTCGACAAATATCTGCGCAAGCAGGCTTCGCTCAGCTACGAATTCGAACACACATTCGACAATGACTGGACGGTTCGCCAGAACGCGCGCTTCGGTATTTCAAAGCTTGAAGAGGTCAGCATCTACGGAAACGGATATGCATCCCCTAACTTGTTGGACCGCATCAATTTTGGCCACGAAACCACTGCCAAAACATTCCTGATCGACAATCAGATTGAAGGCAAAGTGCAGACCGGTGCTGTCGAGCACACGCTTCTGGCGGGCCTCGATTATAAATACTACAACATCGATCAGATTCAGTCCTCAGCGCTGTTTGGAACGACAACACCTATCGATCCTGCCGATCCGGTGTACGGGGTCCCTCAGACGCCCCGCGTGAGCTATCTGAATCAGGATCTCTCGCTGCATCAACTCGGTCTCTATGTTCAAGACCAGTTGCGCTTTGCTGATGGTTGGCTGGTCACGCTCAACGGGCGCTACGATCGCGTGTGGACCGGGGCCAGGGATCGTCCGACATTTTATGCACCGACACAGAACATCAAAACCACGAGCACAGACGGCGAATTCTCTGGCCGCGCTGGTGTGGCTTATGAATTCGACAATGGCATTACGCCCTACGCCAGCATCGCGACTTTCTTCAACCCGGTCATAGGCACAACCGGTGCAGGCGATCTTTTCCGGCCTGAGACAGGCACGCAGTATGAAGTCGGCATCAAATATGTGCCCACTTTCTTTGACGGTATTTTCACGGCAGCATTGTTCGATCTGACCCGTCAAAATGTTCTTACCGTCGATCCGACAAACATCTTTGCCCAGGTCCAGACCGGCGAGGTGCGTTCGCGCGGCATAGAACTTGAAGCTAAGGCCAACGTTACCGACAATATAAAGGTTACGGCAGCTTTCACGGCGCTCGACCTGAAAATCAAGAAAGACAACAACCCGAACTTTGTTGGAAAAACACCCTTCATCGTCCCCGAGCAGCAGGCGTCGCTCGGTCTCGATTACACCTTCGACGAAGGTTCGCTCGAAGGCCTGACACTTGGCGGCGGTGTGCGCTATGTCGGCTCTTCATGGGTCGACAATGCCAACACTTTGAAGGTTCCGTCAGCAACGGTTTTCGACGCCAAACTCGGCTACAAGAAAGACAATTGGGGCGTGGACCTCAACGTGAACAACATTTTCGACAAGGCCTATGTTGCAAGTTGTCAGGACGCGACCGGCTGTGCTTACGCTGAAGGCAGAACGTTAAAGCTGAAAGTCCACACCACCTGGTAAGGAAACAGCAGAAATTCAAACGCGGGGATGCTTCATGCATCCCCGTCCGCATATGAGAAGGCCATGGACGATGATCGGTAAAGAGCCTGAAACCACAACCAGTCAGCCCCTTTACGAGCTGGACGGTTTGAGTTTTTCGGCTGAAGGCCGCGTCATCCTGCAGCCCCTCACACTCCAGCTTTCACAATCGAAAATTTACGGTCTGGTCGGCCCGAACGGTTCCGGCAAAAGCACGCTGATCAAAATGCTGGCCCGGCAGCAATCTGCCAGCAATGGCAGTGCCCGCTTTCTCGGACAGCAGATTTCCACATGGCGCGACCTCGACTATGCCCGCTCGGTCGCCTACATGCCGCAATTCACGCCGCCTGCGGAAGGCATGACCGTTCGCGAACTCGTCGCACTCGGTCGTTTTCCGTGGCATGGCGCGCTCGGCCGTTTCAGTGAAGAGGATCGAGCCAAGGTCGCGGAAGCGCTTCACGATACGGATCTCGAACAATTTCGCGACCGGCTGGTCGATACGCTTTCAGGCGGCGAACGCCAGCGCGTCTGGCTTGCCATGATGATCGCGCAGGATACGCGCTGCCTGCTTCTGGACGAGCCGACATCGGCGCTCGACATCGCTCACCAGGTCGACATGCTCGACCTTGTTCGCCGCCTCAGCCGCGCACGTTCGATCAGTGCCGTTATCGTTCTGCACGACGTGAATATGGCGGCTCGTTTCTGCGACGAGATTCTTGCCATTCGCGAAGGCAAGCTTGTCGCGCGCGGTGCGCCGGCGGAGATCATGAGCGGGGAAGTCCTGGGCAACATCTACGGCATCCCCATGGGCATCCTGCCTCACCCTGTCACGGGTGGCCCGATAAGCTACGTGCAGTAGACGCGATGCTGACACGCAGACAGGCAATCGGGGTTCTCGCGGGCGCGGCGTTGTCACCGACGCTGGCGCGCGCGACGCCTTCGCGTGTTGCGGCTATCGACTGGGCAATGTTCGAAACCGCGCTTGCGCTTGGCGTCGTGCCGATTGCCGCGACCGAACTCAAGCAGTTCCGTGAGATAGCCATCGAACCGGCAGTGCCTGAAAGCGTCGCCGATCTTGGCCTGCGCGGCACACCAAACTACGAATTGCTGCGCAGCGCGGGGCCCGACCTGATCCTCAGTTCCAATTTCTATGAAGGCCAAAGGGGTAGTCTGGAACGCATCGCGCCGGTCTTCTCCGCGCCGGTCTATCTGCCCGGAAGCCCACCCTATGCACTTGCCGAAGACGCGACGTTGCTGCTTGGAAAAGCACTCGGTCTTGAAGCAAAAGCCGTCACTCTGATCGATGAAAGCAACAAAGAGATCAACGCCTTGCGCATATCGCTTTCCGGACTGGAGAAACGGCGGGTCTACATTATCAGCATAGGCGATCCGCGGCATTTCCGGGCATTCGGACGCGACAGCATGTTCGGCGATGTGCTGAGCAGGCTGGGCCTCGAAAATGCCTGGCAGGAAGATACGAGTTACTCGGCAGCAGCGCCCGTCGGGCTGGAAGCATTGGCAAACAATCCGCAAGCGCGGGTCATCATCATTGCGCCGATTCCGCCGGAAGCACGCTGGACGCTCTCCACCAGCGCCTTGTGGAAAGCCTTGCCGATGGTCGCGCAAAACCGCGTCTCCATTATCGATCCGGTCAATCATTTTGGCGCGCTGCCCGTAGCCCGGCGTTTCGCCAGGCTTGCCGCACAATCCATGCTTTCAGCGCAGGCATCTGCCAATGGCTAAGACCATGCTTCGCCGCGGCGTGCTTCTCTGGTTTGGGCTGGCTTTGCTGGCAGCGATGCTTTTCGCATTTCAGGTGTCGAGCTTTGTGCTCGGACGCGGCCCGGCCCTGCCCGCTGATCTGGATTCGGTTATTTTCTTCAACAGCGTGCTTCCGCGCGCGGCGATAGCTCTGATTTCTGGTGCGGCGCTCGGGCTTTCCGGTCTTTTGCTGCAAAGGGTTTTGCGTAATCCGCTCGCGGAACCATCAACGCTTGGCGTTGCGGCAGGCGCGCAACTCGCAATGGCGGCATCCACCATCTACGCGCCGTTCCTCATGGAAAATGCGCGCGAAGGCGTAGCACTCGTCGGCGGCGTTCTGGCCGTCGCGCTCATTCTGTCGCTGACATGGCGGCGTGGGCTGGAGCCGGTGTCTGTGGTTCTGGCCGGTATGATGACAGCGCTTACCGCGACTGCCGCAAGCGCTGCACTTATTCTCGCCAATGGCGAATACATGTTCTCGCTGTTCATCTGGGGTGGCGGTTCTCTCACGCAGCAAAGCTGGGATTCATCGATCGCGATTGCCTGGCGTTTCCTGCCAGCGCTTTTCGCAGCAGTGCTTCTTTTGCGGCCGCTGGCGATATTGGCGCTGGACGACGCATCTGCGCGCAGCCTCGGCATCGGGTCGCAAACAACGCGCTTCATGGTTATCGCCATTGCGATCTGGCTTGCGACGACCGTTACGGCGCATGTCGGTGTCATTGGCTTTGTCGGACTGGCGGCCCCTGCTCTTGCTCAGCTCAGCGGCGCGCGATCGTTGAAGCAAAGACTGGTTGCGGCTCCGCTGATCGGCGCGATCCTGCTCTGGCTTACCGATGGGCTGGTGCAACTCTTCGCCGGAAGCGGCGGTGAACGCATTCCCACCGGCGCGGCCACTGCCCTGCTCGGCGGTCCGCTGCTTCTCTGGCTGCTACCGCGCCTTCGCATGTTCGAATGGCCGACGCTCAATATGGGCGGCGCTGCAGGGGGGCGGGCACGAAATCCGGTTCTTCTTTCTGCACTGATAGGCGTCGCCGTTTTGCTCATCGGCTTCGTAGCCCTGTCATTGGGCAGAGGAACCGATGGCTGGAATTTCGCAACCGGCGATCTGTTCAGCGATCTCATGCCGTGGCGGCTGCCGCGTGTCATCGTCGCCGCAACAGCCGGTGCGATGCTTGCAGCGGCTGGCGCCGTGTTACAGCGCATCACCGCAAACCCGCTCGCCAGCCCGGAAATCCTTGGTGTCGGATCGGGTGCAGGCGTCGGGCTTGCCGCAGCGCTCTTCCTTTTTGCCGCGCCCAGCCTTCCCGTTCAATTGGTCGCGTCGGCAATCGGCGCAACGCTCGTGCTGCTTGCGATGTTGATCATTTCGCGTCGTGGACGGCTCGGGCCGGAACGGCTCTTGCTCGCAGGCGTGGCAATGGGCGCGCTATGCAGCGCAGTGCTGACTGCCATCATCGCTACCGGAAAACCGGAAGCATTCGGCATATTGCGCTGGCTGAGCGGCTCGACGAACGACGTCACGCCCGAATATGCCTGGTACGGCATTGCCGCAGCGATCGTCCTTCTATTGCCGCTGATGCCGATGGCGCGCTGGCTGGAAGTGCTGCCGCTGGGCGAAGGCACTGCACGTTCACTAGGCGTGCCGCTCAATGCGAGCCGGACAGCGCTCGTCCTGCTTGCCGGGCTGCTCACCGCCACGGCAGCGCTTTTCGTCGGTCCGCTCAGCTTTATCGGCTTGATTGCGCCGCATCTTTCCCGTCTCGTCGGTTTTGGCCGCGTTCTACCGCATCTTTTCGGCGCAATTCTCATTGGAAGCGGTCTCATGGTGCTTTCGGACTGGCTTGCCCGCATGGTGGCCTTTCCATATCAACTTCCACTGGGCCTGTTCGCATCGCTTCTCGGAGGCCCGTATCTCGTATGGCTTCTTGGGCGCGGACGCGTTCGAAACAGTTAGAAATGCGTCGATTATGAAGAAAATCCCTGAGAAATTCGCTTTTTCCGCCGAAACACGGGTCGTTTTCCCGGATTCTCGCGACCTTATGGCGAAGCTGTGCAGCCATTTCGAGGAACATGGACGGGTCACGCAGATGGAGGACAGAGCCGATATCGAAACCGACTTCGGCCGCGCGAAATTGCATGCCGGCGCGGATGCACTGACAATCGCAGCTCAAGGATCGGACGAAACCTACCTGACCTTTATCAAGCTCGCCATGGCAGAACATCTGCTGGCGTTTGCAGGCGATGAAAAGCCGAAAATCGTTTGGACCGGACATGGCGCCGCTGGCAGCCTGCTGCCCTATTTTCGCGAAATGCGGGTCGTGAAATCTGAAAATATCACACCGCATATGCGCCGGGTTACGCTAAGGGGTGAAAATCTCGCCCGTTTTGCAGTCGGCGGACTGCATGTGCGGCTTCTGTTTCCGGCTGAAAATTCAACCGCACCAAAATGGCCGTTGATGGGTGAGGATGGACGTCCCGTTTGGCCCGAAGGTTCCGACCGGCCTCAGGCGCGGGTCTACACGATCCGCAATCTCGACCCGGAAAACGACATGCTCGACATCGATATGGTCCTGCATGAAGGGTCGAACAGCCCCGGCTCCAACTTTGCCAGCAACGCAAAACCAGGCGACATTGTCGGCATGACAGGCCCAGGCGGCGGATCGGCAGGCGAGGCGGACTGGTATCTGCTTGCAGGCGACGAAACCGCCCTGCCCGCAATCGGCAAGCTTCTTGAGCGATTGCCTGCAACGGCCAAAGTCAAAGCTTTGATCGAGATCGACAGCGAGGCCGAAGAGCAGGACTTGGTTTCAAATGCGCAACTCGATCTTCGCTGGCTTAACCGCAATGGCGCGGAGCCCGGAACCACAGATCTGCTGTACAAGGCGATTTCCAAAATCGAGTGGCCAGAAACCGAACGCGTATTTGCATGGGTCGGCTGCGAGCATGCGTCGTTCCGCACGATCAGGAAATATCTGCGCAACGAAAGAAAGCTTTCGCGCGAAGAGCATTTGGTCGTTGCCTATTGGCGGCGCGGGGTGGAAGGCGACGACGCTCGTAAATTGACCGCCGATTAGCAGATAATCGTCGTTTTCGCGTTCATCCGGGACGGACTGACCTAACTTTGGATGGGTTACGTCCGACGATGAAGGCGACGAAATCGACTGAGGTTCGAAAGGGTCTATCTGAGTGCCGCCTATGACATTTTTAGCTTTTTCGGGCGTAGCATTCCGCTAGCGGTCACCAGCGCGCCTGTCACCAAAAAGACGGCTCCTGCCCCCATCAAGCTTGCAGCCATGCCCGCGGCCAGAGGCATTGCAAACTGTCCGGCACGATTAATTGCGAGGCGAAGGCCAAGGCTCGTCGCGCGAGCCGTTGCAGGCGCAAGTTGCATCGTCAATGAAACAGACGACGTGACGGCGAAACCGAGTGCGATTCCCGAAATAGAGAGGCCAAGCCCCAGGCCTATGGCTGACACCGGCGTTGCGAGGAGGCAGATGGCCAGTCCGGTGACGATCACCGAAATCACCATCAGTCGCACCTTTCCGATTTTGCGCATCGCTGTGCCGTAGAAAACGCGAGCGGTCATCTGCCCAAGCGCAAACAGGGTCAGCACGAGGCCGATGACCGACGGCGAAATTTCACGCTCGACGCCAACGACCGGCATATAGACCAGCGTCAGATCCTGCACCGCCACGCAAAGGGCACCTGTGACCATGACCCAAATCAGTCCAGGGCTTGAAAGGATCTGCCGCATAGGCAGCGGAGCTGCGTCCGTCTTCACAGGTCGAGCGCAATTGAGGAACAGCACTATTCCAAGCAATATGGATAACACTGAGAGCGCCAGCGAGACGGCGATCATGTTCTCGACCAGCATGTCCGTTCCGGCCAGGGAAACGACACTCAGCACGAGTGGAGCCACCACCTGTCCTACAGCCTGCCAGACCATCAGATTGCCGACCATCCGGTCGCGTTGCTGAGGCGATCGAAACGTCGATATCTCACCTTGAATGGCAGTAATCTGCAATGTCTGGCCCAAGCCAAGGACTGCAGATGCAATCAGCAGCCAGGGCAGAGAGACAATGGGAATTGCAAACATGATGCATGCGACGACCATGGCGATGGCTCCTGCCAGCGCCGCGCGGCCCGCGCCATGCCGGTCGTTGTAACGACCCATGCTGGTGGCAACGAATACAGGCAAAATCGCGAAGGCGGAGGAAAGTGCCAGGATTTCTGTGGCTGTCATCCCTGCGCCGACCGCGCGATAGCTGGCAGCGATGCGCACAACTGGCACGATGGTCTGCGCCAGACAGGCGGAAATCAGGATCGGTACGGCGAGCCGCAGGACGAGGCCGCGCCTTTGATATCCCATGAACGGCCTTACCCCGCTACAACCAGGCCGCAGCCCATGAAGGCAAACAGGCCGCGATACGACTTGGCACTGAGCGCCGTCGAGTGGGATAAACCGGTCACGTAAAAAGCCGTCCTTAGGTCAGGTGTTTGCCGCCTTGAAGATTCCCGCCGTCGATTCGGCGAGCTTGCTTATACGCGGAGCAGCCCGATTCTGGTTTACGCGACACAAGCCCCTGTTTTGTAGCACCCGGTCAGCGCTTCCCACAACTCAACTGAATGAATTCCGGCATGCTTTTCGGCGCATGGGCGGGTCTCGAATTGACACTTGTCAACAAGGCTCAAACTTCGGTTGATTGACATAAGTGTTACGCTCAGTATGTTACATATAACAGAACGAGCCGAGTCTATGGTCGTTTCGGGAGGACAATCGAAATTGGGCGAAGTGAAAAATCTTCGGATAAAGCAGCCACGTTCGCTGACCGAGCTGGTCGTCGAGCGTTTGCGCGAAGCGATCATCGAGGGTCAGTTCGCGCTGGGTGAAAACATTTCCGAAGACAAGCTGGCGGAAGCGTTCGGCGTAAGCCGTACTCCGGTTCGCGATGCGCTCATGCAATTGCAGCAGACGGGCCTTGTGATCGTGCGTCCCAAGCGCGGCAGTTTCGTATTCTCGCCCACCCTCGCCGATGTCGAAGAGCTCTGCGAATACCGGCTGATGCTCGAAACCCAGGCTTTGAAGCTTTCGATGGATCGCGATCTCGCTGGCTTGATCCGCGCCGCACAAATGCAGGTGGGCGCTATGTCAGAGGCGCAGGACAGCGGAGATCAGCGCGGTTATGCACGCGCAGATACCGCATTCCACCGCTCCTTCTTCGACCATTGCGGCAATCGTTTTGTTCAGGAGGCATTCCAGCTTGCCGAGGGGCGGCTGGCCACGTTGCGTACTGTGCTGACTGTTCCCTACCGTCAGCGCCGTGACGCGAGCTACGACGAACACCGGCAGATCGTTGAAATGATAAAAGCCAGGGATGTCAGTGCGCTGCATCGCATTCTTGAAGAGCATATCGGCAGAACATTGCGCGTCGCCCAAGACGCGCTGCCTGTCGCCCAGAGCGCAAAGAAAGCTTAATCGATGAACCAGACCGAAAAACTTCGCAGCCTGCTGCGAGGCCCCAAGATTTTGGCTGCGCCCGGCGCGCCTGACAGTTTGAGCGCGCGGCTTGTCGAGCAGGCAGGCTTCGAGGCCGTCTACATGACCGGCTTTGGCGCAACGGCAGCACGGCTCGGCACACCCGATATCGGCCTCCTTACCCAGACCGAGATGACCGAGCATGCACGCAACATGACGCGTGCCGTCTCGATCCCCGTCATTGCCGATGCCGACACCGGCTATGGCGGTCCATCGAACATTCACCGCACCGTTCGCGAATATATCCAGGCGGGCGTTGCCGCGATCCATCTCGAGGACCAGGTCGCGCCGAAGAGATGCGGCCAGATGGCTGGCGTGAAGCTGATGGAGCGCGATGAAGCGTTCTTGCGGCTGAAAGTGGCGCTGGAAGCGCGCGGCAATGACGATCTGGTCGTGATCGGCCGTACGGACGCACTGCAAGCCATGGGTGCAGACGAAGCAATTACCCGCGCGAAATATTATCAGGACGCGGGCGTCGATCTGGTTTTCGTCGACGGCATCAAGAAGATTTCCGAAGTCGAGGCCGTCGCAAAAGCTGTGACCGGACCTAAGGTCGTGTCCATCGTGGACGGTAATGAGACTGTCGCGCTGAAGGCTTCGGACCTTCAGGAAATGGGCTTCACCGTCGTCTTCTACGCGCTGACCACGCTACTCAGCGCCACGCGCGCTATGGCCGATGCGCTGGCCAATCTGCGCGACACGGGCGCGCCAGAGGGTGGGCCTGCCAAGCATAGCTATGCGGATTTCTGCGACATCGTCGATCTGCGGTTTCATCAGAATCTGGACGAGAAATTCGGTCGATGAAAGACGCAGTCGTTTTGATAACCGGCGGTGCAGCCGGTATCGGCCGCGCTATTGCCGATGCGGCAGTGGCAGGCGGCGCACGCGTCGTGCTTTGGGATTTGGATGAAGCCCGTCTCGAAACAGCGCAGACGAAATTTGGCGACCAGGCAATCACTGCAAAAGTGGATGTTTCGGACTCGGCAGCGGTAGATCGCGCCGCGGCAGATCTCGCAGAATCAGGCTGGGTGCCGACGCATCTAGTCAACAATGCGGGAATCATTGGCCGCCGCATGGCGCTCGACGCGATTGATCCTGCCGAAATCGACCGCGTGCTCGCGGTCAATGTGCGCAGCGCCTTCGTCGTTTCCAGCGCCTTTCTCAACCGGCGTGCCGACCACCCGAAGGCTGCCATCGTCAACCTGTCGTCGATTGCCGCCAACAATGGCGGGGCTGCCGGGAACGCCGCCTACGCTGCCAGCAAGGGCGCGATTCAATCGCTGACGCTTGCCATGGCGCGTGAGTTGGCACCGGCGATCCGGGTCAATGCTCTGGCCCCCGGCATCATCGATACGGACATTCAAAAAGACGTTTTCGCCGACCGTTCGGAAATGGAAAGCCGTGTCGCAAGCATACCCCTTCGCCGCCTCGGAACGGCTGATGAAGTCGCGGAAGCCGTCATCTGGCTGCTGTTTTCCGCGCCTTACACCACCGGGGAAGTGATTACCGTTTCGGGAGGAAGGAAATGATCGAGAAAACGATCGACCTGTTTTTCAAATTTCTGGAGCTTGTGCTCGTTCTGCTGCTGGCCGGCATGACGGCGATGGTCTTCGGCAATGTCGTCCTGCGCTATCTGTTCAGTTCCGGTATCGACATTTCGGAAGAGCTTTCACGCTTCTTCTTCGTCTGGCTCATCTTCATCGGCGCAATCGTCGCCATGCGGAACCACCAGCATATGGGCTTTGATCTGGTCGTTGCCTCGGTGCGCCCATCGATACGCCGGGTGCTGCTGTTCGTCGCCAACGGACTGATCCTTTACGCATGCTGGCTGCTCCTTTCGGGTGCCTGGCAGCAATCCGGCATCACCTCGACAAACCGCGCGCCTGTCACCGGCATGTCGATGATCTGGGTGTTCGGCATCGTCATCCCGACTGCAATATGCATCGGCACAATCAGCATTCTCCGGATGATCGGCGCTGTTCGCGGCACTTACGATCCTTATGAAGCCCCGCGTCCGGTGGAAGAGGAAATCACGGTATGACCCTCGCAATTTTCGTCGGCACGCTTGGTGGCGCGCTGATCGTCGGCGTGCCTGTCGCCTTCGCGCTCATACTCTGTGCGCTCACCATGGGCATCTATCTCGACATGTTCGATCCGCAGATCATCGCGCAGCGCATGGTCGTCGGCGCAAACAGCTTTCCGCTACTTGCAATCCCGTTCTTTCTTCTGGCAGGCGAATTGATGAATGCAGGCGGCATGTCGAAGCGCATCATCGCCTTCGCCATGGCCTTCCTCGGACACAGGCGCGGCGGTCTCGGCTTCGTCGCGATCTTCGCAGCCGTCATCATGGCCAGCCTTTCCGGTTCGGCAGCCGCCGACACGGCAGCACTCATCGCCATGCTTTTGCCGATGATGCGCGCAGCCGGCTATGACGAGGGTCGCTCCGTCGGCCTGATGGCAACTGGTGGCACCATCGCGCCGATCATGCCGCCTTCCATCGCCTACATCATCTTCGGCGTTGCGACGAACATTTCCATTACCCAGCTTTTCCTCGCGGGCATCGTGCCGGGATTGATGATGGGTGTCGGCCTGGCCATCGCCTGGGCAATCGTCTCACGGACCGACAATGTCCAGACGATGGAACGGCAGGATTGGAAAGTGCGTCTTCAGGCATTCGGTGCCGCAGGCTGGTCGCTTGGCATGCCCGTCATCATCCTGGGCGGCATCCGTTTCGGCATCGTTACGCCGACGGAAGCCGCAGTTGTCGCTGCCGTCTATGCGATCTTCGTCGGTACGGTCATTCACCGCGAACTGAAATTCAGTCACATGTTCGGCGTTCTGCGCAATGCGGCGGTCACGACGGCAGTCGTCATGATGCTCGCAGCAGCGGCTCTCACAACCGCATGGTTCATCTCGATCGCCGACCTTTCCGGCGTGGTCATGGATATGGTCGAACCGCTGGCCGGCAATCCGACGATACTCCTCATCGTCATTATGCTGATTATTCTGGTGATCGGCATGGCGCTCGACATGGGGCCGACGATCCTGATCCTCGCTCCGGTTCTTTTGCCGGTCGTGACGGCCGCGGGCATCGATCCGGTCTATTTCGGCGTGCTGTTCGTCATCAATACCGCAATCGGCCTCGTCACTCCGCCGGTAGGTATCGTCATGAGCGTGGCGAGCGGGGTGGCGCGAATACCGCTGCACAAGGTGATCAAGGGGTCTCTCCCCTTCATCGCCGCGCAGATTGTCGTGCTGTTCCTGCTTGTCCTGTTTCCGCAGCTTGTTCTCGTCCCGCTGGAATATCTGCGCTGAGCCGATTGGGGACGCGGCGTCTCGCCCCCGTTTAATTTTTTTTGGAGGAAACTCAATGAAACTCAAAACCTTCGCAGCCGCATTGCTTGCTGCTTCCATGTTCACCGGCACCGCTTCCGCCGAGTTCAACAGCCGCACCATCAAAGTGTCCAATGGTGCATCGAAAGACCATCCGGTTTCGGCTGGCGTAGATGCAATGTCGGCCTGCCTGCAGGCCGGTTCGGACAACAATATCAAGCTGCGCGGCTTCTATTCCGGCGCGCTGGGCGACGATCTGGACGCGACGCAATCCGTGCGTTCCGGCTCGATCGAGATGGTCATAGCTGGAGCCGATGCGCTTGGCGGCATCGAGCCTGCGATGAATGTTTTCGGCCTGCCTTTCCTGTTCGGGTCGGATGAAGAAGTCGATGCGGTCATGACCGGCCCGTTTTACGACTATCTCGCAGAAAAGATGCCTGCACACGGCCTTGTCCTTCTTTCGATGTGGGAAAACGGCTTCCGCAATTCGACGAATTCGAAGCATGCCATCGAGAAAATGGAAGACTTCAAAGGCCTGAACTTCCGTGTCATGCAGAACAACATCTTCCTCGACACGTTCCGTCGCCTGGGTGCAAACCCGGTCCCGATGGCGTTTGGCGAAGTGTTCACGGCGCTGGAAACAGGTGCGGTCGATGGTCAGGAAAATCCGCTGACGCTCATCGAGGCTTCGAAATTCTACGAGGTCCAGAAATATCTGACGCTGACGCGTCACGCCTATTCGCCGACCCCGGTAATGTTCTCCAAGACGGTATGGGACAGCTACACGCCGCAGGAGCAGGAGCTTTTGCAGACATGTGCTGACGAAGGACGCGCAGCGCAGGTCGAGCGTAGCCGCGAGGCGGCCATCGAAGCACTCACCGTTTTGACTGAAGGCGGTATGACGGCCGGCGAACTTTCCGAAGACGAAATGGCACGTCTGCGCGAAGCGGTGATCCCCGTCTACGAAGCCAATACTGCATCGATCGGCAAGGAAGCGCTGGACATGGTCCAGGGCCAGCTTGCCACGCTGCGCGGCGAATAAGCCTCCCAAGGCTCCCGGCGGCATGAGTGCCGTCGGGTTACTTCTCTCCACAAAGGATAAAGCAATGAGTGTCGCCTCCCCCCGCGCAACCGCCTGCATCGAGGCCCTTGCCGGACTGTTCGATTCCAACGCTCTTCTTACAGGCGACAACATCCCGGCGCGAAACCGTGCCGATACGAGCTTTCTCCCACCTATTACGCCTTTGGCCGTGCTGCGCCCCGGAACACCGGAAGAAGTGGCGGCAGCGCTGAAAATTTGCGCTGCACATGACATCGCTGTCGTTCCGCAGGGCGGATTGACCGGTCTTGCCGGTGGCGCCCACCCGATCGATGGGGCGATTGCGCTTTCGCTCGAACGCCTCCAGGGGATCGAGGAAATCGACGCGGCTGCGGCCACGATTACAGTCAAGGCGGGCACGCCGCTGGAAGTGATCCAGAGGGCAGCGGACGAGGCAGGGTTCTTCATTCCGCTTGACCTCGGTGCACGCGGAAGCTGCACAATTGGCGGCAATCTCGGCACCAATGCTGGCGGCAATCGCGTGATCCGCTATGGCATGGCGCGTGAAATGGTTCTCGGCATCGAGGTGGCGCTCGCCGATGGCACGCTCATCACCAGCCTCAACAAGATGATCAAGAACAATGCGGGCTATGATCTGAAACAGCTATTCATCGGCTCGGAAGGCACGCTCGGTGTCATCACGCGTGCTGTCCTGCGCTTGCAGCCGCAGCCCGGCTGCACGATGGCAGCACTTTGCGGCGTCGATGATTATGCCGACGTGGTGAAGTTGCTAAGTGCTGCGCGCAAAGGACTTGGCCCCCTTCTCTCGGCATTCGAGGTGATGTGGCCGGATTACTGGCATGCCGCAACCGAGCGCGTTCCCGGCATTCGCAAGCCTGTCGAGGGAAAACACGCATTTTACGTTCTGATCGAAGCACAGGGACTGGACGAAGCAATTGACGGCGAGCGCTTCCAGCATTGGATGGAAGCCCAGTTCGAAGCAGGCCTGATCGGTGACGCGGCAATCGCACAGAGCAAGGCCGACATTCTCGCATTCTGGCGCACCAGAGACGCTGCCGGTGAATTCCAGACTGTGCTTGGGCCGCATTGCGCCTTCGACATCGGCCTGCCGGTCGCCGAGATGGACAATTTCGCGATTGCCTGCCGCAAGCGGCTCGAAGACGAAGTCGCAGGCTGCTACTCAGTTTATTACGGTCATATTGGCGACGGAAATCTGCACATAGTGGCACTGGTCGAAGGCGCTGCCGAGCAACCGTCGAAGGAAATCAACCGCATCGTCTATGAAACGGTTCGCGGTTTTGGCGGCACGGTTTCGGCCGAGCATGGCATCGGCACGGTCAAGAAGGCCTACCTTCCCTTCACGCGCAGCGCCGAAGAGCTTGCCTTGATGGCGCGCATCAAACTCGCTCTCGATCCGAAGGGCATCCTCAATCCGGGCAAGGTCATCGACCTGCCCAAGCCGGAGAATTTCGTATGAACTGGGTGAAGAACCAGCTCGCGGCGGGCGAGCTCGTCACCGCCGCATGGGCGGAAATGGGCAACCCGGACAATGCCGAGGCGATGGCCATGAATGGCTGGCCGGTCATCGTCATCGATGGCGAGCACGGCATTGGCGGCATCGAGGAAGCCGTTCATATCGCACGCGCCGTTGAAGCTGCGGGTGGTGAAGTCGTCATGCGCGTTCCCGATGGCTCGGAAACGACGCTGAAGCGCGTGCTCGACCGTGGCATCAGGTCGATCATCGTCCCGCAGGTCAACACTGCCGAACAGGCCAAATCCATCGCTGACTTCTGCCGATATCCGAGTCGCGGGCGCAGAGGCTATGCCGCGCCGATCCTGCGGGCTTCGCGCTATGGCGCCAGGCTGGACTACGCAGCCACCGCTCATGAAGAACTGCTTTTGATGGTGCAGATCGAGCATGTCGAAGCGGTCGAAAGCCTGAAAGAGATCGCGGCCGTGCCGGGCATCGACATGCTGTTCGTCGGTCCGAACGATCTTGCCGCGTCCATCGATCATATGGAGCGTATGGAAGAGCCGGAGCCGCAGGCGCTGATGAAGCGCATCGAGACGGAAGCGGCAGAGATCGGAAAGCCGCTCGGCACCATCGTCGGCGCGGGGCGCAACATGGCCGATCTGGCGCGGCTGGGCTATCGCTTCATCATCGGTCCGAACGACGTCTCATTCATCGTCAACTCGGCGCGTGCCGCCGCTGCTGAACGCGACGCCATGCTTGCCGAATTGGGCGTGACAGTAAGCGCCAAGCCCGCATGGAAAGGCATTTCTTCGAAATACTGATCGTCACGATCTCGCAATGACGCAGAAAGGGCATTCGATGAAGACGTCCATCGCAACGGTCTCGCTTTCCGGCGACCTCTCCGAAAAGCTTGCCGCCGCAGCCGCAGCAGGGTTCGACGCGGTTGAAATCTTCGAGAATGACTTTCTGGCATTCGATCATGGGCCTGAAGAAGTGGGCCGTATGGTTCGCGACGCCGGGCTGGAGATTTCGCTTTTCCAGCCATTTCGCGATTTCGAAGGACTGCCGGAGCCGCAGCGTACCCGCGCTTTCGAACGGGCCAAGCACAAATTCGATACGATGGCGGCGCTCGGCACCGATCTTATCCTGATCTGCTCAAGCGTATCGCCGCTGGCGCTCGGCGGCATCGACCGCGCGGCGGACGATCTGCGGCAGCTTGGCGAAATGGCTGCCGAACGCGGCATTCGCATCGGCTATGAAGCGCTTGCATGGGGCCGGTTCGTGTCCGATCACCGCGACGCGTGGGAGATCGTGCGGCGCGCCGATCACCCGAATGTCGGCATTATTCTCGACAGTTTTCATTCGCTTTCGCGCGGCATAGACAGCAATTCGATCCGTTCCGTTCCCAAGGACAAGCTGTTCCTCGTGCAGATGGCCGATGCGCCGAAGCTCGATCTCGACCTGCTTTCCTGGAGCCGCCACTATCGCAACATGCCCGGACAGGGCGATCTGCCGGTGGACGCCTTCGTCAAGGCAATCGAGGCGACTGGGTTCGATGGCTACTACTCGCTGGAAATCTTCAACGATCAGTTCCGGGCAGGCTCGACAAAGCAGGTCGCGATAGATGGCTACCGGTCGCTGACTTACCTGTTCGACCGTCTCGATCTTCGCAAAGAGACTACATTGCCTGCGCGCGCGAAAACCTCCGGCGTCGCATTCGTAGAATTTGCGACGGATGAAAGCTCCGCGCCCGGTATGGTGGAGTTCCTGAAAAGCATTGGCTTCCGTCTTGCGGGCCGCCATCGAACGAAGAATGTCGAGCTCTATACGCAAGGCACGTTGCGCATCGTCGTCAACAGCGAAGACACCGGCTTTGCGCATTCGACCTATATACTCAGAGGCACAAACCTTTGCGCTATCGCGCTGAAGGTCGATGATGCGAGGGCCGCGCTTGAACGCGCCGAGGGGCTTTCGGCCCCATCCTTTCGCGAACCGCGCGCCACCGGCGAACTCGACCTGCCCGCGATACGCGGCGTCGGCGACAGCCTCATCTACATCGTCGATGAGGACGAGGCGCTCAAAAATCGATGGGAAGCGGATTTCGACCTTGAGGCCGGTTGGGACGAATGGCCGGATTTCGGCCTGACTGCCGTCGACCACATCGCACAGACTATGCGTTACGAAGACATGCTTTCCTGGACGCTGTTCTACACCTCGATCCTCGACCTGAAGAAAGAGCCAGCGGTCGATGTAGCCGATCCGGGCGGGTTGGTTCGTAGCCAAGTTCTAAAGTCGAACGACGCGGCGCTGCGTCTCGTGCTCAACGCGTCACAAAGCGACCGTACGCTTTCCAGCCAGTTCATTTCGCAATTCGTCGGGCCGGGCGTCCATCACATCGCATTTTCGACTGACGACATGTTCGCGACGATGGAAAAACTGGTCGCTGCCGGTACGCGCATTTTGCCCATTCCGGGCAATTATTATGACGATCTGGAAGCCAAGTTCGACATAGACCCGGCGCTACTCGACCGGATGCGAGCGGCGCATATTCTCTACGACCGCGACGAAAGCGGCGAGTATTTCCAGATCTATCTGCCGCCGGTCGCGGGCGGGTTCTTTGTCGAGATCGTGCAGCGCCGGGCCTATTCAGGCCTGGGCGCTGCAAATGCACCTATTCGTCTGGCGGCGCAGACTCGTCTCGCACGGCGGGAAAAAACCGCCGCCTGATTTACGAAGGCAAATGCGCTGCCTTGACCAAATCCGCCTTGAGCACTGCGGTTTCGAGGCCAAGCGTGATGAATTTGTGCGCGTGACGGGCAAGCTCGACATTGTCCGTCCACAAATCGCGCCAGATCGCAGTCTTCAGCGAAAGATCTTCATCGACGATTGCCGCCGAGAAGGATTCGAAGGTGACGTAATCGTCCCAGCCGATCGCGACCAGAGCATCGAAAATGCCCGCGAAATCGATGTTGCCAGTGCCCAAATAGCCGCGATGGCTTTCGCCGATATGGACATAGCCGATCTTGTCAGCCGCATGCCGGATCGCGAGGCCGACATCGGTTTCCTCGATATTCATGTGGAATGTGTCGAGATGCAGGAAGACGTTCGACGAGCCTGTATCCTTGATATAGGCCATGCCCTGCGCAGCCGTATTCAGCATGTTGCTCTCAAAGCGGTTCACGATTTCGAGGTTAAGCGTGACGCCCGCCTCTTTCGCGTGGTCCGCGACCTTCGATAGCGTGTTGACGCTTGTGTCCCATGCCTGACGGGTCAGCGCCTTTTCCTGCTTGCCATGTGACGAACTAAGGATGCCTGCGAGTTTCGTGCCGCCGAGGTCGCGCGTCAGCGCGATTGCGCCTTCAAGAATGCTTACGCCATTCTTGACTACAGCCGCATCCGGGCTCGAAATGTCGCCATCCGTGGGTAGTCCCATGCTGACAGCAACATCGAGACCCAGTTCGCGGATGCGCCCTGAAAGCCATTTCACATCGACCTGCTTGGGGTCGAGATAGGAAAACTCGATCAGATTATAGCCAAGCTCGGCGCTATTCTTGAGAGCGTTCTCAAGCTCGCTCTTTGACGATCCTGCACTCCAGACGAAAGAATGTATGCCGAGCTTTGTCATGATCTGTGTTTCCCGAACCGATTTTGTGATATCCGCCCCGGCAAAACCGGGACGGACGTGGATCTAAAGTTGGATCAGCGAGCGGCTGTCCAGCCCTTGAAATCCTTGACGTTTTCGGCAGTGATCAACTGAGGATCGAGGAGCACGGTCGATTCCGCAGGCTTTTCGCCCTTGAGCACGGCAACGCCCATTTCAAGCGCCTGACCGGCCATGACATACGGGTCCTGCGACGCAGATGCCTTGATCATGGAATTGCCGGTCGAAAGCGCCTGCTCGATGTCCGGTGCACCATCGACTGCGGTGATGATGAAACCGCTGCGGTTGAGCTGCTTGGCTGCAAGCTCGGCACCGATTGCTGTCGGATCGTTGATCGCGAACACGGCGTCGATGTCGTCGAAGCGGGTCAGCAGACCTTGCATGACGGCAAGACCGCCTTCGCGCGAACCCTGGCCGTTCTGGTCGTCCGACAGAACCTTGATGCCGGAATTCTGGGCGAACACATCCTGGCAGCCCTTTACCCGATCGATGATCGACGAGGACTGCGGACCGTTGATGATGATGACATTGCCTTCGCCCTTGAGCTGATCGACGATGTATTTGCAGGCTTCTTCACCGGCCTTGACGTTGTTGGTCATGACGGTGACGTCTGCGCCCGGAGCCGACACGTCAAACGCTGCAACCACAACGCCTGCTGCCTGTGCCTTCTTGACGGCTGGTGCGATCGCGTTCGCATCGACGGCGTTCAGCATGATGATGTCGACGCCCGCAGCAATGAAGCTGTCGATCTGCGAAACCTGCTTGTTGAGGTCGTAATCGGCCGAAACCGAGATGACTTCCACATTCGGGTTGATTTCCTTGGCCTTGTCTTCGATGCCCTTGATGGTGGCGACGAAGAACGGGTTACCGAGCAGACCGACCGAGATGCCGATCTTGTTTAAGTCTTTTGCCGAAGCGGGGAATGCGAGGGTCGCGGCAAGCGCCGTTCCCAGCAGCAGTTTCTTGAATGTCGACATTACTTTCCTCCTGTTGGATGGCGCTTCTCGCGCCGTGGTTTCCGGTCTGATCCGGTTTCTTTCAGCCGATCATCACGTTCTGCTGAGGCCTGAGAGGCGGTAGCGGTCGAGTGCGACTGCCGCGATGATGACCAATCCCTTGATGATGTATTGCCAGATGTCCGAGACGCCGACGAGAATGAGGCCGTTGGACAGGATGGCGATGATCAGTGCGCCGATCAGCGTGCCCCAGATGGAGCCAACGCCGCCGACGAAGCTTGTGCCGCCTAGAATGACAGCAGCGATCGCATCGAGCTCATAGGCCTGACCGAGCTGCAGGCCATTGGCCGCGTAAAGACGCGCAGCCGACATGACGCCGCCAAGGCCGGCCAGAAGACCCGACATGCCGTAGACGAAAAGCAGCACCAGCGGCACCTTGATGCCCGTCAGGCGCGCTGCCTCGGCATTGCCGCCGACCGCGTAAATCCATGTGCCGAGAACCGTGCGGCGCAGGATGAACCATGACACTGCAACGGTGGCCAGTGCGATGACGGCAAGCCACGGAATGCCAAGGATCGTACCGTTGCCGATGAATTCGAACGGGAGGTTCGGGTTGAAGACCGTCGTATCTTTACCCAATAGTCGCGCAATGCCGCGCACCGCCGTCAGCGATCCTAGTGTGACGATGAAGGGGGGTAATTTTAAAAACGCTATCAGCCCTCCATTCGCGAGGCCGCAGGCAAGGCCGGCCAGAATGGCGGCAGGAATGCCGAGCATTCCATAGTCGGGTATCAACGAGATCATCACTGCCACCATCGCCGCCGTGGCGAGAATGGAGCCGACCGAAAGATCGATGCCGCCGGTCAGGATGACAAAGGTCATGCCCGCCGCCAGCACGATGTTGATCGATGCCTGCTGCATGACGATGGAGAGATTGTTGACCGTCATGAAGCGGCCGCTCAACAGTTCGAAGCCGATGGCCAGAATGATGAGCACGGGAAGCATGCCGAGCGCCGTCAGCGTGGCGCGCAACCGGCGCTTGTCTTCCTTCGTCTGTTCGGTCGGGATTGCCGTCATGATTTCGGTCTCTCGTTGACGTCTGTGCGGTCGATCATTCGGGTTTTTCCACGCCACCGGTGGACAAGGCCATTATGGCCTCCTGCTCGATCGGCTTGTCGGCGCTGGCGCCTACCTCACCCGCAATGCGGCCTTCGCGCATGACAAGCACGCGGTCGGCAATGCCGATCACTTCGGGAAGATCGCTGGAGATCACCAATATGGCGATGCCACTTTCGGCAAGCTTGTCGATGATGCGGTAGATTTCAGATTTCGCGCCGACATCGACGCCGCGTGTCGGCTCGTCCAGAATGATAAGCCGGGGCTTGGTTTCCAAGAGCCGTGCCAGAAGCACCTTCTGCTGATTGCCACCCGACAGCGCACCGACATTGATGCTGGTGCTGCTGGTGCGGATCGACAAATCCTTGACCGCTTGGTCGGCACGCTTTTTCGCGGCGCGGAAATCGAGAACGCTGCCGCCCTTCGCATCCTCGCCGATAACGCCGATATTGATGTTCTCGTTAATCGACATATCGAGGAACAGGCCAAGGCCTTTGCGGTCCTCGGTCAGATAGGCAATGCCTGCATCCATCGCATCGCGCGGCGTGCGGATAGAGAGCTTCTTGCCGTCGAGTTCGACGGTTCCGGTCTTCAACGCATCGGCACCGAAAATCAGGCGGGCAAGCTCGGTACGACCAGAGCCAACCAGACCGGCAATCGCCAGAACCTCACCGGCAAACACATCGAGCGAGCAGCCGTGAACGCGCCGTCCATCGCCAATATCACGCACTGAGAGCACGATCTTGCGACCGCTCGACGGTGCACGATGCTCCTTCTTGTAGAAGGATGAAAGGTCGCGGCCGACCATCATGGAAACGAGCTTCGAAGCAGACAATTCGGAGCGGTCGAGCGTGCCAACGAATGCGCTGTCACGAAGCACGCTGACGCGGTCGGCCAGTTGATAGACCTCTTCCATGCGGTGGCTGATATAGATCACGGCAATGCCATCCGCCTTCAGTCCGGCGATGACCTCGAATAGGCGATCCGTCTCACGCGTCGTCAGCGATGTCGTCGGCTCATCCATGACGATGATGCGGGAATTGGTGGTCATGGCGCGCGCAATCTCGACCATCTGCCGCTCGCCCAGCGAAAGCGTCGAGACGATGGTGCCTGGCCGGAAACCGACGCCGAGACGCTCCAGTATCGGCTTTGCCAGACGGACATTGGCGCTGCGATCGACAATGCCGAAGCGCGAAGGCTCAGCACCCAGAAACATGTTCTGCGCAACAGTGAGGTTCGGCGCGAGTGACAATTCCTGATAGATGACGGAAATGCCGTTCGCCTTGGCCTTGATCGGATCGCCAGCCTGGATCGGTCTTCCGTCGACCAGTATCTCGCCGCCCGCATCGGCGACATAGGCACCGGAAAGCACTTTCATCAGCGTGGATTTGCCCGCGCCATTCTCGCCCATCAAAGCGTGAACTTCGCCTGCACGCACCGAAAATGAAACGTCCGAAAGCGCGCGAACTGCGCCGAACGTTTTTGAGATATTGCGCATCTCGAGAACGGGCGCGGTTTCCCTCGGCAGTTCGGCGGCAGCACTCATGACGCTCTCCAATTCAAGGTGTTTTCACCGATCAACCCGAGACGAGCCGCCTCGACCTGATCGCGCCAGCGATCCCGATAGGCTTCAAGGCCTGAGACGGCAGAAGGTTCGACCGTCTCGCAAGAATTTTCAAACGGCGATCGGCCTTTGGACTCGAAGGCCAGTGCTGCTGCGCCAAACGCGCTGCCCTCCGATGTCGCACTCGTCATGAAAGGCTGATCCGGGCGAAGCTGCGCCAGAAGTTCGGGGTAGAATCCCGTTTTTACGAGCCCCCCATCGATGACGACCGTGTTTTCCGAACGTATCAAATCGAGGGAAAGATCCGTCATCAGAACAACATAAAGCAACGCGGCGGCAGCTCTTTCCTCCGGTGTCGGCTGCGGTCCTCTAAAGCCCCCTACGACATTGGGAACCGGCCCACCCTGCGCGAAAGACGGCAGCGCGAAAATCCCTTTCTTTATGACCGCGACGATGCTTTCGCGCGATATGGGCTTCGTCCAGCCATCGCTCGCCAGATCATATTCGCGCCCGCCCATGAAACGGATCGTCGGCGCAGGCCTGCCATCGACAGTGACATTTGCCAGCATGTCGCGTTCGCGATCCAGCGCGTTCAGCGGGCATGCAGAGTTGAAAATTACGACCCATGTGCCAGTCGAAATCAGCGTGAAATCGTCCAGCCCGAACGATCTGTAAAAATGCAGCGAGGCATTGCTGTCATGCACGCCATTGTGGACGGTGATTTCTCGCGAAGTGCCATCATCAAGCGTGACTGTGTGCGTGCCGACTGGCGCGCCTGCCCTAGCGAAAGCAGGCATTTTTTCGCGCCAGCCCTGCTTGTCGACAAGGCTCGAAAAATCGTTCTTCAAAGGCGCCCAAAGATGCGAGTGGCAGCCGAGATAGGACACTTCCGACACGGCCTGACCGGAAAACTTCCACGTCCAGAATTGCGGATAGCAAAGGATCGCGTCGGTGGCGGCGAACGCTTCTGGTTTCAGTTCCTGCAACCACAGCATATGCCTGCCGAAATTGAAGCCGAGTGGAAGGTGAGGAGAAAATGTCTCTTCGAAATCCGGCACAAGCGCATCGATCCGGCTTGCGATGTTTGCCGGAGGCTCCTGCTCGTAGTCCAAAATTGGATGCGCAAGCACATCGCCTGAGGCAAGCGCGAAGGTGCAGCCATGGCCTGAGAACATGACGCCCTCGACACCGTAATTAGCCACAGCATTTGCCAATTCGCCGCGCATCCATGCGTAAAGTTCGTCATCGGCCAGAACACGCAGGCCGTTTTCTTCGCGCCAGATCGGCTTGGTGCGGCGCTCTTCGATTACCGCGCCGGCGCGGTCGAAGACGAACATTTTCGAGTTCGTTTTGCCAAGGTCGAAAACGGCAATGGCGCCGGATGCGGAAGAAATGGTGGTCAATTCAGACCTCCATTGCCTGCAATCAAAATGTTGACGCCAGCGTCTTCCAGCATCTTGGCATCCTTGTCGGAAATGCCGTCATCGGTGACGATCGTGCCGACGCGCGTCAGCGGCAGGACGACATTGCGCGGGCGGATACCGAATTTGCGGCTGTCCGCAAGCACGACAATCTCGTCGGCGCATTGGCTCAACTGATCGATTGCACGAAGCAGAAGGGGATGGGATTCGAGCAGACCATCCTGGCTGATGCCCTGCGTTCCAAGGAAGAAACGTGAGGCAAAAAATGGAATTTGTTCATTCGAAAGATCATGGATCAGGCGCGGTTCGCGGTAAAATTCGCCGCCAGCGAGCTTGAGATGACAGGTGCCGTGTTCACCGAGATAGGCGGCAAGCGGCATGGAGTTCGTGTAGATGCTCACATTGCGCCGCGCCAGCAACACGCCAAGATTGTAGCAGGTCGATCCGGCATGAACGATGATGGAATCGCCGTCATGGACAAGTCCTTCGGCCTTCCCGGCGATCGCCTGTTTTGCCTCGACGGCGATGTCGCGATTCTCGTCGTAAGGACGGGCGGATAGCCGATCGACTATCGTGCCTTCCGCCAGCGAAATGCCGCCATAAACTTTGCGCGCCTTACCGATGTTGTGGAGTTTATCGATGTCGCGCCGGATCGTCGCTGCGGACACACCCAGATGCTCTTGCAGATCGCGCACCGATGCGAACGGGCGCTCACGCAAAACATCCGTGATTATCCTCTGGCGGTCCAGATCGCTCAACCAGTCCTCCCCAATGATCCTCATTCATTGATGATTGAATATAATCATAGCACAATGCGTGACGCAAGAAGGAGGGCGTAAAGATTCTCAATCTTGACGGCAGTTAATCACAGCCGTATCATTTTTGAAAAAATTCGCTCATACATCTGCTGGAGAAACGCCTCATGTCGCAAGTAGCTGCGCGGTCCCGCCCGCAAGACTATTCGGATTTCCTGCAGCTTTCGGCCCGGCTGGGCTCCGACATCACGCGTACTCAGGGTGCAGGCGGGAATACGTCGATCAAAGAAAACGGCATTATGTGGGTCAAAGCCTCCGGCACCTGGCTGTCTCAGGCCGAAGATCGCGAAATCATGGTTCCGGTGGAAGTCGCACCGCTGATTGAAGCGTTGAAACAAGGCGATCCCCGTGCCGAAAAGGCAACCGATTTCGTCGTCGATTCGATCAATGAGAGCGGCTTGCGTCCCTCCATCGAAACCAGCTTTCATGCAGCACTTCCGCAGGCTGTCGTTGCGCATTTCCATTGCGTCAACACGCTTGCATTGGCTGTTCTCGACAATGGCCGGACGCTTATCGAGCAGAGATTGGCGGCAAACGTGCCCGACCTTATCTGTCGTTTCGCCCCCTACAAACGGCCGGGCGTGCCGGTCGCGCTGGAAATCCTGAAAGTTGCTGGCGATCGACCGGACATTCTCGTCCTCGCCAATCACGGCATCATCATCACTGCCGATACGGTGCAAGAAGCGGTCGAGCGCATCGAGCGCGTGACGGCCGCGCTTGCAATCGAGCCGCGGCCGGTCGCGAAGGCAGATAGTCAATGGCTGGAAGCCGCCGCAAAGAACTCCACTTATCGCGTTGCAGCCGATGAAGCGACCCATGCGACGGCACTCGATCCAGCCGGCTTGAAAGTCGCGCTCGGCGGTTCGCTCTATCCCGATCACGTCATTTTTCTGGGTACCGAGATCGGTGTCTTGGGTGACGGAAAGTCGGTCAACGATCTGCTTTCGGAGTTTGCAGCACGCGGCGCACCTGCACCCAAAATGCTCGTCGCGGCAGGAAAAGGCGTTCTTCTGTCGAATGATCTGACGCCGGGTGGCGAAGCCATGGCGCGTTGTCTGGCGGAGGTCGTTATCCGTGTACCGGAAGGCGAGCGCATCCGCTTTCTGACCGATGCCGAGGAATACGAGCTCGGCAATTGGGAGGCCGAACAATACCGCCAGTCTCTCGACCGCCAGACGGCGGGACAGTGAACATGGCGGCGGTCGCGCTTGGCATCGACATTGGCACATCCGGCGTTCGCGCCGTCGCGCTCGACGCAAGCGGCGAACAGGTAGCGGCGAGTTCATCGCCTTTCGCATCGGCTGAAGAGACCCGGAAACCATCGGCCTGGTGGTCCGGCGTCGAGTTCTGCCTGAACGAGCTTGCCCGGAAAATCCCGCTGGATTCGATACGCGGTCTGGCAGTCGATGGCACGTCCGGAACAGTGCTTGCCCTGGACGGCGGCAATGCGCCAATCGGTGACTCCCTGCTCTACAACGATGTCTGCCCCGATGCCGATGTCGTCGCAGCGATCGCCAATGCCGCCCCCTCTTCCAGCCCCGCACGCGGTGCAAGCAGCGCCCTTGGCAAGGCGATATTTCTGTCGCGAAAAGCAGGCGCAAAACGCGTCGTGCATCAGGCCGACTGGATCGCGATGCAGCTTGGCGAAGGCATCGTCGCATCGGACGAAAACAACGCCTTGAAAACCGGTTATGAACTGGCTTCGGAAAGCTGGCCGGACTGGCTGGAAAGCGCTGGCATGGATCGCGCTTTGCTGCCGAAAGTCCAACGCGCAGGCTCTGTGATCGGACCTGTGGGCGCGCTTGGCCGCGAACTTGGCCTGCCCTCCACTTGCCAGATTTTTGCCGGGACCACCGATGGATGCGCATCATTTTTGGCAACGGGCGCGTCCGAGATCGGTGATGCGGTGACGGCACTCGGCTCGACGCTGGTCCTGAAACTTGCCTCCGATCGCCAGATCGACGCTCCGGAATTCGGCATCTACAGCCACCGCGTCGGCACGATGTGGCTGGTCGGCGGCGCGTCGAACACTGGCGGCAACGTCATCCGCGCGCTGCTCGGTGATGACAGACTTGAAGCGCTGACCGCAGAGCTGGACCCGGCCACCCCGACAGGGCTGGATTATTATCCGCTCGTGAAACCCGGCGAGCGCTTTCCGATCAACGATGCAAACCATCAACCCCGCCTCACACCAAGACCTGACAATGACGCCGTGTTTTTTCAAGGCATTCTTGAAGGCATTGCCGAAGTCGAAAGACTCGGTTTCGAGCGCCTGAAATCCCTTGGCGCGCCAGATTTGCGCTCGGTTAGAACCGTGGGCGGCGGCGCGCGCAATGCGGCGTGGCAGCAGATCAGGCAGCGAAAGCTTGGGGTGCCTTTTCTTGAGGCGCGCTCGGTCGATGCGGCAGCAGGAACCGCGATGCTTGTCTTGCGAAACGGAGCCGCGTCTTGAAAAACGATCCTGCCTCCATCGATCTTGCCGGACTGATCGACCGCTACGAAGTGTTTTTCATCGACCAGTTCGGCGTGCTTCGCGACGACGAAAAAGCCTATGAAGGTGCCGTCGACGCCCTTGAAACCTTGAAAAAAGCCGGAAAAACCATCGTAATTCTGTCGAATTCGGGTCGCAGTGGCGAACATAATGTCAAACGTCTGGCACCCTTGGGTTTTGCGCCTTCCAGTTTCGATCATTTCGTGACGTCCGGCGATGTCGCTTACGCGATGCTTGCCGGATCAGCCACAAGCGGCAAATGCTTTACGATTTCGAGCGGTGGAGACACCGATCTGGCTGACCGACTTGGAATGGAAAGCGTGGAATCCTCAGTGGATGCCGACATCGTCATCATTTCCGGTAGCGAATCCGAGCGGATTGCAATGGACGACTATCGCGAAATGCTAAGACCCGCCGCCGAAAATAACCGACCTTGTTTCTGCACGAACCCGGATCTGCTGAAGCTGTCCAAAGGCACTGTCGCGCCCGGTGCAGGTGCGATTGCCGATCTCTATGAGGAGCTTGGCGGTTCGGTCACACGGATCGGAAAGCCATTCGCCGGAATCTACGAATACGCGCTGCAACTTTGCGGCATAGCCGACAAGGCGAGCGTCATTTGCATCGGCGACAGCATCGACCACGATATTGCGGGAGCCGCCAATGCGGGCTTGCAATCGGTTTTGGTCGAAACCGGAATTCTTTCCGACAAGAACGCCGAGGAGCGTAACGCTCTGATGGCCGAGATCGACGTCTGGCCAACTTTCATCATGAAACAATTTCGCGCCTGACCTCTTGAAAGACAGTCTGCCGCGTGCTCGCCTGTCACGAAATAGCATTCAAGAGGGAGCAGGCTTTGCCGGTACGCGTCGAGGAAAACATCTGGATCGAAATGAGCGACGGCTGCCGCTTAGCTGCGCGTCTCTGGCTGCCGGATGATGCCGAGCAAAATCCGGTTCCTGCGATCCTCGAATATATTCCTTATCGCAAGCGCGACGGCACCCGCACGCGCGACGAGCCGATGCACGGCTATTTTGCGAGCAAGGGCTATGCCGCGATCCGGGTCGATATGCGCGGGTCAGGCGAATCCGACGGGCATATGGCCGACGAATATGTGCAGCAGGAACAGGACGACGCGCTGGAGGTCATAGACTGGCTGTCGCGTCAGCCATGGTGCTCCGGCAATGTCGGCATGATGGGGAAATCCTGGGGCGGCTTCAACTGCCTGCAGGTCGCCGCACTTCGTCCCCCGGCGCTCAAGGCGATTATCCCGGTCTGCTTTACCGATGATCGCTTCACTGACGACGTGCATTATATGGGCGGCTGCCTGCTGAACGATAATCTCTGGTGGGGCGCGATCATGATGGCCTATCAGTCGCGCGCGCTCGATCCGGTCATCGTTGGCGAAGAATGGCGTGAGCGCTGGCGCGAACGGCTCGAAACCCTGCCGCATTTTCAGCATCTCTGGCTGGAGCATCAGCGTTACGACGACTATTGGAAGCACGGATCGATCTGCGAGGATTTTTCCAGCATTGAAGTGCCGGTTCTTGCGTGGAGCGGATGGGCGGACAGCTATACGAATGCCGTCTTTCGCGTGATGGAGCATCTTTCAGTGCCGCGCCGCGCAATCGTCGGCCCTTGGGCGCATGTCTATCCGCATGACGGCACGCCGACGCCTGCAATCGGCTTTCTTCAGGAAGCGGTTCGCTGGTGGGATCAATGGCTGAAAGGCATCGACACCGGCATCATGGATGAGCCGATGGTGCGCGCCTATGTCGAGGCGCCAGTGCCGCCAACCGGAACGCGTATGCATGCGCCGGGCCGCTGGGTTGCGGAACCATCATGGCCCTCCCCCGGCATTGAAGGCCGGACGCTTTGGCTGAACGATGGCGGCAAGCTTTCCACTGATGCGAAGCCTGTAGCAACGCTGAAAATCCGCTCGCCGCAGAGCACGGGTAAAGCAGGCGGTGAATGGATGGGTGCCGGTTGCCCCGGCGAAGCGCCCACAGATCAGCGACTGGACGACGGCAATGCGCTGGTGTTCGACAGCGATCTGATCGAGCAGGATTTTGAAATACTCGGCGCCCCGGAACTCAGCCTGCGGCTCTCGGCAGATGCGCCGGTTGCGCAGATTGCGGTGCGGCTATCCGACGTCCTCCCGGACGGACAGGTGACGCGTGTCAGCTATCAGGTGATGAATCTCACGCATCGCGACAGCCACGAAAATCCCGAACCTCTGGAACCCGGAAAATTCTACGATGTGAAGGTCAAACTTTGCGACTGCGGACATCGGTTCAATGCGGGTCACAAAGTCCGTATCGCGATTTCGAGTGCGTATTGGCCAATGGTCTGGCCAGCGCCGACAGCGGCCACGATCTCGCTGGTCGCCGGTGAGAGCAGCGTCAACCTGCCGGTGCGCCGCGCCGTGTTGCAAGACGAAGGCGAAGTCGTGCTTTCCGAACCGGAGCAGGCAGCACTCACACCCATTACCACGCTCTCCGAAGGAAGCCTCCTTCGCTACACGATGCAGGATCATCTGACCGGCGACACGCTCTATGTGACGGATGGCGAAGGCGGGGTTTTCGGCGAGGGTATCTACCGTTTCGACGAGATCGACACGCTGGTTGAACACAGTCTGAAGCGCGAGATGACCATCAACGACAATGATCCGCTCTCGGCCAAAGGCAAGATCATCCAACGCTATCGCACAGGGCGCGAAGGCTGGATGACGACCGTCGATCTGGTAACGGAAATGACCTGCGACTTTGAAAATTTCTATCTGACCGCAAAGCTCGAAGCGTATGAAGACGACACGCTTTTCTTCGAAAAAAGCTGGTCGGAGACGACAAAGCGCGATCTGATCTGAACCGGAGATTCGGCCGCGTCGTGCGGCTGTCATGAGGATTGTGCGAGATGCTGATTGGGATTGATTGGGGCGGCACCAAGATCGAGGGCGTCGCCATGGAAAGCGACGGTCGCGAGTTGCTGAGGCTTCGCGAGCCGACTCCGCGCCATGATTATTTCGGCTGCATAAAACTCATCAAAGAGATGATCGACGGGCTGGAGAGGCAGACCGGGCAGCAGGGTTCAATCGGCATCGGCATTCCGGGTTCGCTTGAGCCGGTCAGTCGTCTTGGCAAAGGTGCAAGCTCAACATGGCTGCTCGGCCAGCCCGTCGAAAAGGATTTGCATGCCGCGATCCAGCGCGAGTTACGCGTTGAAAACGATGCCGACTGTTTCGCGGCCTCCGAAGCGGTCGATGGTGCGGGCGTCGGCTACAATGTCGTTTTCGCCGTCATTCTGGGTTCGGGCTCTGGTGCGGGCATCGCGATCAACGGCAAGGCACATCACGGTCCCAACAATAGCGGCGGCGAATGGGGTCACAACCCGCTGCCCTTCCCCGATACGACCGAAATACCCGGACGGCCATGTTATTGCGGACGGCATGGCTGCATGGAAACATGGGTTTCGGGACGCGCTTTCGAGGCCGAATATACCAAGCACACGAATGTCGAACTCAAGGCGCGCGAGATTCTGGAAAAGAAACGCAATGGCGACCGGCTGGCGGATATGTTGTGGGAGCGGTATGTCGATCGTGTCGCCCGCGGCCTCGCCACTGTGATAAACACGCTCGACCCCGAAGTGCTGGTGATGGGCGGCGGCATGTCCAATATCGAAGAGCTTTATGAAGATTTGCCGGTCGAACTCGCAAAGAGAACGTTCTCGACCGTATTTCACACGCCAATCCGCAAAGCTGTCCACGGCGATTCAAGCGGGGTCCGGGGTGCTGCCTGGCTCTGGAAATAACCCAATTAATTCATGCGATTGAAAGAAAAGTAATGACCGATACTGCCATCGCCGCGCGCTATGATTTTGCGATCTCCCTCATCCGCGAAGCGGGCGACCTCGCGCATGGTTATTTCCGTGATCGCGGTGCGTTGACGATTAAAAGCAAGGGTTTGCAGGATGTGGTCAGCGAGGCTGATCTGAACACCGAGCTTTTGATCCGCGAACGCCTCGAAAAGAATTTCCCTGAAGATGCCTTTCTGGGTGAGGAAACAGGGCTTTCGGAATTCAGCACCGATCAGGGTATCTGGGTGGTCGATCCCATTGATGGAACGCAGCCCTTCGTATCCGGCATGTCGAGCTGGTGCGTTTCCATCGCATTCGTAAAGAACAATGAGTTGCAGTTCGGCATGGTTTACGCGCCTGAACGCAACGAGCTGTTCGCGGGCGGCATCAATTTCCCGGCGACACTGAACGGCGCTGCAGTCGAGCGCCATGCGGGGCGCTCGATCAAGGACGGCATTGTCGGCATAGGCTATTCAACGCGTATAACGCTGGATCAATTCCTGCCATCCTTCGAACGCTTCCTGAAAGCGGGCGGCATGTTCTACCGCGATGGTTCCGGCGCATTGTCGCTCTGCTACGTCGCATGCGGCCGGCTGCTCGGCTATATCGAGCCGCACATCAACTCATGGGATTGCCTAGGCGCAATCGCGGTCATCCGCGCTGCCGGTCTTAAGACAAATGACTTTCTGGCAAATGACGGCCTGCGAAAAGGCAATCGTGTCATTGCAGGAAATGAGAGCGTCTATGCCGAATTGGAAGCGCTTTACGTCGACTGATGGTTATTGTGGTAGCCTTGCACAGCCTGCATGTGGCAGGCTGTGCAAGGCATAAAGGGAGGCTATCATGACGAATTCTGCACCCATGAAACACGAAGAGCTTCTCGGCACAGGGGCAGCACGCTTCGCCGATATTGTCGGCTACATTCTGGTCTTCCTCATTTACTGCATGGCGTTCTGGCCAATCGTCAAAACCTGGATCTGAGTCTACCCGCCAAACCCATCACATTGGACATTCTCACTATCCATGTTGGCGGGGTCAAAATGGATGCCGGTCCGCATACATTACGGCTGCGAGGATGCTCTCCCCGCCGGCGGCTGGCATAGTTCAGGCAATTCAGTATTCGAGTGTCAGCCGCCTGCCCTATGAGTCCTGCTGCGGTTCGAGCGCGTCATTCAAACCGTCGCCGAGCAGGTTGAAACCAAGCACGATTGCTACGATTGCCAGCCCCGGCCAGACAGCCATCCAAGGCGCCTGCGTCAGGAACTGACGCGCAATATCCAGCATGCTACCCCATGAAGGTGCAGGCGGACGCTGGCCCAATCCAAGAAATGCGAGGCTTGCTTCTGCGAGCACAGCCGTTGCCATAGTGATGGTGCCCTGTACGACGATCGGGGCCAGAACATTCGGCAAAATGTGGGAAACAATCACATTGTAATTGCGTACGCCGAGCGATTTAACCGCCGTAATGTAATCCTCGACCTTCACGGTCAGCACCTGCCCACGCGTCAGCCGGATGAAGATCGGCGTTGCCGAAATGCCGATGGCGATCATCGCGTTTTCGAGGCTCGGTCCAAGGAAAGCGGCGAGTGCGATTGCCAGGACCAGAAATGGACAGGCAAGCAATGCGTCCGTCAGGCGCGAAATGATCGCGTCGAGGATGCCGCCGAAGTAACCCGCGATCAGGCCAAGCGGAACACCGATTGCAATCGCAATTGCCACGGAAATGACGCCAGCCATCAACGATGCGCGCGCACCGAAGATAACACGCGAGAGAATGTCTCGGCCAAGATCGTCGGTGCCAAACCAATGCAGCGCCGACGGCGCCTGCCGTATCGCCATCCAGTCCGACTGATTGGGATCGAAAGGCGCGAGAATTGGCGCAAAAATCGCGACAGCGATGAAGAATAGGACCATCGAGCCGCCGATTATCGCGCTCGGCTGGCTAAGGCAGCGTTGAAGCGCCGATTTCCTGCGGCGCGGGCGCGGCGCGTCCATGGTCGTTTCCACCGTGCTCATGACCGCAACCTCGGGCTCAGGATGAAATACGCAATGTCGGCGATCAGGCTCATCAGCAGGAACATCGCGGCAGCGCAAAGAACCACTGCCTGCACCACGGCGTAGTCGCGGCTGAAGACACCATCGACGATCATCTTGCCGAAGCCCGGAATGCCGAACACCTGCTCGGTCAGCACCGCACCGGAAAGAAGTTCGCCAAGATGAAGCGTACTCGTCGTGACGACCGGAATGAGGCCGTTGCGCAATGCATGGCGCGTCACCACGACATATTCGCGAAGGCCCTTTGCGCGCGCCGTGCGGATGTAATCCTGCTTCAGTGCGGTCAGCATGGAACTGCGCGTATGGCGCATCACGATGCCAGCGGCGGCAGTGCCGAGAACCAGGCTGGGAAGAATCGTGTAGCGCAGATTGTCGATGGGAGATTCGAGGAAGCTGACATAGCCGCCAGAGGGCAACCAGCCAAGGTTTACTGCAAAGAACAGGATGAGCATGATGCCCAGCCAGAAACTCGGCACGGAAAGCCCCGCCAGCCCCAATATGCTGATGCCGTAATCGATCGGCGTACCGCGCTTGATCGCGGCCACAACACCTGCCGGAATTCCGATCACCAAGGCGATAATCATCGCCATGACCGATAGCTGGATCGTCACCGGCAGCTTCTGCAGGATCATTTCGCCAATCGGCAGACGCGTCCTGATCGACAGGCCAAAATCGCCTTGCAGGATGCCGCCCAGCCAATGGATGTACTGGACCGGAACCGGCTTATCGAGACTGTATTTCGTGCGCAGGAATTCGATAACAGCGGGATCGCGTTCCTCGCCTGCAAGCGCCAGCGCCGGATCGCCCGGCAAAAGCTTGAGCAGGCCGAAAACCAGTATCGAGACCAGCAGCAATGTCGGTATGGCGACGGCGAAGCGTCTAAGCACAAAAGCGATCATAAGGGTCTCGAACAGAATTGGCAGTGAAGGGTCGGGCGCCCGAAAAACTCCCGGACGCCTTGTTCAGAGCAGCGTTATTGAGCTGGTTTGATGCCTGCCAGACGCAGGATGCCGTCGGGATATATCTCGATGCCTTCGACATTCGCGCGCGCGGCATAGAACCAGTTCGGATGATAGAGCGGGATCGTCGGCAAATCGGTCAGGTAAAGGGCCGTCGCCTGCTTGTAGAGCTCCTTGCGCGCTTCTTCATCCGAAGCCTTGCGGGCGGCCATCAGGATCTCATCCATTTCAGGATTGTTGTATCCGTTGACGTTCTGGCCGCCGGTGCTGCCATAGAAGGCAAACAGCGTCGGGTCCGGATCGGGGCGGCCGCTCCAATTGCCGATATAGAGCTGGAAGTTACCGGCAAGGTAGCGCTCGATGGCCGACGCAGTTTCGAGCGGAAGCAACGTCACATGAAAGCCCGCCTCGCCTGCCAGCGACTGTACGATCTGCGCGACGCGACCATCCGAGAGCGAATTTTCATAGGTGATTTCGATCTTCGGAGCATCGCCGCCGACTTCCGCGATCAACGCCTTTGCGGCATCGATGTCGCGCGCAGGAACTGGATTGTCCTTGCTGTAGAACGCGCTTGAGGGCGGGATCATCTGGTTGTCAGCAAGGAACTCACCGCTGAAGGCGACCTGATTGATGACGTTGCGGTCGAGCGCGAGCTCAAGCGCCTTGCGCAATTTCGGCTCTTTGCCGATCGGCGTGCTTGCCTGATCACCCTTGCCGACATTGACCATCAGATGCGAAACGGCCAGGCCCGGTGCTGTGTGGAGCGCCAGCGATGCATCTGAACGAACGGCCGGAAGATCAGTCGGCGCAACGCGTTCGGCGACTTCGAGATCGCCAGCCTGCAGGCGCGAAAGGCGCACTGTGGAATCCGGGATGTAGAGATAATCCACCGCATCGTAGCCGATGTTTTCGGCATTCCAGTAGTCATCATATTTTTCAAGACGAATGACGTCGCGTGCACGGCGCTCGGTCAGCTTGTATGGGCCGGAGCAGACGGGATTGGCAGCGAATTCAACGCCCTCGCCCGCAGCGGCCGGCGAAACCATCATGCCCGCACGATCCGTCAGCACGGAAAGAAGCGGGGCATAAGGCTCGCTGAGCTGCAATTTGACATGCGTTGCATCGACGACTTCGACCGACTTGACCGGGGACAATTCGCCCTTGCGGCGCGAATCCTGCATCGTCTGCATACGCTCGATATTGAATTTTACGGCTTCCGCGTTGAATGGCGTGCCGTCATGGAAGGTGACGCCTTCGCGCAAGGTCAGGTTCAGAACCGTGTTGTCGTCGCTCCAGTTCCATTCGGTGGCGAGCTGCGGCACGATCTGCAGATTTGCGTCGATATCGACAAGCTTGTCGCAGAGAGCGGCGAAAACGATACGGCCTGCATAAGTTCCGCCGGTTGCAGGGTCCAGCGCATCAGGATCGTCCTGCATGCCCACGCGCAAAGTCGTAGCACTCGCCGAACCCATTCCCACTGCCAGCATGCAGACGGCTGCCAAGAGCCCTTTCGACATTCTCATAATTTGCCTCTCATTCGGCGCTTGAGCGCCTGACATAATTCCCAACGGAATCGATCCAATCACAGCATTTCCAGTTTGTAAAGCTGGCGCACTAATTATTGAAGATACGGCCCTGTTTTCGCGCTGATTGCAAAATTCACGACTTGACGAAAAGCTCTTTCCCTATAATTTGTTCCTCAAATTGACTAATGCGGCGTTGAAACATGATCGAATCTCCATCCACGCAGACCGTAAGGCAGGCAACACTGCGCACGGTTATGCACGCCGTCTGGGATCAGGGCCCGATCTCGCGGGCCGAGCTGGCCCGCATCACCGGCCTTTCCAAACAGACCATGTCCGAGGTCGTTCGCGAGCTTGAGGAAGGCGACTGGCTTCGCGTCACTGGCCGCACGCAGGGAAATGTCGGCCGCAGCGCCGTCACCTATGAAATTCAGGCTAAGCGGGCGCTTATTCTCGGCGTCGATCTCGGCGGCACCAAGATTCATGCCGCACTCGCCGACATGGAAGGCAGCATCGTCAGCGAAACGGTCGAAAAAACCGATCCCCGCGGTGGTCTTCACGTCATCGAACAGATCGCGCGATTGAGCGATAACCTCGCGCAAAGCGCCAACGTGGACGCCCGCACGATCCGCGTTGGCGTCGTCGGCATTCCCGGCGCCTTCAATCCGCGCACCAAGCGGCTGATCATGGTGCCCAACATTTCCGGCTTCGAGCAGCTTGCCTTTGAGGAAGAACTCGGTGCGCGGCTGGGCTTCCGCATCGTTGCCGGAAACGATGTGAACATGGCCGCCAAAGGCGAGCAGTGGCTGGGCGAAGGCAAGAGCACTGACAGTTTCGTTTTCATCGCGGTCGGCACCGGCATCGGCATGGGCATCATCAATGAGCGTCGCATCGTCAGCGGCGCGCGCGGTGCCGCTGGTGAAATCTCCACGCTGCCCATCGGCGCAGACCCATATGATGCGCGTACCTTCAAGTCGGGCGCATTGGAATCGGCCATCGGCAGCGCGGCGATCTGCTCGCGCTACACCGCGCTTGGCGGCTTGCCCGATCTCAGCGTACGCGAGATTTTCGACCGTCTCGGCGAAGGTGACAGCGCTGCAATCGCAACCATCGATGAAGTCGCCAGAACATTGGCGGTTTCGGTTCTTGCCGTTTCGGCAGTGCTCGATCCCCAGAAGGTGATTTTCGGCGGTAGCGTCGGCGCACGGTCCGAACTCGTCGAGCGCGTGGCGCACCATCTGGCGCGCTGCATGCCCGATCCAGTCGATTGCACGATCAGCAGGCTCGGCAGCAGCGCGGGCCTCTCTGGCACGATCGCGATTGCGCTTGAGCATCTGCGCGAAATTCTTTTCGAAGTACCCGCCACCGCTCCCGAAAAAGCCTCGTCAATGGAGCTGGAGCCGGAACTATGAGCGTGATGTCGCGGGTGTTGCATCACCCGAAAATCATAAGCTGTGCAAATGCCGAGAGTGCCTCGAAAGAGGTCGCGCGCCATTTCCAGACTGCGATTTCGGAAAAGCCTGATCTGGTGCTCGGCCTTGCAACCGGCAATTCACCGAAGCGTGTTTACGATCATCTGGTCGAGGCGTACCTGAATGAAGACCTGTCATTCGCCGATGTCCAAAGCTTCAATCTAGACGAATATGCAGGCCTTGCCGCCGATCATCCGGCGTCTTTCGCCGCCTATATGCGCGAGCGGTTATTTTCGAAAGTCGATGTTGAACCCGATAGAACGCACGTACCGAACGGGAAGGCAGACGATCTCGACGTCATGGCTGCGGCCTACGAGGCGGCAATCGCAAAGGCTGGCGGCATAGACATTCAGCTTCTCGGCATAGGCACCAACGGACATATCGCCTTCAATGAGCCCGGTTCGTCCTACAAATCGCGTACGCGGGTCGTCGAGCTTTCCGCTTCCACCATTGCCAGCAATGCCGCGGATTTTCCGGCAGGGGAATCCGTGCCGCAACGCGCGATCACCATGGGCATCGGCACGATACTCGAAGCGCACAAAATCGTTCTGCTGGCCACCGGAACGGGCAAGGCCATCGCCCTGGACCAAGCGATCAATGGGCCGATTTCAGAAGAATGTCCCGCCTCATTCTTGCAACTCCATCCGAATGTGATCATCGTTTGCGACACAGCCGCATTCTCTATCGCGGCGAGTCATCAACAGTCCTGACAGAGGTTCAAGAATGATCGAACGCGACTTTATGAAGCCCGGACGCTCCGTCTCCATCTCCGACAAGGGCATGGCGGCGACGTCTCACCCGCAGGCGACATTGGTTGCCATCGACATTTTACGGGCGGGCGGAAATGCGGTGGATGCTGCCGTTGCCGCGGTCGCACTGCAATGCGTGATCGACCCGCATATGACCGGCATCGGCGGCGATTGCTTCGCGATGTACTCGCCCGCAGGCGGCACGCCTGTCTCGCTCAACGGCTCGGGTCGCGCGCCGAAAGCGGCCAATCTCGATTATTTCCTTGATGCTGGTCTTGAGACCATTTCCGACGATTCCGTACATGCCGTGACGGTTCCCGGCGCCGTCGATGCATGGTGCAAGCTGATCGAAACACATGGCGCGCTCGATATGGAGCAGGTGTTGCGCCCTGCCATCAAGGCCGCTGAAGAAGGCTTCTGCATCACACCGCGCGTGGCGCTCGATTGGGCGCGCTATGGCGAGCGCGTCGCGAAATATCCGGCATCAGCCGCGCAATTCCTCCCGAAAGGCCGCGCGCCGGTCACAGGCGAGCGCATCAGCAATAGCGCACTAGCGGCGACCCTTCGCAACATCGCAAAAGACGGACGCAAGGCGTTCTATCACGGCGATGTGGCTGCCGAGATCGTCGAGACGCTGGGCGCGCTTGGCGGCCTGCACGCGGAAGAAGATTTCACCGGCTATAGCGCATTCGACACCGCGCCGATCAAAGCCGCTTACCGCGGCCACGATCTGCTCGAATGTCCGCCAAACGGTCAGGGCCTGGCTGCGCTCGTCATCGCGCGCATTCTCGACGGTTTCGATCTGAAGGCGCAAAGCCTCACGGATGCCGACCGCATTCACCTTCTCGCCGAAGCGACGAAAGCTGCCTATTCCCTTCGCAACCAGTTGATCGCCGATCCTGAACATATGACGACCGACATCGACGATTTGCTATCGGAAGCGTCGATCTCATCCATCAGAAATCAGATCAGCCTTGAGTGCGCCCTGCCCGCTGGCACCTGGGATGGCCCGACGCACAAGGACACTGTCTACGTGACTGTGGTGGACCGCGACGGAAACGCAATATCGCTGATCAATTCCATCTTTTTCGCCTTCGGTAGCGGCATTTATGCGCCACGTTCCGGTGTGCTTTTGCAAAATCGCGGCGCCGGTTTCTCGGTAAAAAAAGGCCATCCAAACGCAATCGGTCCCGGCAAGTTGCCGTTCCACACCATCATTCCGGCGATGCTCGAGAAGGACGGCAAGACGGTCATGTCCTTCGGCGTGATGGGCGGGCAGTATCAGGCGACTGGCCATGCGCATCTGCTCTCGCAGGTTCTGGACCGCGACTACGATGTGCAGATGGCATCCGACCAGCCGCGCAGCTTCTGGTCCGACGGCAAGCTCGGTCTGGAGCCGACCATCACTGCCGATGTGAAGCAGGATCTGGAGCGGCGCGGCCACGTTGCCGAATGGGTGGACGAGCCGCTTGGCGGCTGTCAGGCCATCTGGATCGACTATGAACGGGGCGTGCTTTTCGGCGCGTCCGACCACCGCAAGGACGGCATAGCGCTCGGCTATTGAGCGCGGCCATCGGGGATTTTCCATGACAGGCACACAGGTCGTTTCGGTTCGAAACCTCAAGCTGACCCTACCGGATGGAGGCGACCGCAAATACGCGCTCGCCGATCTGAGCTTCGACCTGCCTGCGAAGGAAATCCTGTGTGTCGTCGGGGAATCCGGCTCCGGAAAATCGCTATGCGCGCAGGCTCTGATGGGCCTGCTGCCGAAGGCCATCGGCGTCGAGGGCGGCGAAATTCTCTTTGACGGCATCGACCTGACGAAGGTCGACAAGAAGACCATGCGGACCCTGCGCGGTCAGCGCATCGCGATGATCTTTCAGGAGCCGATGACCGCCCTCAACCCGTCCATGCGGATCGGCGAGCAAATCTCGGAAGTCTTCGAAGCGCATGGCTTGCTGACGCCGACCGAACGCACCGCAAAGGCAATCTCGCTTGCCGCGGAAGTCGGCCTGCCGGACCCGGCGCGCATCGTGCGCTCCTATCCGCATCAGCTTTCCGGCGGGCAGCGTCAGCGCGCCATGATTGCCATGGCACTGGCGCTCGAACCGACGCTGCTCATCGCCGACGAACCGACGACAGCGCTCGACGTGACAACGCAAGCGCAGATCCTGCGGCTTATCCGCGAAATCCAGCAGCGACGCGGCATGTCGGTCGTGTTCATCACCCATGATTTCGGTGTGGTCGCAGACATAGCGGACCGTGTTCTTGTTTTGCAAAAAGGCGTGCTTGTCGAGCAAGGCACGGCGGAAGAAGTTCTTCGCAACCCGACGCATCCTTACACGAAGGCTCTGCTAGCCGCCGTCCCCTCCGAAATACCACCGGAACGCGCAGCGCTCGATCAGGAGCCGATTGCCTGCGCCGTCACCGGGCTCAGCAAGACGTATTCCTCAAAAGGCGGCCTGTTTCGTCCTGCTCGCATGGTCCACGCCGTCAAAAATGTAAGCTTCTCGATCCGACGTGGCGAAACGCTCGGTCTTGTCGGCGAATCCGGGTCGGGAAAGTCCACGATTGCGCGCCTCGTCACCCGCATAATCGAGCCGGATGGCGGCTCCGTCGATCTCGGCGGGCATGATTTCACCAAACTGAATGGCGAGACGTTGCGCCGTCAGCGCAGCCGCATTCAGATGGTGTTTCAGGACCCCTTCGCCTCGCTTAACCCGCGCCGCAAGATCGGCCTCAGCATCGCAGATGGGCCGATGGCGCATGGCATGTCGCAGGCGCAGGCGCTGAAAGAGGCCGAACGGCTGCTGGAACTGGTCGGCCTGGACGCACGCGCCGCCGACCGCCTGCCCCACGAATTTTCCGGCGGACAGCGCCAGCGCATCGGCATCGCACGTGCCTTGGCCTTGAAGCCGGACGTGCTTGTCGCCGATGAGGCCGTTTCGGCGCTCGACGTTACGATACAGGCGCAGGTGCTGGAACTGCTTGAAGAGCTGAAATCCAAACTGAATTTGGCGATGCTTTTCATCACCCACGACCTTCACGTCGCGGCCCAAATATGCGACCGGATGGCCGTGATGCGGCATGGTGAAATCGTCGAGATTCGTCCGACGGCGCAATTGTTCGCCGATCCGCAGCACGAATATACGCGCCAGCTTCTATCGGCTATTCCGGGCCACGCTCTGCACTGAAAGTTCGATCATGGACCAACTTTACGCATTTTTCCTCGAATATGGATCCTGGCTCATCGCCATGGCATTCGCCGGTCTGCTGGGTGGTTTCGTCGCTGGTCTTCTAGGCGTTGGCGGCGGCATCATCATCGTGCCGGTGCTTTATTTCGTACTCGGCTCGATGGGCGTGGACGATGCGGTGCGCATGAAAATCGCGGTCGCGACCTCGCTGACGACGATCATCATAACCTCGGCATCATCCGCGCGAAGCCACAACAAGCGCAACGCGGTAGACAAATCGCTGCTGAAATCCTGGGGCATTCCGATTTTCTTCGGCGTCGTCGCAGGCACGATAATCGGCGGCTATGCCAATGGCATGGTGCTGACTTTGGTGTTCGCGACGGTCGCAATGCTCGTTGCAATCAACATGCTCGTTCGCGGAAACAAGGCCGCGATTACCGACGGCTTTCCGAACAAATTCGTCAAAGCGATTTCAGGTCTCGGCGTCGGCCTCTTCTCCGCAATGATGGGTATTGGCGGCGGCACGCTCAGCGTGCCTATTCTAACGGCATTCAATTTCGATATCCGCAAGGCCGTCGGCACTGCATCCGCCATCGGCTTCATCATCGCGATACCCGGGACTATCGGCTATGTGCTGACTGGGCTTGGCGTCGAAGGCCTGCCTCCCGGCTCGGTCGGCTACCTCAACCTCTATGCGCTTGCAGCCTTGGCGCCACTCACCGCACTCATGGCGCCAGTCGGCGCGAAGGTGGCTCACCACATCGACCGGAAGACGCTCGCCTACTCGTTTGCCGCATTCCTGATCGTGACATCGCTGCGCATGTTCTACGATTCAGCGCAGCATCTGTGGGGCTTTTCGCTGTTCAGCTAAGAATAGTTCGCTCGGTAACCATCGCCAGATAGCGGGTCGAGTTTTGCGCGCGCATCCGCGCACGCTCGATGGCTTGCGCTGGCATCACCTCCCTGAAGACGATGAGATCGCGCGGACGATGCTGGACAAGCGCATCGAGATCACTATCCAGAACGGTGGCGATTTTCGGATATCCGCCTGTCGTCTGGTGGTCGGCCAGCAACAGCGTCGGAACGCCGTCTCCGGCCACTTGCACCGATCCCTTCATGACCGGTTCCGAAGGCATATCCAGCGGCGCGCTAGGCGAGAGCGCAGGCCCATGCAGCCGCACGCCCATCCGGTCGTAGGAATCGGTCAGCCGATATGGCGTGGCCAGAAACGCCTCGATCGTTTCGCGTGAGAAAAAGCGGTCCTGCGGACCGAGAACGACATTTATTGCAGCCCTCGGCCGCGCGGTAACGGGGCATGGAATTGTGCCGACACGGTCAGTTTCGGAGCGGGCGTCCGTTACCGTCAGATGCTGACCTTGCTTGAGCCGGCCGCCGCCAAACCCTGAAAGCGCGTGCGTCGAAGCACTGTCGAGCCAGCGATCGGTGATCAGATCACCGGCAAAGGCCAGATACGTCCAGCTTCCCCAATGCCCCGGCCGAATGGTCAGGCGCTCACCCGCGCGCAGCGTCTTTACGACCCATGATCCGACACTTTCACCCGCATGCTCGACGATGAACCCACCACCTGCGACGGCAAAGGTTACCGCGCCCGAAACGCATTCCAGCGCCAATCCGCCCATCGAAATCTCGATCGCCGGCTGGTTTCCCAGATTGCCCAATGCGGCATTCGCGGCGAGATAGGATAACCGGTCCATCGGACCGGAAGCAGGCACGCCGAACCGCATGTATCCGGGCCGGCCAGCATCTTGAACAGCGACGTGCGGACCAGTAAAGCTCACCGCCAGCACAGCCTCACTCATGGCTTCCTCCTGCATCGAACTGAGCGCGCGAGATGCGGCGAAAGCGGACCTTGTCGCCAATGTCGAAAAGGAAGGGTTGCGTTGCGTTTTCGCTATCGAGAATCCTGGTCGGTGACCGGCCGATGATCCACCAGCCGGTAGGCATAACAAGCGTCGTGACAAGGCATTGCGGACCAGCGATCATAACACTTCCTGCCGGAATCCCGCGCACTGCCGTCTTTTTGCGAGGCTGCTGAATTTCCCTGGGAACGCCCGCAAGATAGGCGTAGCCGGGCGCAAAACCATACATGAAGACGCTGTAGTCGCCGCTTAGATGCGCTTCAATGACCTGTTCGGTGGAAAGTCCGCTCACCTCTGCCAAGGGTTGCAGATCGGGCGAGAGGTCGGCTTCATAGCAAACCTCGACGTCCCGCACGGCGTCGGTTTTCGAAATTTTGATGCCGCTGGCAATGAGCTTTGCGGCATTGGCCTCTACCAAAATGTGATCGGTCACGACCGGATCGAAACAGATGAGCAGGTTCGCATAGGCGGGGATGGCTTCGGTGAATCCCTCGAATGGCGAAGCTTTCAAAGCAGCATCGAGCTTGAGCACCTGATCGTGGATGGTCTTGTCGATTTCTTCGCCGAACTCGACAAGCAGCGCCCGGTCGGCAACCGGTCGGTATCGAGGAAATTTCGAGTTTGAACGGCTTGCGATGCTCAAATCACATAAAGTCCTATTTCGAGAACGGACGAACGGCGATGCCTGCCGCTTCCAGTTCGCGGCGTATGTGAACCGCCATGGCGACCGCGCCGCTGCTGTCGCCGTGAACGCAAATCGAATGCGCCTCGAGCCGCACCGGATCGCCATCAATGGTCGGCATGAGGCCGGATGACAAAAACCCGATAAGCCTTTCTGCGGCGATCTTCGGATCGTGGATCATCGCGCCTTCCCGGCTGCGTGGAACAAGGAGGCCACTCGACAGATAGCCACGGTCTGCAAATATCTCACTGAACACGGTCAGGTCGGCGGCGCGTGCCGAATGTTCCAGCTCTGTACCTGAAATCGCCAGCATGGCGAGATCGGCCGATATCGCTTTGACCGCTTTTACGATCCCATCCGCAACCGCGCGGTTATCTGCGGCCCAATTGCCAAGCGCTCCGTGCGGTTTCACATAGCGTATTGTCGTGCCAGCCAGCGCGGCAGCTCCCATCAGCGCGCCTACCTGTGTTGCAACGAGTTGCTCGACTTCTGTGACCGTCAGCGGAATGAGGCGTCGGCCAAAACCTTCCCGGTCGGCAAAGCCCGGATGCGCTCCGGCAATGACGCCCTTCTCGCGGGCGATGCGCAATGTCTCGACCATAGTCGCCGGATCGCCGGCATGACCGCCACAGGCAATGTTGGCGCTGGTGACAACATTGAGGATCGCATCGTCGTCGCCCATGCGCCAGGGGCCGAACCCTTCGCCCAGATCGGAGTTGAGATCGATTGCCAAATTCATGGATCCCCACCTGCGGCTTTGGGCGTTGCACGCGTCGGGAAAACGACGCGGTGGGCACAATCAGCATGTCCACTCATCTTTCTTGCCGACATCGCAGACGACGGCAAGAACTTTATCTGGCTATCACGCGGCCCCGTAGCCGCCAGTCGCCTTGATTTCCAGAAAGTCCGCGAGGCCGAATTCGCCATGTTCGCGGCCGTTGCCGGATTGTTTGAAGCCGCCGAAGGGCGATGCGGCATCCCAATCGGCTTCGTTGATATAGACCATGCCGACGCGTAGCCGACGCGCAATTTGCCGTGCCTTCGTGACATCCCTAGTCTGGATGTAACCGGCAAGTCCGTACACGCTGTCATTGGCGATGCGAACAGCGTCTTCTTCATCGCTGTAGCCTATGATCGCGAGCACGGTGCCAAAGATTTCTTCGCGAGCGATCGTCATTTCCGGGGTCACATGTGAAAACACAGTCGGGCGAACATAGTAGCCCCGATTGAGTCCTTGAGGCCGACCTGTTCCGCCAGCGACAAGTCTTGCACCTTCACTCACGCCGATTTCGATAAGCTTTTGAATTCGTTCATATTGCTGGCGGTTTACGACTGGTCCCTGCTCTGTCCCCTCGTCGCTTGGCGGGCCGACGCGGACAGCATCAGCCACGCGCGCCGCGATCGTCGCGGCCTCATCCATACGATCATGCGGCACGAGCATGCGTGTCGGCGCTTTGCAGGATTGGCCGCTATTCGTGTAGCAGCCATGGACGCCGCGCGTCACAGCTTCCTCAAAGTCGGCATCACCCAGCAGAATGTTCGCGGACTTTCCGCCGAGTTCCTGATGCACACGCTTCACCGTGTCGGCAGAAGCCTTGGCGACGGCAATGCCTGCGCGCGCCGAGCCGGTGATCGACATCATGTCGATATCGGGGTGGCGCGACATGGCTTCGCCGACGATATGTCCCTCGCCGTTGATGTAATTGTAGACGCCCGCCGGAAAACCGGCCTCATTGACCAACTCGCTGAAGCGGATCGAGCTTAGCGGCGAAAATTCGCTGGGTTTTACAACCATGGTGCAGCCCGCCGCCAAGGCCGGCACGACTTTCACGACGAGCTGGTTCATCGGCCAGTTCCAAGGCGTGATGAGGCCGCAGACGCCGACAGGCTCTTTCGAGATCAGAACGTCGCCGCGCAATTCCTCAAAGCTGTAAGTTCCAAGAACCTCGATGATCGTTTCCAGATGGGCGCGCCCAACCCAGGCTTGCGCGCCATGCGAGAAGGTTTTCGCCGTACCCATCTCTTCCGTCATCATCACGGCGAGATCGTCATAATTGCGATTGTAGAGATCGAGAAGCGCACGCAGCAGATCGCGGCGCTCTTCTGGCCTGGTCATCGAGTATGATGGAAACGCAGCTTTTGCGGCGGCAACCGCGCGGTTCACATCCTCCGCATTGCCCATCGCGATTTCGCAAACGGGCTCCTCTGTTGCGGGATTGATGAGTGTGTGACGGGACTGCCCCACAGGATCTACCCACTTGCCGTCGATGAGAAATTTCAGGGCATTTTTAGACATGGGTTCTCCTTCGGGGATACGTCGCCGCAACCCTCGTCATCGTGGATGCAATCAGCAGAACTGATTAGTGGAAATAGATACCGCCGCAGACATTCAGCGCCTGCCCGGTAACAAAATCCGATTGGTTCGAGGCGAAGAAACGCACCGGCCCGACGATGTCTTCCGGGCTGCCGAGGCGCTTCAGCGAGGCAACATTTTCCCAATGGCGAATGGCCTCGTCACTGCCTAGATTGTTCTTGCCCATTTCCGTCAGAATGATGCCGGGGCAGATCGCGTTTACAGTGATGCCGTCCATTCCGACTTCCTGAGCGAGAACGCGCGTCAGCGTAATGACTGTCGATTTCGTCGCCGCATAATGGCCCTGCGTGGCAACCCCCTGACGACCGGCAATCGATGCGATATTGATGATGCGACCGCTCTTTTTCTCGCGCATATGCGGAAGAACGGCCTGGCACATCAGCAGCACGCCCTTGGCGTTCACGTCGAAATGCGCGTCCCAGTCCTTTTCGGAAAGCGCCTCAAGCGTGGATGGCTTGAGAATTCCGGCATTGTTGACGAGAACGTCGATGCCACCAGCTTTCGCGAGAATGTCGTCAATCGTGGCGCGGATTTCGGCGCTGGACGTCACGTCCATGCCATAGACATAAGCTTGCCGACCGGCGGCTTTGATTTCCGCCGCTGTCTCGGCGAGCGCTTCGCTCTGTGACGACAGATCGAGCACGGCGACATCGTAGCCGAATTCGGCGAGGCCCACGGCCAGGGCGCGACCGATGCCCCGGCCAGCTCCGGTTACGATTGCGACTTTTCCAACTGGTTTGAAGTTCATTTCGCTCACTCCGGTATCACTATTTTTTCAGGCAGTCGCATAGGTTTTTACGGGCAGGCTGTTCATCGCCTCGATCGTGTCGTCGAAGGAAACGAGCTTGCCATCCGAGCCAAGGCCCATCGCAACCTTTGCCGCGACGGCGGATGCGAAGCGCGCCGACTGCTTCAAATCCCATCCCTTAACGATGCCGACGATGATGCCCGCAGTGAAACTGTCGCCGCAGCCGGTGGTGTCGGAAACCTTGATGTCGAAGGCCGGGAGGCGAAAATCCTCGCCATTCTCCGGCGAAACATAAACGCCATCCGCACCCAGTGTGAGGATCGCATTCTTCACGCCGCGCTTCTTGAAAAACCGAGCAACTGAAGCAGGATCGCTGACACCCGCCATCTCGCTCGCCTCTTCGATGCTCGGCACAAAATAGTCGATGTAAGGAAGGCAAGGCTCGACCAGAGCAAAGGTCTCTGGATTCGCCTGAATGAGATCGAATGTGGTGATGCGGCCAAGCTCTTTGGCTCTCTTCAAAAGGCGAACGGTCGGCTCGCCGTCGAAAGCCTTCAGCAGTCCGGTGCCACCGACATGCACGACGCGCGCGTCAAGTGCCGCTTCCATATCCTCGTCTGCAACGTTGAATATCGCCGCCGTGCCGGGCACATGCAGCGCCGGGCGCTCTCCGTTCGGGCGCACGGGCAGCATCGTCGCCGAAGTCTGGGTCTCACCGCTGCGCTTGACGAGCGAGCATTCGACGCCGAATTTTTCCATCTTCGACTGGAGGAAATCCCCCATCTCGTCTTCACCCACCGTGGTTACGGCGCGCGTCTTCAGGCCGAGTATCGCGCAATCGACGGCGGTCGCACCGGCGGTGCCTGCCACCGTCATGCGGATTTCCTCGATGTAGTCGGCGCGACCGCCTTCGGGAATACGCGTTACCGGACGTCCAAGGATATCGAGCACGTAGAAGCCGACCGAGCTCACATCAAAATTTGTCATATTTCCAACTTTCAAGAATTAATGCGAACGGCCGCGCAAGCCGAAGCTCAGCGCCAGAACCAGGAAGACCAGCGCGCCAATGCCCACCTGCTGCCAATAGAAATTCCAGCCGATGAGAAGCAGGCCGTTTTTCACGATCGCAAGCAAGGCGACGCCGAGAAGCGTTCCGATCACGCTTGGCCTGCGCTCCGCACTGATCGTGGTGCCGATAAAGGTCGCGCCGATTGCGTCGAGAAGGAACGCGTTTCCGGAAAGCGGGACGTAGGAGCGAACCGTGGACGACAGAAGAATGCCCGCAATGCCGCAAAGCAGAGCGCATGCGATGTAGACCATCGACATGTTGAACGGCACGCGGATGCCCGAATACCACGCGACCCCCGGCTGCGAACCGAATGCACGAACATAGCGCCCGAAAACGGAGCGGTGCAGCGTGAGATAAACCGCAGCCGCGCACAAAATGAGCACGATGACTGACATCGGCACACCCAGAATTTCGGTGCGCACGATGGCGTTGAAAACGGCAGCAAAACCGCCGGTGACCAGATAGGTTGGCTGCCCGCCGCCCGTCGCGATCTGCTGGACGCTCTGGCCGATGAAGAGAACGCCGAGCGTCGCCAGAAACGGGCTGATTTTCAGGCGGGTGATCAATATGGCGTTGACCAAGCCGACCATCAGCGCCGCCCCAAGACCAGCGACGATGCCGAGCGGTGCAGCAAACCCGGCGGCCAGCAGACTTATGAAAACTAGGCTGGCCATATCGACAGAAACGCCCACCGACAGATCGATGCCGCCCGCCGAGATGACGATGGTCATGCCCAGCGACACGATGGCGAGCAGCACGATGTTGTTGACCAGAACGTTGAAAAGATTGCCCGTTGTGAAGAAGGTCGGGCTGGCAATCGAGAAGAAGATCAGCAGCCCGATGAAAGCGAGAACCACCGCGTAGCGCGACAGATTCTCAGGGTTAAGCGGGCTGTAAGCGTCGGATTTCGTTTGAGCGGACATGATCAGCGCTCCGATGGTTTTGCAAACGACGTGGCAGCCACGACAAGGAGGATGAGCGTGCCCTGAACTCCGTTCACCCAATAGCTGGAAACGTTCAGAAGCTGGAAGCCATTGGCGAGGAAGCCGATGAAAAGCGTGCTCAATATCGTGCCGCCAGCGGTCGGCACGAAGCGGCGCGAGAACACAGTTCCAAGCAACGCTGCCGCCAGGATCGACAGCAGAAGTTCACCCGTTCCGGGGCTGCTGGCGCTGAGACGCGAAACCAGAAGGACGCTCGCCAGAGCCGCGCAAAGGCCGGAAAAAACATACGTCCCACCGACATAGGCTCCGACGTTCAAGCCCGCGGCGCGTGCTGCTTCGGGGTGTCCGCCGACAGCGTAGAGGCGCAAGCCCATGCCTGTGAAGCGCAGGAAAAGCAGCATGATGATCGTGAAGATGATGAGGCACCATGCCAGCACCGAAATGCCTGCAAACGAGCCGGTCGCGATCGTCATCACGATGTCGGATGACATGGGAACGACGGTATTCTGAGTCAGTATGAGTTCGCCACCTGCTATGACGTTCATCACTGCGAGCGTCGCCAGCAATGGCAAAATGTTGAGCACCACAACAGCGACCGCGTTCAAAAGGCCGACCGCAAGTCCGGTGGCCAATGTCAGGGCGAATGCCGTTGGAAAGGCAAAACCTGCGTTTGTGGAGACGGCGAATACCGCTGCGCACAGCCCCGTATTGGCAGCAAGCGAAAGATCGATGCCGCCGGTCTGCACATCGCTTCCGCCGCCGATGATCACGACCGACATGCCGAATGCGAGAACACCGAGAATCGCGGACTGCTCCACGACGTTCAAAACATTGTAGAAATTCAGAAAGCCGGGCGCCATGAGAGCGAAATACAGCAGGATGATCGCAAAAATTCCGATTGCACCCAAACGCACCAGCATCGTGCCAAGGGCTTTCCCGCTCCTTGCGGATGCCACCGGAGTACGGGCCCGATCCCCCATCGCAAAATCCTCTTTTTCAGCCGTCATCGTCATGCCGCCGCTCTCGGTGTGCGGCTGCGCGCGCCGGACGCAGCGGCAAGCAATGTGTCGCTGTCCACGTCTTTCGCATCATATTCGTGTGTGAGTTCGCCGCGATAGACGACGAGCACGCGGTCGCAGACGCCGATCAGTTCCAGGAGGTCCGACGACATGAAAAGAATAGCCGCGCCTTCGGAAGCCAGACGGTTCAGCAGATTGTAAATCTCGACCTTCGCGCCGACATCGACCGCGACGGTCGGTTCATCCAGCAGATAGACTTTCGACTGGCAGCTCAGCCATTTCGCGAGTGCGACTTTCTGCTGGTTGCCGCCGGACAATGTTTTTACCAGCGCATTGCGATGCGGTGTCTTGATCGACAATTCCTTGATCAATCCATCGATAGCTTCATTCTCGCGGCTCTTCGATACGAAGCCCCTTGAGCTGTAGCGTTCGAGGCTGGCCAGCGAAATATTCTCACAGACGGACAGCCCCGAAGCGACGCCGTGAGCGCGACGGTCTTCCGGCACCAACGCCACTTCATTGGCAACGGCTCGAACGGGGGAAGGAAATTTCATAGTCTTGTCGTCGAGTGTGATGACGCCGCTGTCGGGCCTATCGAGACCGAACAGGCATTGCACCAGTTCCTTGACGCCGGAGCCCAGAAGGCCGGTCAGGCCAACGACTTCGCCTCGTTTAACGGAGAAGGACACGTCGCGGAAATGTCCGGCGAGCGCGAGGTTCGAAACGTCCAGCACGGTTTCGCCGATCGCCGCACTGCGCTTTGGAAACATCTCGCCGACATCGCGGTTAATCATCATCGAGACGATCTCGTCGATCGTCGTTTCCTTAGGGGTCACGACGCCGACATCGGTGCCGTTGCGCATCACCGTGACGGTGTCGCAAAGGTCTTCGATTTCCTGCATGTAATGCGAGATGAAAATGACCGCGATGCCATCCTTCTTGAGGCGGCGCAGCACTTTGAAAAGGCTATCGACCTCCTTCTTCACCAAGGCGGCGGTCGGTTCGTCCAAAACCAGAACGGACGCCTTCTGCGCCAGCGCCCGCGTGATCTGAACAATCTTCTGTTGCGCTGTTGTCAAATCCTGAATGAGCGTGCTGGATGGGATTTCGAGGTCGAAATACTGCTTGAGCAGTTCGGCCGCGCTTCTTTTCATGGCGCCATGATTGATAAACGGACCGATACGCGGCTCGTGATTGAGGAAAATCGCTTCCGCAACCGTCGAAGTCGGGACGAGCAGCCGGTCCTGATGGATGAAGTGAACGCCGTGCTGTTCGACGCTGGCAGGCGTAAGTTTCGAGACAGTTTTGCCGTTGATGACGATCTCGCCCGCTTCCGGCTTCAAAATACCGGCGAGCACTTTGATGATGGTGGATTTGCCGGCGCCGTTCTGCCCGACCAAGCCGTGAATCGACCCCTTCGCCACTTTGAGATTTGCATCGACAAGCGCTTTCACGGGACCAAAGCTCTTGGAAACGCCACGCATATCGATGGCGAGATTTTCCTCAACGGTCATGGCTTCCTCCACATCAGAAAATATGGGCCGCGCCTAAATAGCGCGGCCCACGAACCTTAAAGGCTCGCTTACTTGGCGTCTTTCTTTTCCAGAAACTGTGCTGCAGTTTCTGAAGCATTGGCCTTCGTGACCAACACGGAAGGAACGAAGGTGAAAGGCTCGACCTTCTCGCCTGCGAGGTAACGGGCCGCATTGCGAGCTGCCGTCTTGCCGATTTCATATGGCTGCTGCGCTGCAACCGCACCTGCGGCCGATTCCGGATTCGCAACCATTTCTACAACTTCCGGGCTGCCGTCGACTGCGTAGGTCATGATGCCCTTGCGTCCGGCAGCCTCGATCGCCTGAGTGGCGCCGATCTGCGGAATGTCCCAGCACGCCCAGATGGCCGAAACATCGCCTTCGTTCGGATATTTTGTCAGCATGTCGGTGACGTTCGAATAGGCACTCTGCACCGTATTCGGGATCACGTCGCGAAGTTCAGGCTCGATGACTTTCACGTCCGGGTAGAAGCCCAGAACATACTTCATCTGGTCGTAGCGGATCTTGCAGACCGGCACGCTGTAGAAGCCGTTGAAGACCAGCACATTTCCCTTGCCGCCCATATCGGACACCATCTGCAGGGCGATTTCGGCGCCGATGCTGAAATTGTTCGAAGCGGTGACGTTAAGCGCGTGCGGGGTTGCCGTATCCACCGTGAAAAGCGGAATACCGGCGTCCTTGATGCGCTTCAGCCAAGGGTTGATGACATCGAGATTGCCGAGCTGCTCGATGATCGCATCGGGCTTCTGGGCGATCAGCGTCTGCAACTGCGACACATGCGTCTGGTCGCTGCGCTTCGCATCGAGCGCGATTGGCTCGCCGCCGAGCGCCTTCACTTCATCGATGATGCCCTGATAGGCCATCAGATCCCAATGGTGATCGGTGCCGATCGCGGAAATGCCGATGCGCTTTCCAGCAAGCGACAGCTTGGAATCGTCGGCTGCTTCCTGCGCGGTCGCGGCCGAGAGTGTCATCGTTAGTGCGAATGCGGCGACGGTCGCCTTCAAAAGGGTGCGCCGGTTCTGACTTGTTTTAACTGACATGGACGTAGTCTCCTCCCTGGTCCAGTGATGCCGAAGATCCGGCCTGATTGCCCATCGGGCAAACCTCTAATCCTTGTGTCCGTAGCTGCCCATTTTCGCGAGTACATTCGCGATCTCTTCCTTGGGCAGCAGGCGCGGCTCGCCAAACTGCATCGCGCCGTGAAGCTGGCGGGCCAGCGTTTCGACCTCGACGGAAAGCCAAAGTGCTTTGGCAAGCGTCGTTCCAACGGCGATGATGCCGTGATGTTCGAGCAGGCACGCCTTGCGGCCTTCCAATGCCTTGACTGCGTTTTGCGACAATTCTTCCGAGCCGAATGTGGCGTAGGGTGCGCAGCGAATATCGTCGCCCCCGGCAACGGCGACCATGTAATGAATAGCCGGAATATCGAGACCTATAATCGCGATGATCGTCGAATAGATCGGATGGGCATGCACGATTGCTCCGACATCGGGACGGGCGATCATGATGTCGCGATGAAAGCGCCATTCGCTGGAAGCCTGCAACGGGCCTTCAGTCGTTCCATCCATATTGAGACGCACGATGTCCTGCGGGCGCAGACTTCCATAGGGAACGCTGGTCGGCGTGATCAGAATATGATCGCCATTGCGAAGGCTGACATTGCCGGAGGTTCCCTGGTTGATACCCAACCGGTTCATCTCAAGGCAGGTGTCGATAATCGACTGCCGCTTGGCCAGTTCTTCGTCACTAAACATGATCTTGCTCATATCGGTCTCAGTAAGCTGTGTAGCCGCCGTCGACCGACAGGATCGATCCGGTGACATAGGAGGATGCGGGGGACGCCAGAAACAGAATGGTCGACGCGATCTCGGATGGCTCGCCGCAGCGCTTCATCGGCGTCATGTCCATCCAGACATCGAAAAGCTCAGGGCGCGCGCGCATGGACAGCGTCATGTCGGTGCCGACATAACCGGGCGCGACCGCGTTGACCCGAACGCCGTGATCGACCCACTCGACAGCCAGGGCCTTGGTGAGCATGTGCACCGCGCCTTTGCTGGCCATATAGGACGCCGCATATTGCGGCCGGTTGATGATGATGCCGGACATGGAGCCGAGATTGACGATGCTCCCTTGCTTGTTCTCGACCATATATTTGCCGAAAGCGCGCGACGCCCAGAACGTGCCGTTGACGTTGATGTCCATCACGAGACGCCATTCGTCATCGGTTACATCAAGTGCCGTGTGAAGCCTCGCAATGCCTGCGCTGTTCACGAGAATATCGATCCGCCCATATGTGTCGATCACGGCCTTGGCAGCGGCATTCACTTCCGATGGAACGGTTACGTTGGCGACATGAACCGAAGCTTCGAAACCTTCGTCTTTCAGGCTTGAAGCCGCCTTGTCGAGCGCATCGAGATCGAGATCCAGAAGCGCGATCTTCGCGCCGCAGCTTGCCAGCGCCTTCGCCGTTTCCAGACCGATACCGCCAGCACCGCCGGTAACGGCAGCAACTTTTCCAGTCAGATCGAATTGATCCCGATAATTCATTCAACCTCCAGCCGAACATCTGCGCAGAGGGCAAGCCTCAAGCGTTCGCCGGCAGGGCCAGCGGCGTGTCGCGATGTTCGATTTCCTCCGTCAACGTCCTCACGCCGACATCATGACGTTACGGACATCATGCTTTGCTGTCAATCTGGTTATTACCAGAAATAGCTAAATTTTGTACCGACCGGTCGATTTATTTTTAAGCTTCGATTTTGAGATGAATGCGCGCGACGGCTGAATTGTAGAAGGCGTTGTAATATTCGAGCGCTGCCCCGTCATGATCGTAGGCGATGGACTCGATCGCGATCAGCGGCATGTTCGATGGAACACCCATCCGCACCATTGCTTCCTCGGTCGGCATCTGGGTGGTAAACCAGCGCTCGGCGCGCTTCACGGTCAGCCCGTACTGCTCCTTGATGGTCTGGAAGACCGACCGGTTTTCAATATCCAGCTTTTCCATCCCCGGCACTTTGTGACCGGGAAGCGATATATGCGTAAGCGTGATCGGATTGCCGTCGGAGGAATACACACGCGTAATACGGATGACGCTTCCTTCATCGGGAATGCCGAATACGCGCTTCTCTGTTTCGTTGGGCCGGTCCCGGTAGAATTCGAATGTCTTTGCCGTAACGGTATGACCTTTTGCGGTCAGATCTCCGAACACGCCAAGGTTGGAGGTCATGAAGTCGACCTCACGCCGCTGACCGGCGACGAACATCCCCTTTCGCGGGATCTTGATGACGAAGCCTTCCGCAGCGAGTGCACTCAACGCAGCGCGGATCACCGGACGGGAAACATCGAAAATTTCGCAGAGAGCCTGCTCGGACGGGATTCGGGATTGTGCCTCGATCACCTTGTTTTCGATTGCCGTTTGAATGCGGTTTTTCAACTGCACCCAAAGGGGCGCCATCTCGCCACGATCCAGATTGCCCGCGGCGATGCGGCGAAAACTGATGGTCGCGCTGCTGTCTTCATCGTCATATCGCGGACGCCCGCGAAGTTTGGTCTTCAGCATTGGGGTCATATAACCGCCCGGTGAATTCTAGTTTTCAGAACGTCTCGGTGTTTCGACGCCACGTCAAGCATTGTCAGCAAACAAGGTCGATGCCGGATTACCGGCATCGACCTCGATCTATCGTTTGCTATTGCTCCCACTTGTCCTTGAAGGTCTCTCTCGCAAGCAGCGTACAGCCGGTACTGATAATACCGAGTATGAACACATAGATGATGATGCCTGTCGGCTCGCCATCAAAGGCTACAAGCAGCGAGACGGCGATCAGTGGCGCAAGACCGCCGGAAAGAACCGCACCAACCTGATATCCGATCGACGCACCGCTAAGCCGAACCTTGGTGCCGTAAAGCTCGGAGAAGTAGACGGCCTGAGGTCCGTAGAGCGAGTCATGCAACACGTTCAGACCGATCACCACAGCGAGCGTCAGAAGTATGATCGACCCGCTATTCGCCATCCAGAAGAACGGGATGATGAAGAAAGTCGAGGCGATGCAGCCGAAGAGATACACCGGCTTGCGGCCAATGCGGTCCGATAGATACGACCACAGCGGCAAAGTTGCGAAACCGACGATAGACGAAATCACCACCGCATTCAGCCCGACCTGACGGTCCAGTCCAAGAGTGTTGACGATGTAGGACAGAACGAACACGCTGTAGAGATAGAATACCGCGTTCTGCAGAAACTTCATGCCGATGGTGATAAGCAAAATACGCCACTGATCACGAACCACTTCGATGACTGGGCTTTCGGCCTGCTGATTGCTCTGCTTTATGGCCTCAAACGCTGGGGATTCATCGACACTCGCACGAATATAAACACCAACGATGATAAGTGCGGCACTAAGCAGGAACGGCACGCGCCAACCCCAGGACAGGAACGCCTCGTTCGTCATCATGCCAGAAGCGACTGCGATGGCAATGGTCGAGAGGAGAAGACCGGCAGGCACGCCCAATTGCGGAAAGCTTCCATAAAGTCCGCGCTTGCCCTCTGGCGCATGCTCGACGGCCATGACAACGGCCGCACCCCATTCGCCGCCTACGGCAAACCCCTGCGCCACGCGCAACGTGCAGAGAATGACCGCGGCCCAGATACCAATGGTTTCATAGCTTGGAATGAAGCCGATAAGCACGGTGCTTATGCCCATGATGAGCAGGCTGAGCATCAACATTGATTTGCGTCCGATGCGGTCGCCATAATGTCCGGCGACGATGCCGCCGATGGGGCGGGCGACGAAGCCGACGGCGTAAGTTGCGAAGGCAACGAGCGTGCCGACGAGCGGATCGAAAGATGGGAAGAAAACGGCTGGGAACACCAACGCGGCGCACGTGCCGTAAAGGTAATAATCATACCACTCGATGGCAGTGCCTATGAAACTCGCCGCCGCAACCTTTTTATGTTGCGGCGTCATGGCCTTGCCATCATCCGCGATGGAGAGTGTTTGTTCAGTCATCATGTCCTCCCATAATGCTAATTTTCGCGATACCCAATCGGTTATCCAACTCGTCCACATCCCTCCTCCTCAAGGCATGATGTGACCGCAGCTTGTCAGATAGTTTTCGTACCGACCGATCGGTACAGACGATGGGTAATATGCGTGTCAGTGTCAACTGAAATAAATGGATCGGCGGATGAACTGCCCTGCGGATCAGCGTTCAAGACATAGCGCGACGCCTAAACCGCCTCCGATGCACAATGAAGCCAAGCCCTTTTTCGCATCGCGCTTCATCATTTCATGCAACAAGGTCACGACGATCCGGCAACCTGAAGCAGCCAGGGGATGGCCGAGCGCAATCGCGCCGCCATTGACGTTGATCGCGCCGGTGTCCCAACCCATTTCGCGATTTACGGCAATGGCCTGAGCGGCAAACGCCTCGTTGATTTCCATCAGGTCGAGATCGCTCGAGGCCCATCCCGCGCGTTCAAGCGCCTTGCGGGATGCGGCGACCGGGCCAAGCCCCATATCCATCGGCTCGACACCGGCGGAAGCGTAAGACGCGATGCGCGCCAGAGGTGAAAGTCCGAGTTGGTCGGCGCGCTTGGCCGACATGACCACCAGTGCCGCCGCGCCGTCATTCAGCCCTGAAGAATTGCCGGCCGTTACCGTACCCTCGCTGGCGAAAACCGGCCGCAAGCCGCCCAACTGTTCGACTGTCGTTCCAGCATTCGGATGCTCATCAGCCTCGACGGAAATCTTCCCCTTTCGCGTCTCGATCGGAACGACGATCTTTTCGTCCCGGAAACTATCGCGCGAAACGGCATCCCGCGCCTTGCGCTGCGATGCCGCCGCAAACTCATCCTGCATGCGCCGTGTGATCTGATAGCGACGCGCGAGGTGCTCTGCGGTCGTGCCCATATGGACATCGTGAAATGCATCCCAAAGACCGTCGACGATCATGGAATCCTTGACCGTCTGATCGCCCATGCGCGCGCCGCCCCGCAGGCCGTAAAGAAGATGGGGAGCGGTGGACATGCTGTCCTGACCGCCAGCCACGACAATATCGGCATCGCCGCACTGAATGGCCTGAGCCGCAAGATGGATCGATTTCTGCCCCGCGCCGCAAACCTTGTTGACGGTCATTGCAGGCACGTTGACGGGAATTCCGGCACGAAGGGCTGCCTGACGGGCCGGGTTCTGCCCTGCTCCCCCGGTCAAAACCTGCCCCATTATGACTTCATCGATCTGGCCGCCTTCCAGACCGGTTTCTTCAAGCAGCGCGGAAATCACCATCGCACCGAGTTCGGCTGCGGAAAGCCCGGACAGGCTGCCATTCAGCTTGCCGATCGGCGTGCGCTTGGCAGCAACGATGACGATTTCTTCCCGCATTATTTCCTCCGCATGAGATTGTGTCAGGCGCTCCCGGCAGCACGCAGCACGATGCCTGTAAAACTGTCGGCAATGGATTCGATGGTGATCGGCCCATCGGCGCGCACCCACAGGAAGCTGTAGAAATACATGCCGAGCAGCGCCTTGATTTCGATCTTGGTCATTTGCCTGAACGTTCCAATCTCAGTGCCGCGCGCCAGAACGTGCACCCAGATTTCCTGATATTCGGAATGCAGCGAAAGCACGTCCTTGCGCCTGCCTTCGCTCAGCGCATGCACTTCGCGGAAACAGACCGTCATCTCCGGACGGCTTGCGAACATGATTTCCATGAAGCTGCGGCTGAGTGCAAAAACCTGATCCTGGGGCGTGCCTTCCGCTTCTTCTATGGACCGCGCCGCCTCGATCAGGTCGATCATGTAGACCGTCATGATGTCGAAGAGCAGGTCTTCTTTCGACTTGATGTGATAGTAGAGCGCGCCTTTTCCGAATCCTGCCGCATCGCCCACTTCGCTGATGCCAGCGCCTCCATAGCCCTTTTCCGCAAAGAGCTTGGCCGCCACAGACATGATCAATCGCTTCGTGTCTGAAACGTCTTCAGTGCGAAGTTTGCCAGCCGCATTTTTCGTCATCGGATTCCCGCTCGCTTAATTTTCCACAACCTTGCCTAACCCAACGCCTCGTCTGACAGCAAGTGAACGATTTTCGATTGACAGAATGGACGGTTTTATAAATTGTACCGATCGGTCAGTACTTTGCAACATATATTTCCGTTGTGGCTGTGGGAGGTCGAATTGTCATCAGAAATCCTTTGGAAGCCCGATCCTTCGCGCTTCGAATCCAGCAATCTCGCGCGCTTTTCGAAAGAATGCGGCTTCGATCCGCACGACTACAATGCGCTGCATAGTTGGTCGATTGCCGACAAGGGCACGTTCTGGCGCAAGCTTTGGGACTTCACGAAAGTCATTGGCGAGCGCGGCAGCATCGATTTCGTCTACGATGCCGAGCGGCCGATGACCGGTTCGAAATTTTTCCCCGAAGCCCGACTCAATATGGCGGAAAACCTTCTTATGCGCGGCGAGGATGCCGACACGGCATTGATCGAAGCGGATGAAGCAGGCTCCTATCGCACGATCACGCGCGGCGAATTGCGGGCGATGGTCGCGCGTGTCGCAAACGGCCTCAGGCAATCCGGCGTCACGAAAGACGATTGCGTCGCCGGGATTTTGCCGAACCGCGTCGAAGCGCTCGTCGCCCTTCTGGCAACCGCCGCGATTGGCGCAACATGGTCGTCCTGTTCGCCCGATTTCGGCGTCATCGCCATTCTGGACCGTCTCGGTCAGATCAAACCCAAAGTGATGTTTGCCAGCCCGACCTATCTCTATGGCGGCAAGGTTCACGACATCGGGTCACGTATTGTCGAGATCGCCTCCGGCATGCCCGGATTACAGCATGTTGTCACTACCGGCGATGCCGAACTCAGCCTCCCGACCGGCATTTCGCTCCACAACAATGAGGCTTTCGGCAGCGACGCACCGCTCGAATTCGAGCGCGTGCCTTTTTCGCATCCCGTCTATGTTCTCTACACGTCCGGCACGACCGGTGCGCCAAAAGCCATCGTTCACTCCGTCGGCGGGGTCATCCTCCAGCATATGAAGGAGCATGTGTTGCATGGGGATGTGCAGCAAGGCGACGTGCTGAGCTGGTACACGAACACCGCCTGGATGATGTACCATTGGGTAATCTCCGGCCTCTCCTGCGGTGCAACTGTCGTTCTCTACGACGGCGCGCCGATCCTCAAGACACCACTCGGTCTCGACGTAACGCCTCTCTGGAGCGTCGCTGAAAAGGCGCGGATCACGCATTTCGGCACAAGCCCCAAATACCTCGCAGTGCTCGCCGATGAGGGCTACAAGCCAGGTGAATGGCACGATCTTTCCGCCTTGAAATCCGTCCTGTCGGCAGGTGCGCCCGTCTCCCCGCATCAGTTCGATTGGGTCTACGACGCGATTAAAAAGGACATGATTTTCGCGTCGATTTCGGGCGGCACGGAAATCATCGGATGCTTTATGCTGGGCTCGCCACTGCACCCCGTCCGGCGCGGCGAGTTGACCGTCAAGGGTCTCGGCCTGGCCGTCGCAGTGATGGACGACCGTAATGCGCCGGTCATCGGCAGTCAGGGCGATCTGGTCTGCACGGAGCCCTTCCCGTCAATGCCGATCACATTCTGGGGCGATGGCGGCTACGAGCGCTACATGAACACCTATTTCGACGCGCGTCGCGAAATATGGACACATGGCGACGTTGCCGAACTCACCCCGAACGGCTCCGCCGTCATCTACGGACGCTCCGATACCACCCTGAAGCCGGGCGGCGTTCGCATCGGTACGGCAGAAATCTACGCAGCCTGCGAATATTTCAAAGAGATCGAAGACTGCCTTGTCTTCGGCGCGCCGATCTCCGGCGATGAGGAAATTGTGCTCTGCATCAAGCTCAAGGATGACGTCGCTCTGTCCCCAGAACTCGCGAAAAATATTCGCAGCCGAATTCGCGAACAGGCATCGCCCCGCCATGTTCCGCATCGCATTCATGCAGTCCATGCCGTGCCCTACACGTTGAACGGCAAACGCGTCGAAGGTGCCGCCCGCACCGTTCTGGAAGGCGGCGTGGTCAAGAATCTCGGCTCGCTGGCCAACCCCGAATGCCTCACCGAATATGGCGCGCTCGACAGGAGCCACGCGGCATGAGGCGGTCGCATTGGAACGCATCGATTGCCGGCATCGGCGAGTTGAAGCCTGTGCGCCGCACCGAAGGCGTCACCACGCTGGAGCTTATCGCACAGGTTTCAAAGCTTGCCGCAATCGATGCAGGCATTCATCCAGGTGAGATCGACGGCCTGCTCGTCGGCCCGCAGGTGGGCGAGACGCCTCAGCATGTACCGGCGACGATCGCGGAATATCTCGGCCTCAAACCGACCATGGCAAACGTCGTAGATCTTGGCGGTGCCTCGGGCGCCGGCATGGTCTGGCGCGCCGCCGCCGCTATCCAGTCCGGCATGTGCGATACGGTGCTCTGTGTGCTTGCCAATGCGCGCGACGACAACCCGCCGCGCTCGCCCAATCGCAATCCGATCCGCGAATTCGACGTGCCTTTCGGGGCCTCCGGCGCCAACACGTCCTATGCGCTTCTTATGCAGGCGCACATGGCGCAATACGGCTCGACTGCGGAAGATTTCGCAGCCATCGCAGCGGCTGCCCGCCACAATGCGCAATCGAACCCGGATGCGATTTTCTACGGCAAGCCAGCGACGATCGCCGATGTGCTCGCATCGCCAATGGTTGCCTCACCGCTCCATCTTTATGAGATCGTAATGCCGGTTGCAGGTGGCGAGGCGATCATCGTCGTTTCGTCCGAACGGGCGCGCCAACTTAAAAAACCGCCGGTGCATCTCCTGGGTGCGGGCGAAAAGGTCACGCATCGCGCCGTGTCGCAGGCACCCAGCCTGACATCCGGCCCGCTGAAAGATGCGATGGCGCGCGCATTTGCGCAGTCCGGCACGAAGGCAAAGGAAATGAGCCTTTTGTCGCTCTACGATTGCTACACGATCATGGTCGCCACGACGATCGAGGATGCCGGACTTTGCGCACCCGGCGATTTCGGCAAATGGGTCCGTGATCACCATCTCGGCTATTCCGGCGATGCCCCGCTCAACACGCATGGCGGCCAGATCGGCTTCGGCCAGCCCGACCTTGCCGGCGGCATGACCCACATCGTCGAGGCGGTTCGCCAGCTTCGCGGCGACGCAGCCGGTCGCCAGATCGCAAACGCGAGCACCGCTCTGATCACCGGAAACGGCGCGACGATGAGCGAAGCCACAGCTTTGATATTGGGAGCGGATTGATGGATTTCGATCTTCTGAAAACGCCCGGCCCGACGATTACGGCCTTGACTGCTCCCTTCTGGGAAGCCGCCTCGCAGGGCCGCCTGATCATCCAGCATTGCGACGATTGCGGAGAGTCCGTGTTCTACCCTCGCCCGGTCTGCCCGCATTGCTGGAGCGACTGGCTGCGCTGGAAAGATGCCTCCGGCTCCGGCCGCCTCAAATCATTCTCCGTAATTCACAAGCCCGGACATCCCGGCTGGCAGCCAATCGCGCCCTTCACGGTCGGGCTGGTGGAACTGGCCGAGGGGCCGACCATGCTCAGCTTCATTCATGAACCGGCAGAAGGAAACCTCACCGTCGGTGATCCTGTGAAATTGAAACCCACAAAAATCGGCGGGCGAACTCTCCCCGCATTCGAACGAACCAAAATCTGAAGAAAGGCAATTTGAATGAATGAGACTGTGAAAGACGGCTGGGCCGGCGTGATCAAGGGCAAGCCGAAAGTCGGTGATTTCGCCGAGCGCTCGCGCCGCACGAGCATGAAAGACATCGAAGCCTTTTCCGAGATGACCGGAGACCACAACCCGCTTCATTATGATCGCGCGCTGGCGGAAGCCTCTGTATTCGGCAAACTCATCGTGCAGGGCGGCGTTACATCCGGCATTCTCAACGCGCTCGTGGCAGAAGATTTGCCCGGCCCCGGCACCGTATTTCTCGGTGTTGAATGGAAATTCGTGAAGGCCGTCGGCGTCGATGAAGAAATCACCGGGCGTGTCGAAATCAAGGACGTTCGCGACGACAAGCCTATCTGCAAGATCGAAACCAGCGTTCGCAATGAAGCCGGTGAAGTCTGCCTGACTGGTACTGCTACCGTTTTCACCGTTGCGCTCGCAAAGAACTGAAATGTCCGCGTCGCGGCCCATAAAAGCTGAAGTTTCAACCGCGGTCCGGGGTGAAAATCCCTGGATCGTGCTTGGCGTTTTATGCGTTGCGGTAGTCTTTTCTCTGACGACATGGTTTTCCGCGACTGCCGTCACACCCGAACTGAAAGTCGCATGGTCGCTGTCGGATACGGCAGTTGGCTGGCTGACGAACGGTGTGCAAATCGGCTTCGTTACCGGTGCGCTGCTGGCTAGTTTCGTCAACCTCCCCGACATCGTCAGGCTGAACCGGCTGATGGCCGCTTCGGCGGCGATTGCCGCACTTGCAAACGCCATGCTGCTGCTCGAGCCCGGCCCTGCCGGTGCCGTCGCATGCCGCATCGCGACCGGCGTAGCGCTGGCCGGGGTCTATCCGCCTGCCCTCAAACTCGTCTCGACATGGTTCGTGCGCAATCGCGGTCTGGCGCTCGGCGCGGTGATTGCCGCGCTGACACTTGGCTCGTCGCTGCCGCATCTCTTTCGAAGCCTGGCGCAGTCGCTCGACTGGACGCTGGTCATCAGCCTTTCAAGTGTCGCCGCACTTATCGGCGCGCTCTGCTTTCTGCTTTTCGCCAAGGAAGGTCCGCATCCATTCGGGCGGGCGATCTTCAATCCTGCACAGATCGGCATCGTCTTTCGAGACAGAAACCTGTTTCTGGTCAATGTCGGCTATCTCGGCCACATGTGGGAGCTTTACGCGATGTGGGCGTGGCTTCTCGTTTATCTCCGCAGCTCCATCGAACTGTTTTCCGGTCCATCCGCCGCCCTCGCATCACTCGTAACCTTTGCCGCAATCGCGTCCGGCGTCGTCGGATGTATTGCTGGCGGGCTCCTGTCCGACCGTTACGGGCGCACAGCCACCACCGCCGGTTTCATGATGATCTCCGGCGCATGCGCAATCGCGATGTGCTTCGTCTATGGCGGGCCGATATGGCTGATCGCTACAGTCGCCATCGTCTGGGGCATAACGATAATCGGCGATTCAGCGCAATTCTCAGCAGCGGTCACCGAACTCGGTCAGCGCGAATTCGTGGGTACTGCCCTATCATTGCAATTGGGACTCGGCTTCGCGCTCACCATATTCGTCATCTGGCTGATGCCGCATCTGGCCGATCTGCTCGGCGGATGGCGCTGGACGTTCCTGTTTCTCGCGCCCGGCCCGATCATCGGCACGATAGCCATGCTCAAACTGCGCAAGAGCCCCGCATCGCTTCGCCTCGCGAACGGGAAGCGCTGAACTACCCGCCATTTACGAGGTTCAGGATAAGCTGGTGGATGTTGCCGCCATTGCTGAGTTCAACGCGATCGAAGTCACGGCTGCGCTGCCTTTGCTCCATGGAAAGCTTGCCCAGCCGCTGCTGTAGCTCCTCCCTGACCTTGGTGCAGTTGGGGTCGTTTGGAACCGAAAGGCCGACGCTGGTCGCCTCGATTGCCTTCACCATGTCTTTGATCTGGTCGCCATGCACAATCTCATGCGCCTCGACGCCCGCGATGAAAGTGTCCCAGTTTCGCTTGATCGGCGCGGGCAGTTTTTGCGACGGCTTGGGAAGCATATATGTGATGGTGAGCTTTGGCCGCGCTGTAACCAGCGTGCAGCCATCGCCTTGCGGCTGGTAATCGCGTATCCATGTCAGCTTGAAATTCGTATGCGCAATCGCCCGGCCAACGCTGGCTTTCGGCCCGCGCTCGCCGATCGAGGCGTAGAGTTCGGGACCGGATTTGCCGGTTATCGAGTAAGTCTCGACCTTTTCGACCGCTTTCCAGTTGGCCCATGCGGCCATCGGCGACAAGACGAAACACGCCGCAAGCACCAAAATTCCAACGCCCGTTTTCATACGAATCCTGTCGTCCGATAAGCCATTGCACACAGACTTACGGACAAGAGACGCTTCTTTCAATGCAACTACGGTTTTCAGAGCTTGCCGTCGCGTCTGAGTTTTTGCTCGCGGAAGAAGATGAAAAGGCCGGAGGCAACGATGATCAATGCCCCGACGAGCATTGCGAAGCGTGGACGATCATCGAAGATTGCCCAGCCGAAAATGATGCCCCAGATGAGCAGCGTGTACTGCAAAGGCACGACCGTAGACGTGTCTGCAAGCTTCAGCGAACGGTTGACCAGTAGATGCGCCAACATCGATACGACACCGAGCATACAGAGGAAACTCAGATCGAGCGGCCCAACGGGAACCCACTCGGAAACGCCGAACAAAAGCATCAATCCCGCAAACACCACCGCTCCCGCCGCCTGCCAGAACACGAGCGTAGCGTCGGATGCCGCCCGCAATGAACGGCCGAGCACCATTGCCATTGCAAAGGCGAGGCTGCCTGCCAACGAAAGCAGCGCCGGCAATGAAAATGTCTGCGCGGAGGGCTCAAGCGCGACGATTACACCGACGAAACCCAGAATGATCGCCGTCCATCGACGCCAGCCGACCTTTTCGCCCAGAAACAGCGGCGAGACGGCCGCGACATAGATCGGAGCCGCCAGCCAATAGGTCATTGCGTCGGCAAGCGGCATGTAGATGACCGCGAAATAGAAAGCACAAGCCTCGAAGGCGAAAAGGAATGCGCGAAGAAGATGCAGGCCCGGTCGCTCCACCAGAAACAGCTTCTTGGTGCCGGTTTTCCAGAAAAGCGGAGACAGAACGACAAGCGCGGCTAGGCTTCGGATAAGCACGAGCTGGCCGACTGTGTAAGTCGAGACCAGCCACTTGCCCATCGTGTCGTTCAACGCGAACATCAGCATACTGAGCAGCATGAGTACGATGCCGAGACGAACATTCGGCGTGACCGAAGACGATGAATTGTCGGACATTGGTGTAATTCGCGCTTGAGAATATGTTGGGTGCTCGTCGCACAAAGCCAGGCTTTGCGCCACCCATCATATCCTCTGGACTACAAGGTTCCGAGCGCCCTTAATCTGCTGCTAGTGCCGTTATCTCGCGGCGGAATGGCAGCGCATCGCCAATATCGGCCTCGTCCAGTTCGCGCGCATAACGATGACCCGCATAGGTCGCCCAGGCAATCGGGCCGGGCGCCTCGGCGTCGCCGATCACCTTGATCGAGCGGATACCGTTGTCGACCCACTCCTCGCGCCGAGCTTGAAGTTCACGCCAAACGCTGTCGTCCTGTTGACGGGACGTCACCAGAATCACGGCATCGGCACCATATGCGCGCCCGGCACCGGTATAAGCACATGCCGTCTCGACACCGCCGGAAACGACACGCGTCACGGTGCGGTTCAGCACGATTTCGACGCCCAGATCGGCCAGCCTGCGATGGATAGCGCCCTGCTCCAGCGTATTTCGCGTCCAGTCGGAAACGTAAGCCGATGGCGTGATGAGCGTTACCTTCGCGCCTTTTCTGGCCATGAGTTCCGCCAGAACGCCGCCCATATAGTAGTGATCATCGTCGAAAAGCACGATGTTGCCGGTTGGCACATCACCATCCATCAGATCGTCCGGCGTGTAGATCGGCATCTCCTGATCCATCGGCATCGGAATGACGTGAGCGCGCGCAACGCCGTCGCGCCGCCATGCGGACCCGGTTGCAATCGCGATGTTTTCGAAACCGAAGGCCAGAATGTCTTCCGCCGAAAGACGGCTTTCAAAATAGATATCGACATTCGACATCTGGCTGAGCTGGTATTGGCGATAATCGCGAACGCGGCCCCAGGCCGAAAGCCCCGGCAAACGGCATTCGCGCGCAACGCGCCCACCTAGTTCAGTTCCTGCCTCGGCAATCGCCAACTGATAGCCGCGCAAGCCCAGTGCACGTCCGGCTTCCAGTCCGGCTGGACCGGCACCGACGATGAGAACGCTTTCGCTATCGCCCTTGGGCTGCATGCGCTCCGGGTGCCAGCCTTTGCGCCATTCTTCCATGAAGGTCGGGTTCTGCGTGCAGCGCGAGATCGACATCGTCATGTCGCCGGTAATGCAGATATTGCAGCCGATGCATTCGCGAATGTCTTCGATGCGGCCCTCTTCCACCTTTTTCGGCAGGAAAGGATCGGCAATCGAAGGCCGTGCGCAGCCGATGAAGTCCAGTGTGCCGGACTTGATCATCTTGACCATCACATCCGGCGACGTGAAGCGACCAACGCCGACGACCGGCTTGGACGTCAGTTTCCTGATGCCGGAAACGAGGTCTTCCTGCGCGCCCTCCTCCTTGAACCGCGACGGGCCGGAGCAGTCTTCCCACGCGCCATGCGCCAGATCCCAAAGGTCCGGCAGATCGGCATGCATTTCGATCATGTCGCGCACTTCGGAATTCGCAAAACCGAGCTCCCCAATCATCTCGTCCAGCGAAAGCCGCAGAGTCAGGCCGCATGTATCACCGATGGCGTCGCGCCCCTCCTCGATGAGTTCGCGCATCAGCCGCGAGCGGTTTTCCAGCGAGCCGCCATATTCGTCAGTGCGCTGGTTCGTCGCCGTGGACAGGAAGTGCTGGATAATGCCGAAGCCATGCGCGCCGTAAAGGCAAACCAGATCGAACCCTGCCTGCTTGGCGCGAATAAACGCATTTCGGTGCCAGCGGCGCAGATCCTTGATGTCCTGCTTGTCCATGGCGCGCGCCTGAACCGGATCGTTCGTGAAAGTGCGGATCGGCAAGGCGCTCGGTCCGCGTGGCACTTCTTTCGTATAGAGGTTCGGTCCGTTGATGCCAGAATAGGCGAGCTGGATACCGGCCAGCGCGCCATATTGCTTCATCGCCTTGGACATTTTCGCCAGCATGGGGATGTCCGCATCGTCCCAGAGCCGCAACTCGATGAACGGCGTGATCTCGGACGTATGGTGCATCTCGGTCTGTTCGGTGAAGATGACGCCCCAGCCGCCTTCCGATTTCATGCGTCGCATTTCTGCCGCAGCCGATGGGTCGCGATAGCCGCCGCCATTGCAATGCGGCACCTGATAGAAGCGGTTCTTCGCGGTGACCGGTCCGATCTTCATGGGTTCGAACAGAATGTCGTACCTGGAGTCACGCATGCATTTTCCCTTCCTGGAACCGCTGTTCGAACGACATGCGGTTCGGCACGGAGGCCGTTGGGTTGGATCAATTTAGCCTACTCTTATGGTGAGGCGCGCGGCGAGAAACTAGAGATTTCTTCCGCACCGCTTAGGAACCGCCTAATCGTCGAAAACTGCCCGAAATGCGGCAATGCGCCTTTAGAAAAACGCGCGCATCGTGTTAGACAGGCATGATTAGAAAGTGAGATTTCCACGCATGAACAGCATTCAAATTCTAGAGAAACTGATCGGTTTTCCGACTGTCAGCCGGGATTCCAATCTGGATCTCATCAATTTCGTTGCGAAATTGCTGGAAACGCATGGCATACCTTCCACCATCATCGCAAACGACGAAGGCACGAAGGCCAATCTCTACGCGACTGTCGGACCGGACGATGTTTCCGGCATCATGCTTTCCGGTCACACTGACGTCGTGCCGATCGACGGTCAGAACTGGACGAAGCCCCCTTTCGAAATGACCGAAAGCGACGGGCTTCTCTATGGGCGCGGCACTGCCGACATGAAGGGTTTCGTCGCCGCGGCCATCGCCGCCTGCATCAAGGCGTCGAAGATGAAGCTGGCGACGCCGCTGCATCTGGCACTTTCCTACGATGAGGAACTTGGTTGCCTCGGCGTGCATAGCCTGATCGACATGCTGAAAGCGGCACCCCAAAAGCCGCTTTTGTGCATCATCGGCGAGCCGACCAACATGCAGGTCGCCACCGGCCACAAGGGAAAAGTCGGCGCGCGCGCGATCTGTACGGGCCGCGAAGGCCATTCGGCGCTGGCCCCGCTTGCGCTGAACGCCATTCATCTCGGATGCGATTTCGTCAATTTCCTGCGCGATGAGCAGGCGCGGCTTGTCGAAGAAGGCGCGCGTGACGGCGACTACGACATCTCTTATTCCACGGTGCACGTAGGCAAGATGAATGCAGGCGTTGCGCTGAACATCGTTCCCAATCACTGCCAGATCGATTTCGAAATCCGCAACGTCGCCGCTGACGATCCAAAAGAGATCATGGATCGCATCAAGGGCGGCGCGGAACGCATCGTGTCCGAGGCATCGCAAATCGCGCCCGAGGCAGCAATCGACATCAACATCTTCAACACCTACCCCGGCCTCGATACGCCGACCGATTCAAAGGCTGTCGCCTTCGTGAAATCGCTGACCGGCGCGAATGGCACGATCAAGGTGGCATTCGGCACGGAAGGCGGCTTGTTCAGCCGCGATCTCGGAACGCCGACCGTGGTGTGCGGACCGGGCTCTATGGCGCAGGGTCACAAGCCGGACGAATTCGTCAGCATCGAGCAGATGGGGCGGTGCGACGAGATGCTGGACAAGCTTCTGGAGAGACTCGTCGAAGGCGGGCTGTAAGAAGCCCTATTCGACAACCCGTTCGCTGCCGAAAACGCCCTGTTCCACGACGAAGCGCCGGCAGTGCTCGATGAACGCCTGCACCGTCTGGGTACGGTGTTCTGCGTTAGGCAGTGCAATGCCCATTGTCAGCGGCCGAAGGTCACCCGCGAGCGGCACAAAGACCAGCGGTTTTCCATCGGGCGCCAGCGTGTTCAGCGGCCGCATATTCGCAATGCCGTACCCAAATCCGTTTGCCACCATTGAGCGCATGACCGCTATGTCGCCCGTGCGCTCGGCAATGTTCGGGCGCAATCCCCTTTGCTGAAAGGCGGATAGGAAATATTCCCGGCTGAAGGGCAGATCGAGAAGCACCATAGGCTCGTCTGCAAGCTCTTCCGGGGTGATCGAGGTTTTGGTCGCGAAACGGTGTAGTGCCGGCAGCATGACATAGGCGGGCACCAATATGAGTGGCTCGAAAGTCAAATCCTGCGAGAGTTCGAGGTCGTATGTGAGCGCCAGATCGACTTCGCCGCGCTGGAGCATTTCCAGCAACTGCCCCTGATTGCGCTCGAATTGCCTGACACGGACATCGGGATAGACGGTTTCGAATTTTGTTCGAAGTGCCGGAAGCACGATCTGTGCGAAAGTCAGCAGGCAACCGACCGCCAGTGGCCCACGAACGCGCTCGGCAATATCGCCCGCAATGTCGTGCAGCGCATCCGCGTCGACCAGCAGGCGTGCCGCTTCCTTCAAAAACACCCGTCCGCCTGCCGTCAACGACAGGCCGTGCGAGTGTTTGCGCACGAAAAGCTGGATGCCGAACTCGGCTTCGAGCTGCGCGATGGAGGCCGAAATCGACGGCGGCGAGACATTCACCTGCTCGGCCGCCTTGGCAATGCTGCCAGCTTCGCCCACGGCGACGAAATATTCCAATTGTCTGAGCGTAAAGCGTAGGGGCATGGGCCTCTATGTTGCTCGTTTGCGAGGAACGATCAAGCCCACGCGCCCTATCAATACTTGATCCAGGTGGTTTTCAATGCGGTATATTTATCGAGCGCATGAAGCGACAGGTCGCGACCGAAGCCGGACTGCTTGAAACCGCCGAATGGCGTCATCGGGCTCAGCGCATCGACGGTGTTCACCGAAACTGTGCCAGCATGCAGCCTTGCCGCCACGCGATGGGCGCGCGAAAGGCTGTCCGTCCACAGCGACGCAGCCAGCCCATAGGGGCTGTCATTGGCCATGCGGATTGCTTCTTCTTCGTCATCGAAGGCGATGATCGACAGAACCGGCCCGAATATCTCGTCGCGCGCCAACACATCCTGATGCGTCACATCGTCAAAGATCGTCGGCTGCACGAAGCTTCCGCGACCGTTCACCGTCACCTGCTCGCCGCCCGCGACAAGCCGCGCGGTCTTTTTACCCGCTTCGATGAAGCGCATGACATTTGCCGTATGGCCGGAATCGACCATCGCGCCCATCTTGGAACCCGGATCGAGCGGATCGCCGGGTTGCATGGAAGCGGCGCGTTCCACCAGCTTTTCGACCAGCGCATCCTTGATGCTGCGCTGAACCAGCAGCCGTGAATTGGCCGAGCAAACCTCGCCCTGATTGAAGAAGATGCCGAAGGCGGCCATGTCGGCAGCGGCATCGAGATTGTTGCAATCGGCAAAGACGAGGTTCGGGCTTTTGCCGCCGGTTTCCAGCCAGACCTGCTTCATATTCGACTGGCCGGAATACTGCAGAAACAGCTTGCCGACAGCGGTCGAACCGGTGAAGGCAAGGCAATCCACTTCCATGTGGCGGCCGAGCGCCTGCCCGGCAGTCTCGCCAAGGCCAGGCACGACGTTGAGAACACCGGCGGGGAGTCCCGCCTCCATCGCAAGCTCTGCCAGACGAAGTGCGGAGAAAGGTGATTGCTCGGCGGGCTTCAGCACGATGGAATTGCCCGCAGCAAGTGCCGGCGCGCATTTCCACGTCGCCATGTCGAGCGGGAAATTCCACGGCACGACCGCGCCGACGACGCCCAGCGGTTCACGCCGAACGAGCACGAGATCGCCCTCGCCTGTCGGAGCCACTTCGTCATAAATCTTGTCGATCGCCTCGCCGTACCACTGGAAGATTGCCGCTGAACCGGGCACATCGACGGTCGATGCGTCATTGACCAGCTTGCCCATGTCGAGCGATTCCAGCAGGGCAAGCTCATGCAGATTTTCGCGCAGCAATTGCGCTAAGCGCAGCAGCACTTCCTTGCGATGCGCGGGCTTGGCGCGGGACCATACGCCGGAATCGAAGCTGCGCCGCGCCGCCGCGACTGCCAGTTCGATATCTTCTTCGCTGCATGAAGCAACCTCTGCCAGCGTCTCGCCCGTTGCCGGATTGATGCTGGCAAAGGTCCGGCCAGACCGTGCCGGCACGTATTTTCCGTCGATGAAAGCCTTGTCGCGAAAGCGGATCGCGGCCGCCTTGCTGATCCAGTCCTTGTGGCTGAGTTCGCTCATGACGGTCCCTGTCCTTATTCGTCGCCGGGTACGCCGTAGCTCGGAGCATCCGATGGATTGATTGCGCGAGTCACATAGGCGTCGAGCTGCGGCTTGTAGAGTTCCCACAACATCGCGACCTGCTCGATCGGGCATTCCTCGGTCCAGTCGCACCGCAAATCCGCGACCGGCCATGAAACGTCACGAACCAGCTTCATACCGGCGGACCGAACCGGACCGGCCTCGCCGCCAGCCTTGAGAGCCGCGCGCATCACTGCAATCAGGCGGTCGCCGAGATGGCCTTCGGATGCCAGAAACGCGTCGACCATGGCCTGCGGAATGCCGTCATTGGCCAGAAGATTGCCGCCGCATGCAACGTTCTCCGCGCGCGCTTCGGACCAGATACCGAGCGCTTTCGGCCCCGAATGGATCGCGCTCATTCCTGTCGCATCAACCGCCAGAACCTGACGATATTCGCTGTAATCGGCACGTTTCAGGATCGCGACGGCTTCCGCGGCAGACGCGCCTCGCGCCAGAAGCTCCAGCCCCCGCGTGCCCAAAGTCGGGTCGGTGATGTTCTGGCTTGCCACGGCACCGACACCAGCCTGCGCATAAGCGCAGCGTGCTGCAACGGCTGGCGATGACGACGAGACTGCGACGCCAAACATACCTGTCTGGCTGCAGCGTGCTACGATGGAGAATGTCATGCGACTCAGTCCGGGATGACGGCGGTGCCGTCGATTTCGACCAGCCAATCGGGCCGGGCCAGCGCCTGAACGACGAGGCCCGTCGATACCGGATGCACACCCTTGATGTACTCGCCCATGGTGCGATAGACGGCCTCGCGGTGGCGTACATCGGTGATGTAGACGACGACCTTGACGAGATGCTCCATGGTGCCGCCGCACTCTTCGATGAGTTGCTTGATGTTCTGCATGACCTTGTGGGTCTGCTCGACCGGGTCGTGGCTTTCGATGTTCTTGGCCGTATCCAGATCCTGCGGGCACTGGCCGCGCAGATAGACAGTCTTGCCGCCCCGCGTCACGACCGCTTGGCAAAGATCGTTGTCCAGCTTCTGCTCGGGATACGTCTCTTTCGTATTGAATTTGCGAATTCGGTCGTGCGCCATTCTGGTCTCCATCGGGTCGGCTCGAAATCTAGGATCCGTTGTGCCAATAGCTGCCCAACGGGTCCATCTGCAAAAAGCGCTGCAATCACACTCCGCATGTTGCGGCAATGTTTTCACAGCGCTCAAAAACTTTGAAGAATAGTATTTCTTTGCCTTGCTAAGGACGCGCCTAATCAGACGCGCCCCTAACCCTCAAGCCTCCTGAAGCTGCTGCTTCGCGGACTCATGATATTCAAGATATTTGCGCTGCGTGGAGATATGGTCCGCCAGATATTTGGCGTCGTGCCAGACGCCCCAGATAAAGGCGGACCCACGCCGCGACTGCCACGGCAATCCAAGGAAATAAATTCCGGGCTCGGCCGACACGCCGCGCTGATGTTTTGGGCGGCCCTTTTCGTCGAACACGTCAACCTTCAGCCAGCTATAATCCACCGTGAAGCCCGTCGCCCAGATGATGGAGTTTATGCCAGCGTCTGCCAGGTTCAGATCACGAATGGGATCGCTCACGCATTGCGCGTCCGGTTCGATCTTGCGCGCATCGGGCTCCTCTGGAAGATCGATGCCGTTGCGAACAACATAGGCATCGGCCTCATCCAGCAGCGACATGTAATTGGCATCGCCGCGCGCAAGATTCTCGATGAGATCGGGTGCGAAATTCAACACACCGTTCTTATAATCTTCCGTCCGGCCAAGAAGGATCATCCCCTGCCCGGCAAGGCGACGGAAATCGATCGTCTCACCGCCGCGCGCACCGCTCACCGCGATCGTTACATGCTCCGTACCAGGCCCCGGCGTCGCGGCATCCCACTTGCCGAGAACCCCCAGCCACCAGCAGAAATCACGGCCACGATAGGCGCGCGGAGGACGGTCATGCGGGCCGACCGAGAGGTAAACGCGTTTGCCCGAGCGCAGAAGTTCGTCGGCGATCTGAACGCCCGAAGACCCCGCACCGACCACCAGAACCGCGCCTTCCGGCAACTGACCGGGATTGCGATAGGAGCTTGAATGGATCTGCATCAGGCCCGCATCTTCAGGCACGACGGGTGGGATGATAGGGCTTTGGAAAGGTCCGGTGGCAGCAACGATGTTGCTGGCTTCGATCACGCCTTCCGAGGTTTCGACACGGAAGCCGGGACGGCCGACATTCCTGCGCACTTCCTTTACATCCACGCCACAGCGGATGGGGGCAGAAATCTTATCTGCATAGGCAACGAAATAATCCGCAACGCTCTCCTTGCCTACAAAGGCGTCTGGAGCAGCGCCCGGAAACTCCATTCCCGGGAAACGATCATGCCATGCGGGGCCATTCGCGACCAGCGAGTCCCAGCGTCCCGAACGCCAGCGTTCGGCAATCCGGTCCCGCTCGAGCACGAGATAAGGAACGCCGCTTTTGCCCAGATGCTCACTCATAGCCACCCCTGCCTGGCCAGCGCCAACTACAAGCGTGTCTATCTTCTCAACTGACATTTCTGCGTCCCTTTCTGGCCATCCGAGAGGTCTGCGGATGCATTTTCGGCCTGATTATTGATGTAATGGAGGGGTTGGGCCGCGAAAATTACGATTTTTTGTGGCAACGGTTAGCTTGTCCCTAAATGCCGGGGGGTATTGGGAATTCGACCCCCACTCCGTCTCGGATTCGCCGAGCCACCTCTCCCCCGATCGACGGGGGAGAGGAAGGGTGCCAACCTTGCGGATGGCCTTTCCTCTCCCCTTCTGAGGGGGAGAGGTGCCGAGCAAATCGAGGCGGAGTGGCCGTGCCGTATGTGATTGCCCGCGCAGGATCGCAACGCTACAGATAAAGGCTCTTCGCCACTTTCGAGGACAAAAGTTCCTTCGCCGGACCTTCCTGCGCGACCTTGCCCTTGACCAGCACGTAACCGCGATCAGCGATGCTGAGACCCATTTCGGCGTTCTGCTCGATCAACAGGATCGTCGTTCCGCGGCGGTGGATTTCCTGCGTGATCTCGAAATATTCGCCGATGAGTTTCGGTGACAAACCAAGCGAAGGTTCGTCCATAACCACCAGTTTCGGCTCGCCTATCAGGGCACGCGCCAGTGCGACCATCGCCTGCTCGCCGCCCGACAGCGTTCCCGCCACCTGACGCAAACGCTCGCGGATGCGCGGAAAAAGATTGCACATCTTGTCGAGTTGCGGCTCGAAATTCGGGCCGCGGCCCGATACTGCATCATAGCCAAGGCGAAGATTCTCCAGAACGGTCAGCCCGGGAAACAGACGTCGCCCTTCCGGCACAAGGCCGACGCCGAGTGAGGCGAGATTTTCCGTACCTAATACGCCTATGTCCTTGCCCATGACGCTGACCTTGCCGCGTTGCGCGCGCACGACGCCGCACACGGTCATGAAGGTCGTCGTCTTGCCCGCGCCATTGGGCCCGAGCAGGCAGACGAGTTCGCCTGCCTGAACGTTCATCACCACATTGCGCAGCATGGGCACCGCGCCATAGGCGGTATCGACATCCTTCAGCTCAAGCATGGGCTGCGGCCTTTCCGAGATAGGCTTCCTGCACGCGCGGATCGGCGCGCACAGCGGCGTAATCGCCCTCGGCGATACGACTTCCATAGTCGATGCACATTACATGCTGCGGAAACGCATCGACGACGCGCATATCGTGCTCGATGAGAATGACCGACAGATCGGGGTTTTCTGCCTTGAGACGCTGGATGTCGGAGATGAGCGCATCGGTTTCCGTTTCATCCATGCCGACGGATGGTTCGTCGAGCAGGAGCAATTTCGGCTGCGAGGCAAGCGCACGTGCGATTTCGAGCCTGCGGCGATCGGCCTGCGCCAGCGTTCCGGCAGGGCGATAACGCTGCTCGTAGAGATCTCCGGAACCAAGCTTCAGCAAGGACTCGGCTTTCTGAACGCATTCATTCATCTCGCGGCGCGAAGCGCCGGGGCAGAACAGTGCGGTCAGAACGCCGGTTTTCGTGCGCGTGTGCATTCCGATGATGACGTTGTCGAGCACGCTCAGATCGGAAAACAGGCGCGACGACTGGAACGTCCGGGCAATACCGCGCTCGACCACCTCGTAGGATGGACGTCCGGTGATTTCCGTGCCATCAAACGTCACGCGCCCCGATGTCGGCTTGTAGACGCCGGTCACGACGTTGAAGAGCGTCGATTTGCCTGCTCCGTTCGGGCCAATGACGGCCAGAACCGCGCCTTTGTCGATCGAAAAGCTCACATCGTTCAATGCAACCAAGCCGCCGAAGCGCATAGTTACATTTTCAACTTTCAGAAGCGTAGTCACTATTCGCCTCCATAACGGCGCATGCGCTGCGGGAACAATCCCTGCGGGCGGATCATGAGGAAGCCGATGATCACCACGCCGAAGAACAGCAGGCGGTAATCGGAGAAGGCGCGCAGCTTTTCAGGCAGAATCGTCAGCAGGAACGCGCCGACGATGACGCCGAAAATATTGTCCATGCCGCCGACGATGACCATCGTCATGATCGTGACGGAGACGAGGAAGGTGAAATTGTCGGGCGAAATGTAGGACACATAGAAGGCGTAGATCGTACCGGCGAATGCCGCGAGAAACGCATCGACCGCGAAGGCCAGAACCTTGTACCAGGAAACGTTGATGCCTTGCGCCTTGGCCGCAATTTCATCGGCACGCAACGCATTCCACGCAAGGCCGATCCGCGAAGAGTGGAGACGATGCGCGGTGACGATCGCAATGACCACCAGTACGGCGGAAAGGTAGTAGAAATTCGCCTGGCTCGGCAGTTTCCAGCCGAAAATAACGAGCGGATCAGCAAAAGAATGACCGAAAAGGCTTGGCGCGGGAATGCCGACAAGGCCATTCGGACCGCCGGTCCATTCGAAATTATTCAGCAATTGATGGACCACGACACCGAAGGCGATGGTGACCAGCGCCAGATAAGTGTCGCGAGTTCGCATCGACGGAATACCGATGATGAAACCGAACAGCGTTGCTGCAAGCGCTGCTATCGGCAGGGTAAGCCAGAAGCTGACGCCGAAATTGACCGCCAGCAGCGCCGAGACATAAGCGCCGATGCCATAGGAAGCACCCGTCGCGAAGTTCGGGATGTTGGCGCTGCCAAGTTGGAAGTTCAGCGCCAGCGCCAGAACAGCATAAAGCTGCGCCACGATCAGGAGATGCAGAACGTAGGTGTTGGACCCGACGACAAACGGAAATCCGATGACGATGATGCCTGCGGTGATTATTGAAACCAGCGGGACGCGGGCAAAGCTCGCCATCGCCTGCTCGGCAATCCACGGCTGCTTTTCAAGAACGAAGAAGCCTAGCCCGAGCAGCGCAAGCAGACCGACGATCTGCAATCCGCCTTCAGCCTTCAATATGAGATAGAGGAAAACCGCGCCGACAAGCTGCGCGCCGATGGTGAATGCGACCGCCGTGGATTTGCTTGGCGATGCGGATGAAGCGATGTCCTGCTGCATGTCAGACTTTCTCCATCACGGTGCGGCCGAGCAGGCCGGCTGGGCGGAAGATCAAAACAGCGATGACAAGCAGGAAGACGAAGACCAGCCTGTAAGACGCGCCGTCCGGCACGAAGGTCTGCGCCAATACTTCGATGCCCGCGATGATCAAGCCGCCGAGGATCGCGCCGGGCATGGAACCTAGCCCGCCGATAACCGCTGCGGAAAAGCCGAGAAGGCCTGCCATGACGCCGAAGTCGAAGCGGGTAACGCCTGCATAGCTTGCGAAAAGCATACCGGCGATCGCGCCGATGGCCGATGCTATAAAGAAGGTCGCGCGGAAAACGCGCGAGTCACGAATGCCCATCATCCGTGCGACGACACGGTCTTCGGAGGCGGCGCGAATGCGCAGGCCAAGTGCAGTCTTGCGCAGGAAGACGAAGAGCAGCGTGACCAGCGCCACGGTGATCCCCACCACCAACAGCGCAAACCAGCTTACCGAAACGCCGGCGACTTCGAACGCCATGCCTGAAACGAGACGCGGGAATGCATGCGGATTTGAGCCTTGTGGATAGAGGTGACGGATCAGCTCGCGAATGACGATGCCGAGCGCGACGGTCGCGACCAGCGCCATCATCGCGGGCGCATCGCGAAAACGCCGGATCACGATCTTGTCGAGCGCAATACCGATGACACCGACAGCAAGAACCGAAAGCACGACCGCGAGCAGCAGCCATGCCGGACTAGTTGCGCCAACGACCGCCATCATACCCTGAACAAGCGCCAGAGTAATAAAGGGAGCGGTCATCGCCACATCACCATGCGAAAAATGTATGACGTTCAGAACGCCGAAAATCAGACTGAATCCGATGGCCAGCAACGCATAGATGCAGCCAAGAGTTATCCAGTTCACCATCTGCTGGACAAGCAGTTCCGCCATCCGATCAATCTCTCATTTGAAGCCGGAACGACTATCAGTGCGTTTTCCGAGCGCACATAATGAATCTCCGAAGTCACGCATAGCAATTTCCGAATTTCCAGAGCACATACTCGGAAATAGGCTGATGATCAGCCGACGATCACGATCGGCCGGGCCGCTACGTTGGCGGCAAGACAAGACCTTTGAGGTGGGACTATGGAAAACAGGCGCAGCGCGATTGTCCGCGTATCATCAATTATTGCCGGATCTCTGTTCGTCATGGCGCTGGGCGCCGCCCAGGCTCAGGCAGACCAGATCAAGCTCGGCTTCATCGGACCGCTCTCCGGTGGCAATGCACAGCAGGGCCTTGGCGCCCGCAACGGCTTCCTTCTCGCAATCGAAGAAGCAAACGCCAATGGCTACCCGCATGAAGTAGAAGGCGTCGTTCTGGACGATGCTTCCGATCCGGCAGTCGGCGTATCGGCCGCCCAGAAGCTGGTCAATGATCCCGCCGTCATCGCGGCGACTGGACACTGGAACAGTCCAGTTGCACTTGCAACCATTCCAATTTTCAACCGCTCGCAGATGCCATTCATCGTTTGGGGCGCTGTCAGCCCGAAGATCACCGAGCAGAACTTTCCAAACGTAACGCGCGTCACACCGACGCTCGTCAACGAGAACAAGCCGCTTGCCGAAGCAATCATCAAGGAAGGCAAGGTCAAGAAGATCGCGATCATTTCGGACACGACCGACTACGGTGTGGCCAACACGAAATGGTTCGGCGATTTCTTCAAGGAAGCTGGCGGTGAAATTGTCGCTTCCGATGCAGCAGCGGTTGGCACGACCGATTTCCGTGCAATGCTGACGACGGCGAAAGCTGCCGGTCCGGACGCAATTTACTTCGGCGGCGTTGTCACCGAGGCAGCACTCGTGCGCAGCCAGATGGCCGATCTCGGCATGAGTTCCCTGCCGATGTACGGGATTTCCGGCATCTACGATCCGAAATTCCTCGAAATTGCGGGCGCTGCAGCCGAAGGCACGATCGTTGGTACACCGGCGGTGCAGACCAACCCGAAGCTCGAAGAATTCTACAAGGCATATGAGGCGAAGGGTTATACCGAACCTGCCGGCTCCTATGCAAAATATGCCTATGACGCAGCGCAGATCCTGCTGGAAGTCATCAAGGAAAAGGGCATCGAGGACAAGGAAGCCCTGAGCGCCGCGATCCGCGCGATCAAGCATGACGGCATCCTCGGTGAAGTTTCCTTTGATGAAGACGGCCAAACCACAATGCCCGTCGAAATCGACACCTACGTCGCGCGCGACGGCAAATGGGAAAAGATGTAATCAAAAAACATCGCGTGCCGCGCCGCCTTTCAGGTGGCGCGGCATCGTTTTTGGCAAGATGCCGAATAGTCCCGCGCCGGAGCATCGCCCATGACTGACAGTTCAACCAAGCCCGGTAAGGCCGTGGAGATCAAAGGCGTCTCCAAGATCTTCGGCAATTATCAGGCGCTGAAGCCTGTCACTTTCGAAATTTACGAGAATGAATTCTTCACGCTGCTCGGACCGAGCGGCTGTGGCAAGACCACGCTCCTGCGCATGATCGCAGGCTTCGAGCAGCCGACGACCGGCGAGATTTCGCTGCGCGGTGCCAATATCCAGCGTCTTCCACCGCATAAAAGGCGAGTCAACACCGTCTTCCAGAGCTACGCGCTTTTCCCGCATATGACGCTTGAGCAGAACATCGCTTTCGGGCTCGAAAACCTCGGCTGGGCGAAAGATCGCCGCGAAGCGCGCGTCGCCGATATGCTGCGTCTCGTACATATGGACAAATTCGCCGCGCGCAAGCCGCAGCAATTGTCCGGCGGCCAGCGACAGCGCATTGCGCTGGCACGGGCGCTTGCGCCGGAACCTGAAGTGCTTCTGCTGGACGAGCCGCTTTCGGCGCTCGATCTCAAGCTCCGGCAGGCGATGCGCGACGAGCTTCGCACTTTGCAGCGCCAGACCGGCATTACCTTCGTGTTCGTCACCCACGATCAGGAAGAAGCGCTCGATATGTCGGATCGCATCTGTGTTCTGGGCGATGGCGAAATCCAGCAATTGGGAACGCCTGCCGCGATCTACGAGGAACCGTCCAATCGCTTCGTCGCCGACTTTATCGGTGAAACCAATTTCTTCGACGTCGATGTCATTTCGGTGCACGGCGAGCACGCCACCGTTTCTATCCCGCAGGGAATGCAGTTCACCGCGCCGCAAAAGCAGGCGCTCGTCGGTCAAAAAGCGACCATGTCGATCCGGCCCGAAAAGATCAGCCTTCCCGCGCAATCCGGCCAGGTTCCGATCGAGGGAACCATCGTCGGCACAAATTATCTCGGCGGATACACCTATTATCTGGTCGAAACAGGCGTCGCAAAGCTGCGCATTTCCAAGCGCAACAGCGTCTCACGAGGCAGCGTTTTCGAAGTCGGGCGGCCGATCAAGGTTAGCTTCGCGGCTGAATCGGCAAGGATTCTCGGCGCATGACGCGGCGTATCAAGAGTCCGGGCTGGAACGTGCTGGGGCTTTTGCCGACGCATCTGATCATGCTTCTGACGCTGATCATCCCTGTCGGCATCATCATTCTCGTATCGTTTTCGACACGCGGTCCTTATGGCGGTTTCGACTATGTCTTCACCACCGCGCCTTATAAGCAGATCCTGTTCAATGAAGGCTGGACGGGCGAGCTTGAATTCAATCCGCAATATCTGATCGTCGTCGCCAGGACGCTCGTGCTCGCGGCCGCGACGACGCTGATATGCCTGATACTCAGCTTCCCCGTCGCCTATTTCATCTCGTTGCAGAAGCCGTCGCTGAAAGTTCTGTTGATCTATCTCGTGACCTTGCCATTCTGGGTCTCGATGATCGTGCGCGTCTATTCTTGGATCATCATTCTCGGCAATGAAGGCGTGATTGAAAAGACGCTGCGCGCGCTGGGCATCGTCGACGACATAGACAGTATGCTGTTCGGCGACACGGCTATGCTGATAGGCCTCGTCTACAGCTATATCCCACTGATGATCCTGCCGATCTTCGCGTCCATCGAAAAACTCGATCCGGCACTTGTCGAGGCATCGCACGACCTTTACGGCAGCCGCCTCACCACGCTGCGGCGCGTTATCCTGCCTCTTTGCCAGCCGGGTATGCTGGCTGGTGCCATTCTGGTCTTCGTTCCTTGCCTGGGCGCGGTGCTGGAGCCGACGCTGCTCGGCGGCGGCAAGACGATGATGATGGGCAATCTGATCCAGCTTCAGTTTGGTGCGGCGCGCAACTGGCCGCTGGGTGCTGCCATATCTATCGTGCTGATGGCTGCCGTTCTGCTCTTTCTGATTGCCAGAGGCCTGCGCGCGGTGCGCCGTGAAACGAGGGAGCTTGCGGTATGAACAGCGGTTCCGACGTCAGGCGTTATCCGGGCTTTGGCCTCTTCAGCATTCTTTTCTTCGTCTATCTCTATCTGCCCATTTCGGTGGTGGTGTTCTATTCGTTCAATGCCAATCGCATCGTCTCCAACTGGGGCGGTTTTTCGCTGCATTGGTATACGGCGGCGTTGTCGAATTCGGCGCTGGTTTCGGCAGTGAAGACATCATTGATCGTTGCCACCATCGCCACCACGATCGCGACGATCGTCGCGCTGATGGCAGCACTCGTCATCGTGCGCGGCAGGGATGTCCGCTTCCGCCGCGTTTCCGAAACGATCGTCAATCTGCCGCTGCTTTTGCCGGAAATCGTCGTTGCCGTTGCCACGCTGATCCTGTTTTCGCAGATCGGCCTTTCGAACGGCATTTTGAAGCTGATTATCGCGCATACGACCTTCTGCATTCCCTTTGCATTCCTGCCGATAAGGGCGCGATTGCAGGGCATGGATGCCGATCTTGAAGAGGCCGCGCGCGACCTTTACGCGTCGAGCTGGGTGGCATTCCGGCGGGTGACCCTGCCGCTCATCCTGCCCGGCGTCTTCAGCGGTGCGATGCTGGCCTTCGTCATTTCGATGGACGATTTCATCACCAGCAACCTTCTGAATTCGGGAGGCGCAACCACCCTGCCCGTCTACATTTTCTCGCTGATAAAGCAGGGTGTGTCGCCGCAGTTGAACGCCATATCGACGCTGATAATGCTGGCTTCCGTGGTGCTCGCAACGCTCGCTTTTCTCGTACAGCGCAAGAAGTAGGCCCAAGTCAGTTTTTACCTAATCACCGCATCAGGGAATTCAAATTTATCGCTGGCGGATGTTGGCTATCGTCACCCTTGGGAGAACAAAAGATCAAGGGGAATACCATGTCCACAAATCCACGTTTCACAGCACTGATCGCGGCCACCGCGCTAAGTTTGGTTTTCAGCGTCTCGGCCCATGCCGAGGGCAAGCTTTCCGTTTATGCCTGGGCCGATTCCATCGCACCTGAAGTCGTCGCGAAGTTCGAGAAAGAAACCGGCATCAAAGTCACCGTCGATGCATTTTCCTCGAACGAAGATTTGCTGACCAAGCTTCAGGCCGGGTCCGCGGGCTACGACATCGTCACGCCGTCGCAGCATTTCGTGAAGATCATGACCGACAGCGGCCTGCTCGAAGATTTCGGCGCCAGCAGCATGCCTGCCTATGAGCAGGTTCTGCCCGAATGGCAGAAGCAGTGGTGGGATCCGACGGGCAACTACTCCGTGCCGATGGCGTTCGGCAATGCCGGTTTCACCGTCAACCGCGACGTCTACAAAGGTCCGGTCGATAGCTGGAAAATCTACTTCGAACCATCCGAAGAATTGCAGGGCAAGATCGCCAGCCTCGCACAGGCGGACGAAGTCATTCCCGCCGCACAAAACTATCTCGGCATCAAATATTGCAGCGAAGACCCGGCGGAAATGAAGCGCGTGCTCGACCTTCTGGTTGCGCAGAAGCCTTATGTCGCGGCCTATTCCAGCGATAACATCGAAAACCGCATCGGCAGCGGCGAAGTGGCGGCCCATTTCTGGTGGGACGGCAACACGATGCGCGTTCGCCGCAACGACAAGGCGAATGTCGAATACGCAATGCCGAAGGAAGGTCTGGTCGGCTGGCTGGATTCTTATGCAGTGCCGAAGGGTGCACCGAACCTCGAAAATGCGAAGAAATTCATCGACTTCATGACCCAGCTCGAAAACGCGACGGCGCAGTACAATTATTACGGCCATTCCTCGCCGGTGAAGATCGATGAAAAGGAAGCAATCTACACGAAGGAAAACGCGCCGGAATTATTCCCGACCGTTCCCGTGAAGATGGGCGAAGCCTGTTCGCCTGCGGCACAGGAACTCGCGACGAAAGTCTGGACGCAGCTCCTCCAGTAATATCGGCGGGCCGGAATCTTCGGGGTTCCGGCCCCTTCCTTCTTCTTCGAAAGTTTTGTGAATGTCGGCTGATACTTATGATTACGTCGTCGTTGGCGCCGGTTCCGCTGGCTGCGTCGTTGCCAATCGCCTGAGCGCCAATCCGTCCACGCGCGTTTGCCTCATCGAAGGCGGCGGAAGCGACACGAGCCCGCGCGTGAAAGTGCCTGCGGGAATTCTCTCGCTCTATGGCAATCCGAATTACGACTATTGCTATGTCGGCGTGCCGCAACCGCATCTCAACAACCGCAGCCTCCCGGTCAACCGGGGTAAGGCGCTCGGCGGTTCGACGTCGATCAACTCGATGCTCTACATCCGCGGTGCCGCCCGCGACTATGATGAGTGGGAAAGTCTCGGCTGCGCCGGCTGGGGCTACGAAGATGTTCTCCCGGTCTTCAAGAAATTCGAGCGCAATCTGATCGGGCAAAACCAGCATTATCACGGCACGGAAGGCGAATTGCTCGTCGATAAGCCGCGCGATCCGAACATTCTGTCGAAAATGTTCGTGAAGGCAGGCCAGAATGCAGACCTTCCGGCAAATGACGACTTCAATGCAGCAAGCCAGCTCGGCCTCGGCATCTACAATGTCACGCAGGATCGCGGGCAGCGCTTCAGCAGCTACACAGCCTTTATCCGGCCTGTGCTCAACCGCAAGAATCTGACTGTTCTGGCCGAGTGCGAAGTGCTCGATCTGGTCATTTCCGAAGGCCGCGTGACTGGAATCCGCACCATTCAGAATGGTCAGCGAAAGACGATCAACGTCAATCGCGAGGTCGTGCTATCGGCAGGCGCGATCAATTCGCCCAAGATTTTGATGGAATCCGGCATTGGCAATGCGCAAGAGCTTCGCCAGCAGGGGATCGAGCCGGTCGTCGATCTTCCTGGTGTCGGCAAGAATTTGCAGGACCACATCGACGGTATGATCACCGTCCGCTCGTCCAGTACAAAGACGCTTGGGCTTTCGGTCGGGAACCTGCCGCGCATGCTCATGGCGCCCTATCAATACTTCGCTCAACGCAAGGGCATGCTGACGACCAATTATGTCGAGGCTGGTGGGTTTGCCCGCACGAAATACGCAGATGAATTGCCGGACATCCAGTTTCATTTCGTTCCAGGCTATCGCAGCCACCGGGGCAGATTGGTCGAATACGGCCACGGCTACGCGATCCACACCTGCGTTCTGCGGCCGAAAAGCGTCGGCGAAATCAAGCTGACGACCAATGGTGCGCGGCGCGACGTCTTGATCGATCATCGCTTCTTCTCCGACGAGCGGGATGCTGCCGTTCTGGTCGAAGGCATCAAGATTGCCCGCAGCATCTTTGCCTCGCCGGAGTTCGACGGCGTTCGCGGCAAGGAAATGCTGCCCGGAAAGGACGTTCGCAGCGACGACGAAATCCTCGCCTATCTGCGGGTGGAAGCACTGACAGTCTATCACCCCGTCGGAACCTGCAAGATGGGAACGGATGACATGGCCGTCGTCGATCCGGCAACGCTGAAGGTCAAGGGCGTGGAAGGCTTGCGTGTGGCCGATGCCTCGGTCATGCCGAAGCTCATCGGCGGCAACACGAATGCACCTAGCATGATGATCGGCGAGCGCGCCGCCGGAATGATCCTGACTGCACCACGCTAAACGAAAACCTCCCCGGCTTTCGTTTGCTCATTTCGATGCGCCCGCTTCATTCTCTTGACGCGGGCGCATCAGACGGCGAGAATTGACGAAAGGACGCATAAAAAGACGTCCTGGGAGGAAATTCGATGTCGTCGATCAAGCTCTTCAGGGGCAGTTTCGGGCATGTTTCCGTTTTGAACGTGGCGGGAGATTTCGTCACGCATGCCCATCGCGAGGCGCATGTCATCCTCTGGCTGGACGGTGCCGGCGGTGTGATGACCATCGGCAATGAGAAAGTGGCGCCCGGCCCAAGGGTGGCCGCCGCGATCAACTCGTTCCAACCGCACAGCCATGCTCTTTCGCATGACGGGCGCACCGGGCGCTTCCTGGCCTTCTACATCGATCCCGAATGGGCGAATGCGCGCCGGAACCGGCCTTACAGCGAGCCGCTTTTTGGCCGTGCCAGCATTCCGATCGACAAATGGCTTCATGCGACAGCCGCAGCGATTTTCGACGGCATGACCGACGACAGCGGTGCCGAAGACATTATCGACTATGAAGTCGAGCGGCTGATCGACGGATTGCTCGAAGCGGCCGACGCTTCCCGCACCCGCAAATCCAGAGGCCTTTCAAGCCACATCCAGTATGATTGCCGCGTTCGCAAGGCGATCGAGCTGATGCAGGCAAGGGTTTGCGAACGCATATGTTTCGATGAAGTGGCGCGCAGCGTGGGCTTGTCGCGTCCGCATTTCTTCGCGCTTTTCAAACAGCAGACGAACCTGACCCCGAATGTCTACTGGAACACGCTGCGCATGCAGGAGGCGCTGAAACAATTGAGTTGGTCGCGCGAACCGCTCACCTCGCTGGCCTGGAAGCTCGGCTTCACCAATCAGGGCAATTTCACACGCTTCTTCCGCGACCATGTGGGCGTGCCGCCAACGCTCTATCGGGAGGCCGCCCATTTCGCGGCATAGCGATTTCAGACTTATCGATAAATCTTCGAGACGCATTGATAAGCGGGTGACGAAGCGTTCGCATAGCATCCAGTCAGCAGAAGTTTTGGAGATGATGACCAATGGCGAGCGTTACAATATCCAGCGTCATCGACGCGCCGATTGAAAAAGTCTGGGCGCGTATTCGCGATTTCAACGGCCTGCCAAGCTGGCATCCGCGCATGATCCAGAGCCGTATCGAGGATGGGGGCACGGCCGACAAGGTAGGCAGCGTGCGAAATTTCACGGTCGCCAGCGGTGCCACGATCCGCGAAAAGCTCCTCGATTTTTCGGACGAAAAATTCCTCGTCAGCTATTCCATCATTGAGACACCACAGCCGATCACCAACCATAAAGCGGTGCTTCAGCTTCGGCGCGTAACCGATGGCAACCGCACCTATGCGGAATGGTCTGCCGATTTCGACGCACCTGAAGGCGAAGCCGATGGCGTCGCCAAGGGCATGGGCGAAAACGTTTTTCAGGGTGGCTTCAATGCGCTGAAAAGCCATTTCGCAGAGCAGAAATAATCGCCAATACGGAGTGCCGCCGATGCCGCTCGTTCTCCAGACCTGCAACACAGTTCAAGACACGACAGCGGCTCTGAAGGCGGAAGGCGCGCGCTATATGGGCGGCGGCACGCTGGTCGTGCGCGCGGCGAACGAAGGCGATTTGTCCCTGACGACTCTGGTGCGCTCGACGGACCCTTCCCTTTCGATCATCGAAGTGAGCGGCGGCCAGGTGAAAATCGGCGCATCGGTGACGATGGAAGCGATCGTGCGCCACCCGGACCTGACTTTCCTTGCCAAGGTCGCACGGGTCATCGGCGGACCGGCAGTGCGCAACATGGCGACCGTCGGGGGCAATCTGTTCGCGCCCTCGCCCTATGGCGACTTTGCCGTGGCGCTGCTGGCACTCGATGCGATGGTCCATGTTGGCGGCGAGACACAAGAGATCGGGGCGTTCCTCGATCAGCGCGACAAGAAAGGCGGGCCAATCGTCAGCGCGGTAAGTTTCGACCTGCCTGCGCATGACTCGTTCCGATTCCTCAAAGTATCCCGCATCAAGCCCAAGGGCGTCTCGGTTCTGAGCATCGCCGCCGTTCTGGAAGAAGACAACGGCACCGTCGCGAATGCACGCATCGCGCTCGGCTGCATGGCGAACCGTCCGATCCGCGCGAAGGCTGCGGAAAAGGCACTCATCGGAAAAGCGCTGACCAAGGACGGAATCGCCGCGGCGTTGGCAATTGCAGGCGAACGCATGTCGCCGCCCACCGATGCGATTGCGAGCGCCTGGTATCGAAGCGAAGTCCTGCCCGTGCATCTTGGCAGGTTGCTTCTGGCCTGAATTTCCCAGCCACCTGACGGCAGCCGGAGGAGAACGAAGAATGGCTAAAGTACCCGTCCAGTTCACCCTCAACGGTGAAGAAAAAGCCGAGTTCGTCGATAGCGGCGCGACGCTTTTGAAAGCGCTGCGCGACAAGATGGGTGACACGTCGCCGAAGGGCGGCTGTCATCAGGGCGCCTGTGGCGCCTGCTCGGTCATCATCGATGGTGAATTGCGGCTTTCCTGCCTGACGCTCGCCGAAACCTGCAATGGCGCCGTGATCCAGACCACCGCCGGACTTTCAGACAAAGGCGTGATGCATCCGTTGCAGATCGCCTTTCTCGAAACCTTCGCCACGCAATGCGGCTTCTGCACACCCGGCATGATCATGGCAGCCAAGACGCTTCTCGACCACACGCCGAACCCGACGCGCGAAGACGTGGTCGAAGCGCTTGCAGGCAACATCTGCCGCTGCACCGGCTATGAGCCGATCATTCAGGCGGTGATGATGGCTGCGCGTTCCAACTCGCAAAACGCGGCTTGAGGAGAGACATTCATGGAACTCCGCAAGAGCTACTTCGCAGACGAACGCAAGGACGATCTTCACGAAATCGGCCAGGGCCGCCCGCGTTCGGATTCGCCGGGCCATGTGACCGGCAAGACATCCTTTTTCGGCGACCGGACATTTCCCGGCATGCTGCATCTGAAGATGGTACGCAGCCCGCATCATCATGCGCGCATCAAGAGCATCGATGTTTCCGAGGCTGAAAAGCATCCAGGCGTAGCGCGCGTTTTGACCTCGAAAGACGTGCCGCACAATGTCTATACGATCCTGATTCTTATTCAGGTCGGCCCCGAAGACGAGACGGTTCTCGCATCCGACAAGGTTCGCTGGAAGGGCGAGGCTGTGGTGGCCGTGCTGGCAGACAGCGAGCGCGCCGCGCAGGAAGCAGCCGCCAAGGTGAAGGTCGATTACGAGGTTCTCCCGGCTGTCTTCGACATGGAAGAAGCGCTGAAACCCGATGCGCCGCTGGTCAACGAATATCACGGCCACAATTACTATCTTTACGACAGCGGCCCCTGCCGGAAAGTGCGTTTCGGCGACGTCGAAAAAGGCTTTGCAGAGGCCGATCACATTCTGGAACAGAGCTATTCGTCCGGCCCTATCGAGCACGCGCCGACCGAGACGACCGGCTGCATCGTGGCCCCGGAAGGCAATGACCGTTTCACCTGCTACACCAACACGCAAGCGATGTTCTTCACGCTCGACAACACGTCCATCATTCTGCAGATGCCCGGAAACAAGCTGCATATGGTCGGCGGCACGGTCGGCGGCGGGTTTGGCGGGAAGGTCGATGTGATCGTCGAGCCGATTGCAATTCTGGGCGCGAAGCTTACCGGGAAACCGGTGAGTTTCATCTATAGCCGGGAAGAAGAAATGCAGATTTCCTCGCCGCGCGCTGCCGAAAAAATCATTCTCAAGGATGGCGTGATGAAGGATGGCCGCATCATCGCGCGCCAGGTCACCGGCTACACGGATGCGGGTGCCTATTCGCGCCACTCGCCTTATGGTGCACAAAAGGGCGCTGCCCATTATCCTGGTCCGTACACAATTCCGAATGTTTCGATAGACACTTATTGTGTCTACACGAACCGCACGCCGTCGAGCGCCATGCGCGGCTTTGGCGTGACCATTGGCGACTTTGCTCTGGAAGTGCAGATGGACAAGCTGGCGCGATTGATCGGAATGGACCCACTGGAGTTCCGCTTTATCAATGCCTATCGCGACGGTGACATGAAGGCGCATCGCCAACCCACTGAGGGCGCAGCTTTAATCGAATGCATGCAGGAGGCTTCGCGCGCCTCCAACTGGCCGATTGACGAGAAGTTTTTCGCTATGTCTTCGCATGCGAGGGAGAATTGAGATGGCGATAAAGCGCGGACGCGGCGTTGCCGCAATCAACTATCCCACCGGTATGAATCTCGGCGGCGACCCGACGCAGGCGCTGGTGCATTCCACACCTACCGGCAATTTCATGGTCACGCTGTCGAGCGTCGATCTCGGCCAAGGCATGAAGCAGATCATGGCGCAGATTTGCGCCGAGACAATCGGCGTGCCGACCGACCGTGTTGTTGTGGATACGGCGGACACCGACACCGGCCCGCATTGCATGGGCACATTCGCCTCGCGCGGCACGCACCGGGCAGGCAATGCCGTGATCCGGGCCGCACAGGAAGCGCGGCAGGTCATGCTGGAAGTCGCCGCCGAAGAACTGGAGGTAAACGCCTCCGATCTGGAGACAGACGGCGAAGGCAATATTCTGGTCAAGGGCGCGCCGCAGAAGTCGATTTCGATCTTCGACGTGGCGCTGTCGGCGCATTTCAAGCGCGGCCGTTCGATCTCCGGGCGGGGCATGTTCCTCGTCCCGCGCTCATATCCTGAAAAGGAAACGGGCGCGATGAAACCCTCGACCTGCTATGCGCATGCATGCTCGGTCGCGGAAGTGGATGTGGATGACGAGACGGGCGAAGTCACCGTCGTCTCGGTCAAGAATGTCTTCGAGATCGGCCGCGCGCTCAATCCGAAAATGGTCGAGCAGCAGCTTGTCGGCGGTTCGTGGATGGGCATCAGCCATGCGCTCTACGAGACGACCGAGCCCTATTATCCGAGCCGTGAACATGGCGGGCGCGACTTCAACGAATATCTGATGCCCGGCCCCGGTGACCTCGCAGAGACGCAGATCATCGTGCTGGAACGCCCGGCGGCAGACGGGCCGTTCGGCGCGAAAGGCCCTGGCGAAATGTGCGCCAATCCGCAGATACCGGCAGTCGCAAATGCCGTATTCGACGCCGTCGGCGTTCGCATCGACACCCTGCCGATAACGCCGGAGCGCATATTGCGCGCGCTTAAAGCGCAATCCAACGCTACGGCCTGACGTAAAGCAATGACAGGCACAGCGCCAGAAACGATTGCCACTTCGCCCGAAGCAATAGCGACTCTTCTGGCGAAGAGTCGCTATTTGGCTGATGAAAGCCTCGCCACAGCAATCTTTCTCGCTATTCGGCTCGGCAAACCGTTGCTGCTTGAGGGCGCACCTGGCGTCGGAAAGACCGAAGCCGCCAAGGCGATTGCAGAAGTGCTTGGCCGGTCGCTCGTACGCCTGCAATGCTATGAGGGCATCGATGCAGCGCACGCGCTTTATGAGTGGAATTATCAGCGGCAATTGCTCGCCATTCGCCATGCTGGCGAAAACGAAATCGACATTTACGATGATCGGTTTCTGATTGCGCGACCTTTGCTGCAAGTCCTGAAAGCGCCGGAGCGGCTCGTGCTTCTGGTCGACGAAATCGACCGGTCCGACCACGAATTCGAGGCGCTGCTTCTCGAATTTCTCTCGGATTTCCAGATCAGCATTCCCGAACGCGGCACATTAAGCGCAGCCTCGCAACCCGTCGTCATCCTGACATCCAACCGCACCCGCGAACTGGCAGAGGCGTTGCGTCGCCGCTGCGTCTATCACTGGATCGGCTATCCGGATGCGGAGCGCGAAGCTGCCATCATCATGCTGCGCGCAGGCGGCGTTGCAGAGGCAACTGCGCGGGCCGTCGCCAATGCCGTGCAGAACATCCGCGCGCGACCGTTGGCGAAACCGCCGGGCATTGCGGAGGCGGTCGAATGGGCAAATGCCGCGACCATCCTCGAAAAGGGCGGCAGCCCGTGGCCTGAAGCGTTTCGCCGGGCAGTCGGCGTTCTCATCAAGGACGAAGAGGATTCCACCTATCTCGCGCCGGATTTTGGAAAGATCATCGAGGAGGCGTTGGCGTGAATGGCGTTCTCACCGTTCTGCCGCAGGCCGCGAAAGTCTTGATGGGTTTCGGGCGCGTGCTGCGGCGCTTCGGTTTTGCTGTCGCGCCGGAACAGACGAGCGATTTCATGGCGGCGGTTACGCTGCTAGGTCCGCGATCCATGGCCGACATACGCGAGGCAGCACTTGCAACGCTTTCGCCGCCGCCGGACCGCCGGGCCGAATTCGACGCACATTTCCGCAGCTATTTTTTCGGCGAGACCGCGGCCTTTATAGAGGGCGATGCCGATGAGAAAGAAACGCAGGTCAAGGATGATGGCGGCCCGCAAAAGGAACAGGCCGAAGCCATTGTGGAAGACAGCTCCGGCGAGCTCGCATCGGGCAAGGAAAGGCTGAGCGCGCGCCTTTTCGAACGCGACGACGACCTCCTGAAACGGTTTCGCCGCGATCTGAAAAACGCCCTACCCCTCCGCCGCTCGTTCCGCACGATCAGAACCGCATCGCGCGGAACGCTGGATTTGCGTCGTTCGCTGAGATCGATCGTTCGCGCAGATGGCGATGTCCCCGCACCCTTGCTGCGTCGACGCCAAAATATCCCGCGCCGGTTGATGCTGCTGATCGATGTTTCAGGATCGATGAAGCTGCATACGGCGGACTATCTGGCGGTGGCCCATGCGGCGGTGCAGAGTGCGGATACTGCCGAAGTGTTCACGCTTGGAACGCGTCTAACCCGCATTACGCCGTCACTGCGCGTCCGCACATGCGATCAGGCGCTTTCCCGCGTCGCTGCTCAAGTGGATGATTGGGATGGCGGCACACGGATCGGGCCTACCCTGCTCGCTCTCCTCTCGGTGCCGCGCTTTGCCGCCTTCGCGCGTGGCGCGGCGGTCGTGATCCTGTCCGACGCGTTGGAGCGCGGCGATCATTCCGAGATGGAGCTTGCGATGCGCCGTCTGAGCGCCCGCGCCTTTCGGCTTTCGCTCTGCACACCGCTTGCAGGCGATCCGCGATTTCGTCCGCAGACGACAGCCTTGCGCGCGGTCCTGCCCATGCTCGACGATCTGGTGGACGGCTCGTCCATCGCAACGCTTACCGATTTCATCCTGTCGCTCGCGCGCCCTGCGGCGACGGCACAAGCAATCTGGCGGGAGGTTTCCTGATGCAGAAAATCATCGACTCGCATTTCCACATCTGGCGGCAGCAGGATTTGCCGTGGCTGGTCGGAGATATGGTGCCGCGCATTTTCGGTCCCTACGAACCCATCCGCCGCGACTATCCGATAGAGGAATTCCTCGCCGACAATGAAGGCTCCGGCGTCGAGAAAGCCGTCTACGTCCAGACCAACTGGGCCAAGCAGGATTTCGAGAAGGAAGTCGCCTGGGTCCAGAAAACCGCAGAAGAAACCGGCTGGCCCCATGCCATTGTCGGCTATGCAGACATGAGTGTCGACGATGTGAGGCCGCAACTGGATCGGCTCGCGCGCTATCCGCTCTTGCGCGGCGTGCGTATGCAGCTTCATTGGCACGAGACGCCGGAATACCGCTTTGCTTCCGATGCCCGTCAGGTTGTCGATCCCGCCGTGCGGAAAAACGTTGCTCGTTTAAAGGATTATGGCCTTTCCTTCGACCTCCAACTCTTCCCGCAACAGATGCGCGACGGCGCTGATCTGGTCGAGGAAAACCCGGAGACGGATTTCATCCTGACCCATACCGGCATGCTGACGGACGCATCTTCGCAGACTTTAGAGGAGTGGAAAGCCGGATTGCGCGAGCTTTCGCGCTTGCAGAACCTGTCTGCAAAGCTCTCCGGCCTGGGTACATTCGTCCACCGCAACGACCCGGATTTGATCACCGTGATCATCGATAATGCCATCGAGATTCTAGGCAGCGATCGCCTGATGTTCGGCTCGAATTTCCCGATCGAAAAGCTCTGGACCGATCACGCTTCGCTTGTCGCTGCGCACCGGAAGGCAGTCGCCCGACACGGCGACGATGCCGAAGCCGATATTTTCTGGAACACGGCAGCGCGCGTTTATCGGGTAGAATGAACAGCACTCAGAGCGCGGACCGCGCTTGAGACGATTTCTTCCGGCGTCAAAGCTATATCGAGGCGGATCGGCTGCTCGTCATCTTCCGGCCGCTCCAATGTTGCAAGCTGGCTTGCGAGCAGTGAAGTGGTCGCGAAATGACTTTTCCGGGCCTGCAGTCTTTGCTCGATCAACTCCGTCGGTCCATCGAGAAACAGGAAACGTACCACGCCCAGCCTTTCGCGCATGAAATCGCGGTAGCGTCGTCTCAGCGCCGAACAGGCGATAACCACCGGCCGTCTTCTCTCTGCAAGAGCAGCTTCGCAAACCTCGCCAAGCCATGGCCAGCGCTGTTCGTCGGTCAGGCCAATGCCCTGCCGCATGAGCTCGACATTTTCTGCACTGTGCAGCCTGTCCGCCTCGATCCATGTGCAGCCGAGAGCTGTTGCGAGACGGCTGGCGATCTCCGTCTTGCCGGTGCCCGCGATACCCATGACGACGAGGAAATCTGCGCTGCCAGGACGGCTGTTTTCATCGGGAATCATGACATCAATATAGATCGACCATCATCCTGATGGCCATCACACTGCACAGCCAATTATAATGATCATGAATCCGCTATTTATTGACATAAAAGCATGCCGATCTTAACGATCGTGATCACGATAATTGGGAATGGCATCATTGAGCCTGCAAAATCTTACTTTTGGTGAAATCGAAGCGCGTGCCAGTGCGATATTGCCCGCCGAGCGTCAAATCTACACCGACAGGCGCCCGAAGGCGGCGGCATCCATGCAGACGGGCAATGGCTTTTTCGACGGCGTGCCGATGCACTGGATGCTTGATTGGCCGATGCCCTTCCCGATGATAATCGAAAAAGCCAGCGGTGTAAGGCTGGTCGATATCGATGGCAACAAGATGGTCGATCTGTGTCTCGGCGACACCGGGGCGATGTTCGGCCATGGTCCGGGGCCGATCCTGCGCGCGCTGGAGGGCGCCGCCCATCGCGGATTGACGACCATGCTGCCGTCTACCGATGCAGACATCGTCGGCTCGCTGCTGGTCGAGCGCTTCAAGCTTCCGCATTGGCAGATAGCCGCGACTGCCAGCGACGCGAACCGTTTTGCAATCCGTGCCGCGCGCGCAGTTACGGGACGCCGCAAGATTCTCGTTTTCGACGGCTGCTATCATGGGTCGGTCGACGATACGCTCGTCGATCTTGTGGACGGCAAAACCCGATCGCGGGCAAGCCTGCTCGGACAGGTCATCGATCTCGGCGAGAACACGGTTTCGATACCGTTCAACGACGAAGAAGCATTGCGCGCGGCGCTCGCTTCCGGCGAAATCGCCTGCGTATTGGCCGAGCCGGTTATGACGAATTGCGGCATGATCCTGCCGGTCGAGAACTATCACGAAACCCTGCGCCAACTCACCCGCGACAGCGGCACGCTGCTTCTGATCGATGAGACACACACGATCTCGACCGGCCTTGGCGGCTATACAACCGTGCATGGGCTGGAGCCGGATATTTTGGTGATGGGCAAGCCGATCGGCGGCGGCATTCCGGTCAGCGTCTGGGGCATGACCGACGATGTCGCAGCGCGTCTGGATCAGGCGCGGCGCGCGCGCGACACCTCCGGCCATTCCGGCATAGGCACGACGCTTTCCGGCAGCGCGCTTCAGCTCGCCTGCCTGCGCGCCAGTCTTGAAGAGATCATCATACCCGAAACCTACGAGCGCATGGCCAGCCGCGCGGATCTGATCGAGGATGGTTTGCGCGCTGCCATCGGTGAGTTCGGCCTGCCATGGACGGTGGTAAGGGTCGGCGCGCGGCTGGAAGTGGTCTTCTCGCAGTCTCCGGTGCGCAACGCCACGGAGGCGCGTGCGGCGGCATCCTCAACGCTCGAAGCGGCTTTGCATCTGGGCCTGCTCAACCGGGGCTTCCTTGTTACACCGTTCCACAACATGATTCTCGTCGGACCTCCATTGGAGGAAAGCGAGGCGCATGAACTCGTCAGCGCCTATCGCGAGGTGCTTGCCGAACTGGTGAAGGAGTAAGGCGTTCAGCCGTTGTCTTGCTACAATGTTTGACGCAGCAAATAGACCCCGTCGAGAATGTCGGCGTGGATGGCGAGCTTTAGCGCCTCCGCATCCTTTCGCCGGATCGCATCGATGGCCATTCTGTGCTTGTCGATGACATCCGTCTTCTCGACCAGATCGTAGACGGTGCGCATGAAGGGGCCGAACTGCACCCATATGCTTTCGAGCAAAGGCACCAGAACCTCAGAGCCGCCCGCCCGGTAAAGCTCGAAGTGAAAACGGTAATTGCTGAGCATATACGCATCCGCGCTGCCCGAATCGTAACTGCCATTTATCTCATCGTCATAAGCGATCATCCGTTCCAGACGGGCGGCATCGACATGGGCGAGCGCGCGGCTGGCGCAGAGCGGCTCCAGCGCCACGCGCGCCTGCATCAACTCCTCGAAGCGAGCCAATGTCAGCCGCGGCACGCAGACACGGCGGTTCTGCTGAATCTCCAGCGCGTTCTCGGCGGCCAGCCGACGGATGGCCTCGCGCGCCGGCATCATGCCAACGCCCAGCATTTCGCTGATGCTGCGCAGGCTGATCGCCTCCCCCGGCGAGAGACGGCCGGTGATCAGATGCTCGCGCAATGTCTGATAGACCTGCTGATGGACGGGCGCAAAGACAGGATCGGTCGCATCGCTGCCTTGCTGGATATTCATTCTGGCTGCCCTTCTGTTTCCCGATCCCGGAAGACAGAAAATCCGCCGGCATCGATGGGCAAGTATAGACTTTCAAATCCGGCGAACAAGTTGGCCGCTGGTCACAGCTCCTTCCATAATTCATGGAAATGATGAACCGGACCTCGCCCGTGGCCGATACGGATTTTGTGCGAGGCGGCGAGTGCGGCGTGCAGATAATTCTTTGCGGCGCTCACCGCATCGGCAAGCGTCTCGCCCAGAGCCAGCTTTGCCGCTATCGCTGCGGACAAGGTGCAACCCGTGCCGTGATCGTTTTTCGTTTCGATCCGGGGTGCAGCCAGCCGATGGAGTGTCTGGCCATCGAAGAACAGATCGACGCTTTCGCTGCCGGAAGCATGTCCGCCCTTGATGAGAACGGAAGCAGCGCCACCGGACAGGATGATCTCTGCCTGCCGCGCCATTTCGCGCTCGTCTTCGGCAATCGGACGCCCGGTCAGAAGCGCGGCTTCAGGCAGGTTCGGTGTCACGATCAGAGCCTGCGGCAAAAGCCGCGCTTTCAAGATTTCGATAGCCTTCGGGCGCAAAAGACGGTCGCCGGAAGTCGCGACCATCACCGGATCGAGCACCGCCTTGATATTCAGCCTTTCAAGCGCATCGGCGATTGCCGCGATGGTTTCGTCGCGCGAAACCATGCCGATCTTCACCGCGCCCACCGAAAGGTCGGAGAAAACCGCTTCGATCTGTGCGGTGACCAATGACGCCGAAACATCTTCGACTGCGGTAACACCCTTCGTATTCTGCGCCGTGATGGCCGTCAAAACACTCGCACCGTAAACACCGAGCGCCGAAAACGTCTTGAGGTCTGCCTGAATACCCGCGCCGCCGCCGCTGTCCGAGCCTGCTATCGTTACGGCAATGGCGGTCATGATTTCCGCTCCGAAAGTGCGGCATCAACTGCACTACACAAGTCACTCGTTGCCTTGGCAATATCCGGCGCGTCGAAGATAACCGAAATCGCCGCAACGCCGTCCGCCCCGGCTGCAATGACGCTTGGCACGCGCGCCAGATCGATGCCTGCAATTGCGCCGACTGGAAGGTCGGGACGCACCTCTCTTATCCGATTGCGAAGCTCGAAAAGGCCGTCCAATCCAATCGGCCGATCCGGGTTCACTTTGGAGAGGGTTTCGAACACCCCGCCTATGCAGGCATAATCGATGGGCGCGGCAATCGCGGTATCCGCGTCGGCCTCGTTCTTGACCGTCAGCCCTATGATGGCATTCGGGCCAAGCAGGCTCCGCGCGGTCAGCGCATCCATGTCATCGCGCCCGAGATGGACGCCATGCGCCTTGGCCGCAAGCGCGACATCGACACGATCATTGATGACCAGCTTAACGCCGGTTTCAGCCAAAGCAGTGAGGATCGCGGTTGCACGTTCGATCATGGTTCGCGTATCCGCCTGCTTGTCGCGGTACTGGATCAGCGTTGCGCCATTGCGCGCAGCCAACCCCGCCATAGCGGCCAGGTCGCCCTTGTCCGCCAGCCGTCCATCGACAATTGCGTTCAAACGATAATCAAGTCCGGTCATATGAAATCCTGCTGTGTTCCACGATGTCGGCTGGCGTGAGGTTGAAAAGCGCGTCGAGCCAGGCCGGTTCGAAACTGCCGGGACCGCGCACAAGCGGGGCGGCGATTTCCGCCGCAATCGCAACCGTCAAAGTCGCGGCCACCGACGCCTTGAAAGGATCCGGCTCGACGGCGAGGAAGGCTGCGATGATTGCCCCTGAAACGCATCCAGTGCCCGTCACCTCGGCAAGCCAGGGATGGCCGTTCGAAATCGAGACGGCGTTAGCGCCGCCCCTTACCTTGTCGGTTGCGCCTGTCTCGACAACAACCGGCCCATCGATTTCACCAATCGCCGCCATTTCCGCAGCGTTGGCCCGCAGCACGAATGCACCTTGCGCGACGAGGCTTTGCGCATAGCGGCTTCGGTCGGGCGATGCATCGCAATGCGCCGGGTCGACAATCCACGGCGTTCCCTTTGGCCTGACGACATCGAGCGCAAGGGCGATAACATTGCGCCGCCCGGCGTCGAGCGTGCCAAGATTGACGAGCAGCGCGTCAGCTCGCCCGGCAAATGCCTCGATTTCATCTGCGGAAGACGTCATCGAAGGCACGGCACCTATGACGGTCAGACCGTCCGCGACGAATTTCGGAACGACCCCATTCATCAGGCAATGCACGCGCGGACGCCGTGTCCGCACCGTTTCAAGCAGGCCTGCCGTGTGTTCTACGAAAGGTGCTGTGCTCATCGGATTTCCACCGCGATATCTTCAATGGCAGGTGCTTTTTCGATCAGGCCGCGCTCGGCAAGGAATGCGCCGAAGCGTTCATAACGGCCCTTGTCGAGTGCTGCAGGGCGTTTCGCAAAACGCGGCAGCGTGTCGATCCATGCCTGCTTGTTCAGCGCATCGTCGAGATCGGGATAAGCGTCGATGAACATCTTCCACGCCTCGTCCGGGTGATTGGTCAGGTAGAGCGTCGCCTTTTCGACTGCCTCAAGGAAGCGTGGCAGGCGTTTGTCATCGGCAAGCTCCTGTCGCGTTACAAAAACCAGCTCATCATATGGCGGAACACCGTGCTCCTCCGGGAAGAAGGCAAGCCCTTCATGACCTTCCAGTTTGATTTGGGTCAGCTCGAAATTGCGGAAACCGCCGATTATCGCGTCGACTTTCCCCGAAAGCAGCGAAGGCGAAAGCGCGAAATTCACGTTGATCAGTTCGACATCGCTGAGCTTGACGCCCTCGCTTTCAAGCATCTTGCCGAGGATGGCATCTTCAAAGCCTGCGACCGAGTATCCGACTGTCTTGCCCTTGAGATCGGCGATGCTTTTGATCGGACCGTCCGCCCGCACGATGACGCTGCTCAACGGCGTTTCGACAAGGGTCGCAAAGCGAACGATCGGCACACCTGCCTTGTGATCGAGATAGAGGTTCGGCTGATAGTGAATGCCGATGTCGCTTTGCCCGGCGGCAACCAAGCGCGGCACTGCCGACGGGTCGGACGGCGGGATCAATTCGACATCCAGCCCTGCCTCATCGAACAGGCCCAAGCGGTCTGCGACAACCAGCGGCGCATGGTCAGGGTTGACAAACCATTCGAGAAGAACAGTCAGCTTTTCCTTCGCCTGCTCCTCCGCGACAAGCGGCGAAGACAGGGCGAGAAAAGCGATACTTGCTGCAATTATTGTGCGTTTTATCATGCTCTTATCCGTGATTTGTCAGAGAAAGGATCATCGTTCTTGCGCCCATGGCGCGATGAATGGTGCGGCCTCGTCCACGAGGTGCCGCAGGGCGAGACTTAGAATTGCGATCAACGTCATCGCGGCGAAGACGGTGTCGGTCTGCATGCGCGCATTGGCCTGAACCATGACGAAGCCGAGCCCCGCCGAAGCACCGACCCATTCGCCGATGACCGCACCCAGCGGTGCCAAAGGCGCCGCCACGCGCAGACCCGAAAGCAGGCTTGGGAGCGCCAGCGGAATCCGAATTCGTCGCAGCATATGCCAATGCGTCGGAACGCTTTCGGAAGCGGCATCCAGAATGTCTCGGTCGATGCGACGCATCCCGTCGCCGAAGGCAGAGGCAACGGGGAAAAAGATGATGATCATCGCCATGATGACCTTCGAGGCCATGCCGAACCCGAACCACAGCACCAGCAATGGAGCGATCACGAAGACGGGAAATGCCTGCAAGACCAGAAGCATCGGCCAGACCAGCCGGCCAAGCCGTGGAAATGCCGCGATCGCAATCGCGGTCAGCGCGCCGAACAATACACCAAGCACGAAGCCGAGCAGGATTTCTGTCAGCGTGACCAGACCATGTCTCAGGAAAAAGCCCGGCTGGCGCTCGAATGCTGCCAACACCGCAAGCGGCGACGGCAGCATGTAGCGCGGCGGCGAGAGCAGCAGGATTATACTCTGCCAAGCAATCAGCAGCACGCCGATGGTTTGCCCGGCCCAGAGAATACGGCGCATGGCGCTAACAGCCCGAAAAAGCTCGCTGAAAATCCGGCGGGGCGTAGGAAAATTCGAATGGCATGGCGCGATCTCCCGATAAACATCTTGGAGACCCAGGCGAAGCGAAGAGCAGGTTTAGGATTGCCGGTGTGGCCCTATTTCCGTTCCTACGCCGGTATAACCCGGATCAGGTTCAAGGGTCCGGCTCATTGCCATCTCAGCGCCGTACAGCGCACCCCTCGGATAGGTAAGGCTTGCCCCAATGCGGGGCGGGTGTCAACGCGGCGCGTGGCATAATCCACACGCCGCGCTGGTTTCGAACTCAGGCGCTCTGGATCGCCTCGATCTTGTCGATGCCGCCGACAGTACCGGCAAAGGATTCCCAGACACCGCGTGCATGCGCTTCCCAATCGGCACGATTTTCCGGCTGCACGACATGGCCGCCATGTTCGGCAGCGATCTTGATCGACGCGTCTTCGTCTTCGAAAATCAGCTTCGTGAAATAGTCCGCGCCTTCGCTGGACGCTTCATCGAACGCGACTTTCTGCTCGTCGCTCAATCCGTTCCAGAAGCTGTTCGAGTAATAGACGACGCCGGATGCCCAGATGTGGCTGGTTTCCGTCAAATACGGCACGACTTCGTAGAGTTTGAACCCGGCATAGGCCGATTTCGTCAAATCCATCGCGTCAGCGACGCCCGTTTCCAGTGCATTGTAGGTTTCGGTGATCGAAATGCCGACAGGCGTCGTGCCGAACGCGCTCCACAATTGCGTGTGCAACGGGCTCTGGATGACGCGGATGCGCTTGCCCTTGAGCTGTTCAGGGCGTGTGACCTCTTCCTTCGTCAGAAGGTGGCGAGCACCATAATTGATGAAGCCACCGACATGGAAATTCTGCGCATCGAGCTTGGCTTTCAACTCGTCGCCAAGCGGTCCATCGACGACGCTCTTGACGTGATCGGCATCGCGAAACAGGAATGGCAGGTCGAGAATTTGCAGCTCCGGTACCCAGCCGGACAGCCATGAAACCGTTGACTGGCTGGCCTGGATCGAACCGAGCTGTACGCCTTCGGCGACTTCTTTTTCACCGCCGAGAGCGCCGTTCTTCACGATGTTGAAATTGAACTGGCCGGGCAGTTTCTCTTCCACGAGATCGCGGATTTTGAACCAGATCTTGGTTTCCGGCTTATCGTCGCCAAACAGCGAGGCAACGGTCAGCGTCTGTGCCTGCGCCTGGGCGCGACCGATCAAAGCCGGTGTGAAGAGGCCAGCCGCTCCAACTGCGGCGGTGGATTTGATGAAAGCACGTCTATTCAATCTATGCATTTCCAGGGCTCTTTCTTGGGAGGAAATCAAAGGACGAGTGCACCGGCGCAGAGGATGGCAAGAGCCACCAGCAGCGCGAAGAGGTAAGGCAATATTGCGCGGAACAAGGCCGTTACAGGCACGCGCGTCACACCGCTCACGACATAGACCAGCATGCCGACGGGCGGCGTCAGCCCACCGATCATCAGATTGACGACGATGATCACGCCAAAATGGATCGGGTCTATTCCGGCGGCTACAGCCACCGGCATCAGGATCGGGCTGAGCAGCAAAATCGCTGCGCCTATGTCAAGAAAAAGACCGGCCACCAGCAGGATGAGATTCGACAGGAGCAGGACGCCAACCGGCCCGCTGCCGAGTGAAGATGCAAGGTTCGCGACCATGTTCGACACGCCGTCTACGGCAAGCAGGAAAGCGAACGGCGCTGCCGTGCCTATCAGCAGGCCGATCGCCGATGCCTCGCGCGCTGCCTGGCCGAAGGCTGAAAACAGCGATTTGCGGTCAATACGTGTCAGTCCGAGCGCCAGCGTGTAGACGGCTGCCAAGGCTGCGGCCTCGGTCGTCGTCACGACACCCATGCGTATGCCGACGACGACGATGACGCCCAGGCCAAAAGCCGGAATTGCAGCCACCGCAAACCGCAATCTGTCGCGCCCGGTCGCTCGCTCCTGCAAGCCATTGTCATGCGCCGTCAGATAAAAGCTCACGCCAAGGCAGACCGCCATGATGCCGCCCGCGACGAAGCCGCCGACCAGAAGCGAGCCGACCGAAAGGTTTGTGGCGGCGGCCAGAATGAGAAACGCGATGGAAGGCGGGATCACATTGTCGAGCACCGAGGTTGAGGCAATGATCGCCCCGGCCTTCGCCGGTGAATATCCGCGCTCGACCAAGGGCGGCTGAAACGTGCTTGCGCCAAATGCCGCATTCGCCACCGATGATCCCGACGCGCCTGAAAACAGAACGCTGGTCAGAAGCGTCGTCTGCGCCAGCCCGCCACGCTTATGCCCAACCAGCGAGGCGGCGAACCGAACGAGGTGTCCCGCCACGCCCGATGCCGTCAGCAGCCCGCCTGCCAGCAGGAAGAAAGGGATCGCCAGCAGCAGGAATTTCGACATGCCGGTGACGGTTGTCGAGACGATTGCCTGTTCGGGCATCGTACTGCCGAAGGCCATTGCGATATAGGCGGCTGCGAAAAACGCGTGCGGCAGGGGTGCGGCTACGACCAGTCCGACAAAGCTGATCAGGCCCAGCACGAAGCTTGGCGGCCAGCCTGCAGGGAAATGGACGAAAGGAATGGCGAAATAAAGCGCCCCGCCGATGATAAAGGCTGCAGCCAGATTGGCGATGCGCCGCTCCGCGATGAATTGCAAGGCAACGACGAGCAGGATTAGCCCGCCGCCGACGCCGAACACGCTGAAACGCACCCATTCGGGCAGGCCCAGAGTCGGTGAAATCCCGCCCAGCATCGACACGATCTTTGCGCTTCCGAACAGGAAGATCAGGCCGGTCAGAACCACGAAGACATCGGCGATGACAGATGCAACCGCCTGTAAAGACTTCGGCATGAGGCGCACGAAAACATCAAGCCGCATGGCAAGCGCACTGTTGATCGCAAGCGGGGCGCCGAGCGCGATCAGGGCCAGATGCAGCCAGACCGACAGATCTTCCGATCCGAGAAGGCCGGTTCCGAAGGCATAACGCAGAACCACGGTCACAAGCACGACGGCGAGCAAAACTGCCAGCAGCGCACCGCATATCGTCTCAAGCACGGTCTCGACGATCAAGAGCGTACGTGCGGCAATACGGGACGGTGCAGTACCGATGCTTGTTTGCGCAAGTTCCATGGTCATCGGGTAAATCTCATCGGCATCAGCTTTGCTTTATCGTCTCTGGATCGCGGTCGAACAGCGTCGTCCACGTATAGCTTTTGGGTGCAGCAGGGCGAACTTCAGCGGTTTCGCGCTGAACATCAAGACGCGGCAATATTGTTTCGCCGAAACGATAAGCCTCTTCGAGCAGCGGCATGCCGGACAGGATGAATGTTTCGACGCCGACCTTTTTGTAGGCTTCCAGCGTGCGGATGACCGTATCCGGCGAACCCACGATGGCCGTTCCCGGACCGGGCCTTACCAGCCCAATACCAGCCCAAAGGTCCGGCGCAATTTCGAGATCGCGCAGATTTTCGGGCTTTAGGCCGCCATGCAGCGCGGTCATCCGCTGCTGCCCGACCGAATCCGTCTTGCCGACGAAACGCTGGTTCGCCGCGATGGATGCATCGTCCATCCGGTCGTAAAGATCGCTGGCGGCTTCCCACGCCTTGGCGTCTGTTTCGCGGGTAATGACATAGAGGCGAATGCCGTATTCCAGCGTGCGGCCAAGTTCGTCTGCCCGGCGTTTCACGGCCTCGACCTTGCCCCCAATCTGCTCCGGCGTTTCGCCCCATGACAAATAGGAATCGACATGTTTTGCGGCGACGTCGATTGCCTTTTCCGACGATCCGCCGAACCAGAGCGGCGGCGCCTTGATGGATGAGCCGACCGGCAGCGCGAGCTTCGCGCCCTCCAGGGAAAAGAACTTGCCCTTGTGATCAACCGTTTCGCCCGCCATCAGCCGATGCCAAAGGCCAAGATATTCGTCGGCCATGTCGTAGCGCTGGTCATGGTCCAGCGTCATGCCGTAGGCTGCCAGCGTTTTTGCATCGCCGGACACGACGTTGATTAGCAACCGTCCTTGCGAAAACTCCTGAAAGCTTGCCGCCATTTTAGCAAGCAGGGTCGGAGAAATCAGGCCGGGATGGATCGCGACGAGGAACTTCAGACGCTCGGTGTAGGGTAGCAGGGCACCGGCAAGCGCCCAGACATCATGTGCGCCAGTCGCGAAAAGCGCGCCGGTGTAGCCGAGGTGATCGTAAGCCTGCGCAAGTTGTTTGTAATAGCCGTAATCGACTGTTCGCGAGCCTTCCGGCTGCCAGGGATAGGCACCGTCGGGCGCACACATGTACCAGAATATATTCATCTACCTAAACCTTATGCCCGCTCTGCTACACGACTGGCGGATACCGGCGCATCGAAAAATCCATGCCGTGTCAATGTGTCGGCCTCTGCCTGTTGCTCGGCCAGAATCGTCTCGTCTGCCGCGACTATCGTGAAATCGCGCGACCGCACGATCGCTTCCCAGTCGGCAAGCTCCGCGTCACCTGCGCCGGTTTTCACCAGCAGCTTTGCCGCCTTTGCAGGATCGGCCATGACCTCGCGCCCGATCCGCGAGAGTTCGTTTACAATGTAATCGGATGCTTCCTGCGCGACTGGCTGCTCCGCCAATGTCCAGAACACCGACCTGTTGGGGATGGTCGAGCCGCAGCGTGCAAGTATCTGAAAACCCTCGTGCCTTTCGGCTTTCTCGAGTTGCGGCGCCATCGAAAGCCACGCATCCACCGCACCATTTTCGAGCGCCTTGAAACCTGCGGGTCCGCCCGTTTCGATGCGAATGACATCTGGCAGACCAAGCCCCGCCTCTTCGAGAATCTTGGCGAGAAGATAGGTCTGGAACGAACCATCTACCAAAGCGATGCGCTTGCCCTTCAGGTCAGATGCATCCTTCACCGCGCCGCCACGCGTAACGACAATCGCTCCATTTCCGGGGCGCGCGGCAGAGGCCGCGATGTAGGAAACGGGCCTGCCACTGGCTTCGGCAACGATCGGCGGCGTGGAACCCGTACCGCCGAAATCGATGGATTTGCGCGCGATCAAGTCAGCCGTGTCGCGCCCTTCCCCGTATTCTACGAATACCGGGTCGAGCGCTTCGAATGCTTTTGGCCAGACCTGCGCAAGGCGCAGGTGGAGATTGCTGGGGTGAACGCCGATTTTCATAAAAGTGCCTGTATGCCGAACCTGCTGATAATCTATTTTTTTATAGATTGTCTGTCTGGACGGCTTCATTCCAATTTGGAGCGTCATACCGAATTGAAATACCCGTATTTCTATCAGTGTCAGGTCCGTTTTTGCGTATGCACGGAACAGGTCATTTCCCGGTTGCAGACGGAACGCGGCGAATATACTTTTTTATGAAGTGATGCTGCGTGGAGCCTGATGGTCAAGCCGATCTCCCCAAAACTCTGCCGAAGCGTAGGCGATGCTAGCGACCTTTTGCGGACGCTCGGAAACGCCAATCGGCTGGCAATCGTCTGCTTCCTGATGGAACAGGAATCGATGGTTTCACAGTTGGAAGACGAACTCGGCATCCGCCAGCCCACACTCTCGCAACAACTCACCGAACTGCGCGACGCAGGTATCATCGAAGGCAGGCGCGATGGCAAGAATGTCATCTACCGCGTCGTCGATGATAAAAGCACCGGACTGGTAAAGCTCCTGCGCGGCATGTTCGCCGGGTTGGACGATGTCACCAGCAAGCGCACGAGCATGGCAAATCTGCCGATCACAGAAATCATGTTCGATTGATGATTGATCTTTACAGTTGGATCACGCCCAACGGCTTCAAGATTTCCATCATGCTGGAAGAACTTGGCATTCCCTTCGAATGCCATTCCATCGACATCACGAAGGGCGAACAGTTTTCTGGCGCGTATAATAGAATAAGCCCGACCAACAAAATCCCCGCGATCTTCGACCGCGAGAGCGGCACGACCGTAATCGAGTCCAGCGCGATCCTGCTCTATCTCGCCGACAAGTACCGCAGATTCATTCCGGCCGAGGGCAAAGCACGGCTTGAGGTGATCGAATGGCTGATGTGGCAGACGGGCAGTCTCGGGCCGACGCTCGGCCACGCGCATAATTTCCTGACCTACAATGAAGGCCGCGCGCCCTACGCAGAAGACATATTCCGCAATGACGTAAAGCGCTTATACGAGACGCTTGATGCGCGGCTGAAAGATCGGGAGTTCATAGCGGGCGACTATACGATTGCCGATATCGCAATCTGGCCGTGGATCTCGCGCTGCGAACGCCACAAAACCGACCTCAACACCTACCCCAATGTGCATCGCTGGTATCTCGCAATCGCAGCGCGTCCGGCAGTCCAGCGCGGCTATCGCCTGCCGCATTTTACAGGCGAGATACCGCTACCCGAAGTTACGCATATTCCCTGACAGTCTGGAAACCGGCAAAACGGTCGAACAAATCGACATCGCCCATTTGCCCGCCCTTGAGCATCAGCAACATGCCGTCGCGTGATGGGTTGTCGCTTCTTGTGCGGCAAAGCGCAACGCCATCAGAAATGCGCCCGGCATAACCTAGCCCCCAAAGGCCTAGTGAATTCGTGATGACGCTCGACGTATCGCCACCGGCAATTGCCAGCCTGCCGACCGGCGCAATTTTGAGAATAGCGTCAACAAGCTCGGCGCTTCTTTCAGCCAGGTGACGGCCTGAAGCTGATATTTCGTCTGCGGGTGCGGTCGATATCAGGACATTTTGAGCTTGCCGCAATTTCGCGACTGCTTGCGCAACCACCCTCTCAAAAGCGGTTGGGCTGCTTATCAACTCACCGGCTTGAATCGGGATGAGATGAAACGATTGCGCCGCTTCGATTTGCGTACGCGTCAATGGCGACAGGCTTCCGGCGAAGGCCAGAACCGGCCCAGCACTGTCGATTTGTGAAACCGCGTCGGCAGCATCGACCGAAGGAAAGAACGCTTCCGCGACGCTGCTCGCACCTATGGTCAACATCGAACTTTTAGCGGCGGCGATACGGATCAGCCTGCCGATCTCCGCAATATGCGTCTCCGTCAAAGCATCGAAAAGAACGGCCCCGCGTTGCAAACGCGACCACTCGCGGTCCAGCGAGCCGTTATCGATACTCGTCCAGTCGATGCACGCAATGTCATCCAGACCGAGCCGCCGCAGATGCCGGGCGAGATCGGCGTCGCCCATCGGGGTCGAGGGGTGACGGCTCATTGTCGGATGCCGGTCGAGCCGGTGCATTCCGCCATTGCCCGATGCAAACAGATTGGAGAACGCACAATAGCGCCGCAGCGAAGGCTGGCCGCCGACGATGGGAACCAGCGCCTGATCGACGAACGGGCGCAGCGTCTCAATCGCGGTAGCGATATTGCCGACATGAGGCGCGCTGTCGAAGGTCGAGCAGCATTTGTAATGCAGAAGAGAGACACCGGCGTCGCGAAAGAACCGTCCGACCGGTTCCAACTCTGCCGCCATCTCCTGCGGGTTCATCGCGCGCGCAGCCCCGGCTATGCCGATCGCGTCCAGATCGCCAACGGCCTCCAGATGGCGGTTCTCAGGCGGTGCCAGGAAAAGGAAAGCGCGCCGTCCCCGACGCGCAATCGTTGCCAGCGTGTCGGTGGCACCGGTGAAATCATCGCCGTACCAGCCGTAAATCGGCGTGCTCATGCTTTCACGCCAAAGAAATCCAGCGCGTCGGCCAGAGCCTTGTTCGAATGACGCGCATCGGACAGCGCTTCACCCGCCGCAACCGCCCGCCATGCTTCGCGAATGCTGGACACGCCCTCAGCCGGTCCGCCCGGATGCGCCATGATGCCGCCGCCCGCCATGAAAAGCAGATCGGTCGTTGCGACCGCCTCGAAAGTCTGCGGCACCGTGCCTGCCCATTGGCCGGACGAAAACGCCGGCAGAACGCGATCGTCCGTGCTTGCCAGTGGCGTCAGACAGGCCTTCGCACTAGCGACAACCTCGTCATCTTCTTGCGCGAATTTTCCCGCGAGGCCATGGACATGCATATGGTCGACGCCAGCCAGCCGCCACAAAAGCTGATACGCATCGAAACCGATGCCAAGTGCTGGATGACGCGAGAACGCACCGTAGCCATTGCGGTGTCCGTGGATCACCAGACCGCTGTGCCTGCGCAGCGTTTCGACCGCCGAAAACCCGCACCAGTTCAGGCTGACCATGGCGCAGGTGCCGCCTTCGACCTCGATCAGATCGGCGTGGCGGCGCATGGCATCCGTCTCGTCCGTAATGTTGAAGGCAACCATCACATGTTTGCCCGTGCGGTCCTCATATTTGCGGACGGCAGCCATCACCGCAGGCACGCGCTCCGCCAGCGGGGCATGTGCAGGATTGGCCGAAATCTCGTCGTCCTTGATGAAATCCAGACCGCTTTCGCAAAGCCGCCCGACCAGAGCGGCCGTATCGGCAGATGTCAGGCCGACATTCGGCTTTATGATCGAGCCGATCATCGGCCCCTCGCTTACGTCGGTCAGCTTTCGCGTTCCTTCCACGCCGTGGGTTGGAAACAGATATTGACTGCGATAGGCCTCTGGAACGCTGACGGATTCCAGCCGAAGGCCGGTGACTTCGCCAAGATCGAAAAGATTTCCGGCAACCGTTGCCGCAAGCGTAGAAAGATTTACGCCGACATTGGCAATCGGAAAGCTGATCGTGACTTCGCCGCGCCTTACCGGTCGCGTATCGCCACGCCGGTCCAACCACGCATTCGGAAGCGATGGACGCTCGACTTCGCCAAGATCGCGCACTTCAACAACGGAAGCACGCGCCCTTTCGCGCAGCGCGTCCGTTTCGCCTTCGACACGCGTGAAGGTGCCGCAGGATTGCTCTCCGGCCATGATCTCGGCGACTTTTTCGAGCGGAAACGGGCTCTCGACGAGATAGCGCGCTTCGTAACGGGAATCTGTGCTCATGCTCAGATCTTCGTCAAATCCGGGAAAGGTCGGACGGGATCGCTGCCGTCCCATCCCTCGGAAGCTTTGCGGATCAGATCGAACATGCGTCCCTTTGGGCCTGCGACTTCTGAAAGTTCGATGACGGTTCCGGGGTGGAATTCCGTATCGAAATAAACAAACCGGCCGTTCTGCCCGACCTCGCCGCTCATCACCGAAACAAAGCCTTCCTTCGTCAAACGCTCAAGATCGGCATCGTAATCTTCCGTCCAATAGGCAACATGCTGCAAACCGCGATGCCCGGCGAGCTTGAAATCGCGATACATCGACGGCGCATCGTTGCGTGTCTGGATCAACTCGACCTGCAATGGCCCGGAATTGGCCAGCGCCACCGAATTGTGAGGCTTGTGCTTTTCACCGCGATAGGTGTAATTCTCGATCGGAACGCGCTCCTTGTAAAAGAACGGGCCGACGCCGAGCTCGCGCGACCAATAATCCATTGCAGCCTCGATATCGTCCACGACGTAACCGGCCTGTCTGATTTCACCGAAAAACCGGCTCATGATGCGTTCTGAACTCCCTGGAAATTCGGGCGCGGAAACGTCCCGCGCCCTTTGAACTTTTTGAATGTGATTGTGATCAGGCCAGCGTGCCGACGGCGCTTTCCAGCGTTTCCCACGCTTCCTCGCCGAATTTCTGCTTCCAGTCCTTGTAGAAGCCGGCTTCACGCAATTTCTCACGGAAGCTTTCCGTATCCGGGCTGTTGAAGGTTAGCCCATTGGCAGAAAGGTCGGCCTGAACCGAGGCATTGAGCGCCTTGATGTCTTCGCGCTGCTGCAGGCCTGCCTCGTTGATCGCGCGGGAAACGATTTCCTTCACATCGTCCGGGAAGCCTGACCACTGGCTGCCATTGGCAACGAACCAGTAGCCGTCCCAGATGTGGTTGGTCAGCGCGCAGGATTCCTGAACCTCGAAGAGTTTCGCCACCTGAATGATGGGAAGCGGGTTCTCCTGCGCATCGACGACCTTGGTCTGGAGCGCGGTGTAGACTTCGCTGAACTGAAGGCTTGCAGGTGCAGCCCCCAGTGCCGAGAACATCGAAATGCTGATCGGGCTGACCGGCACACGGATTTTCAGGCCCGCCATGCCTGCCGCATTTTCGATCGGATTGCCGCTGGTCGTGGTCTGGCGGAAGCCATTGTCCCACATGGTTTCCAGCGCATGCAGGCGAGAACCTTCCAGCGCCTTGCGGACATGGGCGCCGACGCCGCCATCCATTGCAGCCCAGACCTGGTCGTAATCCTTGAACGCGAAGCCTACCGCATTGATTGCCGCGACCGGCACAAGCGTTGCGACGACGAGGGCCGAAGGCGTGAAGAAAGTGATCGCGCCATTGCGGACCTGCGAGAGCATATCCGTGTCGCCGCCAAGCTGGTTGGCGGGGAAGATAAGCATTTCAACACGGCCATTGCTCTCTTCCTTGATGCGATCCGCCGCTTCCTTGGCGCGGATGTTCAGCGGATGGCTCAATGGCAGATTGTTGCCGTAGCGCAGTGTGATTTCCGCTGCATGCGCAAAACGCGGAATCGAGAATGTAGTGGCTGCGAAGGGAACGATTGCCGCGCCCTTCAGAAATTTGCGTCGATCCAAGCTCATTTCAAAAATTCCTCCCGAATGCGATTTCCTCTTTTCGAAAAGCAAAATCGATCATAGTAATGATGTAGTCAAATCTAGTTTTTGATGTTTTTTGATGGATTCTTATGGAAAGCTCCACTGACGACGCCCTTCGAAAGCGCATAACGATCGTCGATGTCGCCAGGCTGGCCGATGTATCGACGGCGACAGTCGATCGCGTTCTGAACGGGCGGGCGGGCGTTCGCACGCTGACAACGAAGCGCGTCCTCAAGGCCGCTGCCGAACTCGGCTATGTCGATGAGGCCGACGAGCGTGCCATCGACGTCGCGCCCAAGGGGCAGATCGTTTTCATTCTCCCGGAAGGCAACAACCGCTACATCACCATGCTCGGCCGCATGATCGTGTCGATGACGCCGCAGTTCGAGCGCCTTCGCCTGCGCCCGACCGTCGAATACATCCGCTCCTTCAACCCCGAGCTTCTGGCCAAGGCGCTTCAGCGCCACGGTAAGACGGCGGATGGCATAGCTTTCATGGCGCTGGAGCACCCGCTTGTGCGCGAAGCGGTGGCGCGTCTTGTGGAAAAGGGCGTGCCGGTCGCGACACTTATTTCCGATGTCGCGAATTCGGGACGCACCGCCTATTTCGGCTTGGACAATCGTGCTGCCGGGCGGATGGCAGGGTACTTGCTGGCCCGGTTCATTCCAAAACGTCCGGCCAAGGTCGCGATGATCGCAGGCAGCCTCAGCTATCGTACCCATGGCGAGCGCGAGATCGGCTTTCTCGATATTTTGCAGGAGCTTTACCCGGACATCGAGGTCGTGGGCCTGCGCGAAGGCCACGATGACGAGGCGGTAAATTACCGTCAGATGCGCGCCTTCCTGGCGCAGCACCCGGATCTGCACGGCATTTACAATATCGGCGGCGGCGCATCCGGCGTCGGCAAGGCGCTGAAAGACGCACGCCGCGAACAGGACGTCGTTTTCGTCGGCCACGGCCTGACGGCCGATACGCGCGAATATCTGATGGACGGGACGATGGACGCAGTCATCACGCAAAGCGCCGACGACACGATCAGGCGTTGCGCGGCCATGTTCGCCGATTTTCGGGCCGGTCGCCCGGTCGACACGAACATAGCGCCGATGAGGATCGAAGTGGCGTTCCGGGAGAACCTGCCCTAGCCGGGCAGAAAATCAGAATTCTGAAGTTTGGGAGTAGGTCCTTGGATGGGGGATCGGGAGGAAAAAATGACATCAGCAACTGACACGATGCAAATCAATTTGGAGGATTTGCCGGCGCCCGGCCTGCGGGCTGGCTCTGCGCTGCTGCGGCCGGTCGAATTCATAGCGGCGGCTTTGCTGCTTGTTATCGTCTGCCTTTTACTGGCAGGCGTCACGTCCCGATACGTGTTTTCCATGCCTATCGTCTGGGTGGATGAAGCAGCTTCCATCTGCTTCCTCTGGCTTGCGATGCTCGGAAGCGTGATCGCCATCGACCGGGCCGAGCATCTGCGCCTCACGATTTTCGTCGGGCTGATGCCTGAGCGTCTGACGCGTTTTGCCAACACGCTTGGCCTGCTGCTCGTCGCGACGTTCCTGCTCGCAATGTTCGTTCCGGCAAGCCATTACGTGGTCGAAGAAGCCTACATCACCTCGGCAGCACTCAACATCCCGATGAGCTGGCGCGTCGCAGCCTTGCCGGTCGGCATCGGACTGATGCTGCTGCTTGTCCTGCGCGACGCTTTCCGTTCGGCCACTCTGGCGGAGTTTGCAGCAGGCGTTGCCTTTATCGGCGCAGTCACGACGCTGTTATGGATGCTTTCACCCTCCCTGACCTCTCTCGGCTACGCGAATATCCTGATCTTTCTCGTTGGTTTCGTCGCATTCTGTCTGGTTATCGGTGTGCCGATTGCGTTCTGCTTCGGCATTGGTGCACTCGCATTCCTGACCTTCACAACCAGCATGCCGACGATGGTTCTCATCGGGCGCATGGATGAAGGCATGTCATCGATGATCCTGCTTTCGGTGCCGATCTTCGTGCTTCTCGGCTGCATTCTGGATGCGACCGGCATGGGCAAGGCAATCGTCGAATTCCTTGCCTCGCTGCTCGGCCATGTGAAGGCCGGCATGTCCTATGTTCTGCTCGGTTCGCTCTTCCTCGTCTCCGGCATATCGGGTTCGAAAGTATCGGATATGGCGACTGTAGCACCGGCGCTTTTCCCGGAGATGAAGCGGCGCGGACATAAGCCGAAGGAAATGATCGCGCTTCTGGCGACCGGTGCGGCCATGGCCGATACCGTTCCGCCGTCGATCGTGCTCATCGTGCTTGGCTCTGTCGCGGGTGTGTCCATCGCGGGCCTGTTTACCTCCGGCTTCATCATCGCCATGGTGCTTCTGCTCGCGCTTGCGATACTTGCCCGCTGGAAGGCGCGGCATGAAGCGATGGACGGCATCCGCCGCGCACCGATGAAGACTGTCGGCAAGGTCGCGCTCATCGCCGCTCCGGCACTCGTTCTCCCGTTCCTGATCCGCGCGGTCGTCGGCGGCGGCATCGCGACGGCAACGGAAGTTTCGACCATTGCCGTGCTCTACGCGATGATCATCGGCATGGTGCTCTATGGTGGTATAAAGCCTGCGAAAATGTATTCGATGCTGGTCGAAACCGCCGCACTCTCAGGTGCCATCCTGATCATTCTGGGCACAGCATCGGCAATGGCCTGGACGCTGACGCAGACAGGTTTCGCCTTCCACATGGCAAACCTGATCACTGATCTTCCAGGCGGATGGTTCACCTACATGCTGGTGACAATTGCGGTGTTTCTGATCCTCGGCTGCGTGCTCGAAGGCCTTCCCGCACTCGTGCTCATGGCGCCGATCATGTTTCCCATCGCGAAAACGCTGGGAATCCACGACATCCATTATTCGATGGTCGTCGTGACAGCGATGAATATCGGCCTGATGGCGCCACCAATCGGCGTCGGCTTTTACATTGCGTGCAAGATCGGCAACGTCTCGCCGGATGAAGCGATGGGCGCGATATGGCCTTACATCGCCGCACTGTTCGTCGGCCTGCTGCTTATCGCAGCCGTACCCGCATTTTCCATCGCATATCTCTGATAATCGAAATAAAGAAGGCTCCCGGTTTCGGGAGCCTTCCTGTCAGCCGATCCATTCCTTCATCTTTCGATGAACCTGTTCGAAGGATTCAACGCCTGCATCCGAACCCAAGCCGCTTGCAACCATGGCAGCGACGGCTTGCGCGAAGCGGAGGCGCTCTTCCGGGTCCATCCCGTGGTTCAGCGCACAGATGAAGCCTGCATCGAAAGCATCGCCGCAGCCGGTCGTATCGACCACTTCGATTTCATAGGCCGGAATGTGAAGACGTGTGCCGTCTGAAGATGCGTAATAAGCGCCCTCGCCGCCCAGCGTGAACACGCAGGTCTGCGCGCCCTTGTCGAGATAGAAGGATGCGCAGTCGGCAGGCGTCGAGCGGCCCGACATATCGCGCGCTTCCTCGATCGACGGCATGAAATAATCTATATGCGGCAGAAGCGGCAGCACGATAGATGCGGTTTCTGCGGTCGCTGCGATCAGGTCGAATGTGACCGTGCAACCGCGCCTTTTCGCTTCTTTCAGAAGCACGACGCTGCGTTCGCCATCGAGACGCTTGAGCAGGCCCGTTCCGCCGAGATGGACGATGGGCGTGTCGAACACCTGATCGTAAAGCGCATCCGGCACATCGAAATGGTCCGACGCGCCGCGCATATGCAATGCCGGGCGCTCGCCATTGGGGCGAATGTTCAGAATGGTCGCGGAAGTCGGCACGCCGTCCAGTCGCTTCATCGCTGACGTGTCGATATCGAGCTTGTTCATCGCATTGATGACGAAGTCGGCTTTCTCGTCATTGCCGACAGCGCCGACCGCAAGGCTTTTCAGTCCGAGCTTGGCCGTGTTTACGACAACGCCGCCCGCCGTGCCCGCGACTGTCAGCTTGATCTCATCGATGAACTCGACATTGCCGCGATCGGGAATGCGCGTCACCGGACGCCCTAGAATGTCGAGGATGTAAAGACCGACAACGGAAACGTCGTAACGCATGCATTTCTCCTGATGATGTGATGCTCAGGCGGCTACCCGAACGCCATCGACAAATACCGCGAGCCGCTCGCGCGGAACCGAAAGATGGACGGTGCCGCCCAGCTCGACCGGCGGTCTGCCTTGCGTGTTGATCTTGATCGCCACATCGCCAATCCGTGCTTTTGTGAGGTATCGGCCTGCAACGCCAATCGCCTGATCGACAAGAATTGCCGCCACGCTGTCGTCGGAAGGCTCCGCTCTCATCCGCACCAGTTCCGGGCGGATGCCGATGCGTGTTTCTCCGGCAGGCAATCGCCCCGGTGCTTCCAGCGGGCGCGTCAGGATCGCCGAGTGGATTCCATCTTCTTCGACGCTTGCCGGAATAAAATTCATGCCCGGATTGCCGAGAAACCAGCCACCAAATTCGCTGGTCGGCTCGCGATAGAGAATGTCGGGCCGGTCATATTGCAGGATACGCCCGTCCTTCATCAGCGCGATGCGGTCGGCAAGCGTCATCGCCTCCGTCTGGTCGTGCGTGACATAGACAATGGTCTGCTTGAGGCGATGCGTGACCTGCTTGAAGGCGCGGATGAGCTGCAGCTTCGCATTGACCTCGACATTGGTCGTCGGCTCGTCGAACAGCACGATCTCGGACTGCCGCGCGACCGCGCGCCCAACCGCCACTTTCTGGCGGCTTCCGGCATCGAGGCTTTCGATGAACGCGCCAGCCAGCGGGCGAATATCGAGAACGTCCAGCACTTCGTCCACGCGCCGCCGCCGCTCCGCCTCGCTGACGTTGCGGTCGTAACGCATCGGCAGTTCCAGATTTTCGAGCACCGAAAGCGTCGGATACATAACCGGATATTGAAACACCATGCCGACATTGCGCTTGCGCGGCGGCAGCTTGGTCACGTCCTTGCCGCCGAATATGACGCGCCCGCTCGTCGGCCGTTCCAGCCCGGCGAGAATGCGCATCAGCGTTGTCTTCCCGCAGCCGGAAGGCCCGAGCAGACAGGCAACCTCGCCATCGGCAAACGTCATATCGATATTGTCGACCGCCGTGAAATCGCCGAAACGCTTGGTGACTTTTTCGATGAAAATATCGGCCATCAGGCATGCCCTCCGGTCATCAGCCGCTCACGCGATTTCCCATCGAAGAACAGGGCGTTTTTCGGATCGACCGCAATCGTCACCGAACTGTCGAGTTCCGGTATCCAGGCGCCCATGGCAAGCAATGCCAGCGTCAGGGGTTGCCCATCGGCGTCAAGATTGACGACGATCTCTCCGCCCTGATTTTCGACGAGAGACACGCGTGCCGGGATTTTCACCTCGTTCGATGCCGCGCTCGCATCACCCGGTTCCAGCAGGCGAATATGCTCCGGTCGCAAACCGACAATGACTTCGCTTCCGTCAGCCAGCCCCTGGACTGGAAGACGCCACGGTCCAGCCTGAACGAAACCGCCCGCAACGCGGCCAGCGATGAGGTTCGCATGCGGGAAACCGACAAGATCGAGGGACCGCGCATGCGACGGATTGTGATAAACCGTATCGACGCTGTCGACCTGCACGATCCGGCCCGCATCGATCACCGCAAGACGCTGCGCCATCGTCAGCGCTTCGAGTGAGTCCGACGTCGCGTAAAGAAACGTCGCCTTCAGCTCCTGCCTAAGCGACTTCAACTCGTCCATAAGCCGCTCGCGCAGCTTGTAGTCGAGACCGACCAGCGGATCGTCCAGCACGAAGATTTCGGCATCCTTCAAAAGGCCGCGCGCGACCGCGACACGCTGCTTCTCGCCGCCCGACAATTGGTCCGGCGTTTTCTTCATAAGATGAGTGATCGAAAGAATGCCTGCCGTGCGATCCACGCGCTTGGCGATCTCATCCTTCGGGAAGCCCGCCAGCGTCAGTGGGTAGGCAATGTTCTGCGCGACCGTTTGATGTGGATAGAGGGCGAAATTTTGCGGGATATAACCGATGGGCCGATCCGCAGGCGTATCCTTGCTTATGTCGCGACCGGAAAGAAGCATCTCGCCGGAATCCGCCTTTTCCAGCCCGACGAAAATGCGGAACAGAGTGGATTTCCCGGATTGCGGCGGGCCGCATAGAACTGTGAAACTTTCCCGTTCGACGGTCAGCGAAAGTTCGTCGAGCGCCGTCTTGCCCTTGTATCGCTTGGTGATGTTGCGGAATTCAAGTGTCATGATTTCTGCTATCGGCCGAGTTGCGAGAACGTGGGAACCAGCAGGATTCCCGCGGTGAAGACGGCCGCAATGACGAGCAGCACCTTGACGATAAAGAAGATACTGGCCGGAGCAGACGCATCCTTGCGCAGGTTGCCGACGGCTATCTGCAGAAGCGTGGAAACGACCAGCACCGACAGCCCGATCTTGTAGAGCATCAGGTTGTAGCGCTGCGCGATCAGCGCGATACCTATCAGCATGCCCGCAATAAGGATGGTTTCGAGACGTTCGGGAAAAGTGCGAACATGCTTCATGGTCACACCTCGCCCCGAACCGTGCCGAAGGTCATTCCGACGAGCAGATATTTCTGGAAGAGATAGATGAAGACGATCGGAACGATAATGTAGATCGATGTCATCGAGGAAATGAACGTCCAGTTCACCCCGCCATCCGCATAGGTGCCGACCGACAATGCATAGGGAATGTTCTGCGTTTTCACGCCGCCGATGATGAAATTGAAGAGATATTCGTTCCAGACGAAAATCAAATTGAAGATGAAAGCGGCAATCAGGCCGGGCCTCACCTGCGGCATCACCACCTTGAAGATGATATGCGGCCACGAACCGCCATTGACGATGCCCGTCTCATCGAAGCGCGTGGACACGCCGTCGAGAAAGCCTTTCAGGATCCACACGGAGAACGGGATCGAGAACATCGCGTAGAACAGCATCAACCAGAGATGCGAGTCTTTCCAGCCGAATGCGACATACATCAGGAATACCGGCAGGATGACGGCAGGCCCCGGCAGCATGCGGATGGAAAGCAGCAGGAACATCAGGAAATCCGTTCCCTTCGGCTTGAACCGCGAGAAGCAGAATGCCGCGAGGAAGGACACGACCACCGCGATGATCACCGCGCCGAGCGACAGCAGGATCGAGTTGGTGATTTGCAGGAAGATTTCGTTTCGCCCGAACAGCGCCCGGTAATTGTCGAGCGTCGGCGTGAAAATGATCTTCGGCGGCACGGCCAGGATTTGATCGCGCGTCTTGAAGGACGACATGACGATCCAGGCGATCGGCGCGAAGAAGATCAGCGAGACGAGCCAGAGAAGCCCGTAATAGAGTGCTGAAACCAGACGGCTCATCCTTCACCCTCCCGGCGTCTGCGCAAATTCAACACGAATATGAAAACGCTGGTCATGGCGATCGAAATCAGCAGAAGCAGGACGGCGTAGGCCGACGACCAGCCCATGTTGAAGCTTTCGAACGCCTGCTTGTTGAGTTCGAGCGCGACGGTTCGCGTATTCTGCCCCGGCCCGCCCTTGGTCATTGGGATGATCAGATCCAGCGTCTTGAAACTGTCGATCGTCCGCAACAGAATTCCAAGCATGATGATGAATTTGCCATGGTGCCAGATCACCAGCGATAGCCGCCGGTAGAACGGCACGCGGTCGATTTCGGCGGCCTCAAGCTCGGCTTTCGGGACGGAGCCAAGTGCGGCCAGCGTCATCAGGGTCATGAACGGCGTCCACATCCAGCAATCGACCGCCAGAACCGACCAGAAAGCCAGATTGGGATCGCCCAGAAAATCGATCGGCCCGCCGCCGAACAGCGTGCGCCAGATGTAATTCAGGACACCGAAAGTCGGATCGAAAATGAAGCGGAAGAAGGTGCCTGAAGCGACCGGCGTCAGAACCATCGGCGCAAAGAGTAATGTCAGCGCAAGCCTCCTTCCGGGCATATCTTTTGAGCCCCAGAACAGGAAGCCGAGAATGGCGCCGACGATCGTCTGGAATGTCACCCCGCAAATGACGAAAGTGAAGGTGCGCGAAAGATCGAACCAGATCGAATTCTTGCTGGCGAGAATTGCCCAGAAATTGCGGAAGCCGATGAATTCCGGCGGCATCCCGCTGGTCAGCGAGAAATTGTAGAAAGACAGGCCGAGCAGCCACAAAGTCGGAATGGTGTTGAACACCACGAAGAAAATCATCACAGGCGCAAGAAGTGTGAGGATCAGCGTGCTGCGATTATCTAGAAGCCGTGAGAACCCACGCTTCCGGGCTATAAAGGACATGCCCTTGCCTCGATCTGAACCGGGAGGCTTGCTCCCCACTGCTGATAAGACTGGATGCGGCAGGTATGCCGCCGCATCCGGTTTGTCGCTTCACCTCAAAGAGAGGTGGTGGCACACATGTCCGACGGTGCGATCGTCGATGTGCCGGAGTCGCTCAGGATTTGCTGCTGCTGGCAGGCGATATAATCCATCACCGCCTGGGCATCCGTCGACTGCCCTGTCACGAAGGAAGAATAGCCTTCCTGCTGTACCGACAGCATTTCCGAATATTTCGGGTCATGCCAAAAGTCGCGTGAACGTCCGTCTTCGAGCATGAACTTGTAGGTACGGTTCCAGGGATTGATATCGTTGAAATCGTCCCGCGAAAGCGTGACCTTGTCGCAAGGATTGCCACCGCGCTTGGCGAATTCGACAGCCGTTTCAGGCAGATACCACCAGTTCATGAAGTCGATGGCGACGCGCATCTTCTTTTCGTCGTTGAAGGCGTTGATCACCCAAGGCTGACCGCCCATCGAGTAAATGCGCTTGGCGCTTTCGCCCGTGCCATGTTTCGGCGGCGGAACGACGAGAACCTTGCCTTCCAGTTCCTTGGTGATCATCGCGGAGCCGACTGCGGCCCACTGGATCGTCGAGAAGACCTTGCCCTGCGTGAACACGTCGATGCCTTCGGCAATGCCGACATTGGTCGCGCCCGGCGGGCAATATTTGATCCAGCGCTTGAATTCTTCAAGCGACTTGGCATTTTCCGGCGTGTTGAGCACGCCTTCGATACGACCGTCCTTGGGGTCCCAAGTTTCGCCGCCACGGCTCCACAGGAAGTTGTTGAAGGCGCAGGTCGCGAAATCGTAGACGCGGCTATACTGCTGGGCAAAGCCCCAAACCTGCTCGTCGGGACGCGTGAAGAATTCGGCGATCTTTTCGAATTCGTCCATCGTGAGCTCTTCGAAATCCTCGAAGGTCTTGGGCAGCGGCTTGCCGTATTTCGCCTGAAATGCCTCGACTTCCTTCGGATCTTCGAGCCAATCCTTCCGGATATAAAGCGCCTCGACGTCGCCTTCCTGCGGCAGGCCCCAGATTTCCTTCGTGCCGTCAGGATAGGTCATGTAGGTGTCGACGACCGTCTGCGAGTACCATTCGAGCTGAAGGTTCTTGTTCTGCGCGATGATGTCGTTGAGCTTCAGAATCCAGCCCGGCTTGGCCAGAGCGCCGAGCCACTGGCTGTCGGAAATGATGATGTTGAATTCCTGGCTGCGCGTGGCAAGCGAGGTCGCCGCCTTCTGGAACAGATCGGCGAAAGGCGCTTCCTGGAAATTGAAGCTGACGCCGTAGCCATACTTCTCTTTCACATAGTCGGCGAAGAGCGGCGACATTTGCACGCCCAGCGAAGACGGCACCCAGCCGGCAATACCGAGAATGTTCATATCGATGGACTGCCCCGCGAGCGGGTGGCTTTCCTGCGCGCTCAGGCGGTTGATGAATGGTGCGCTGATGAGTGATGAAAGTCCCAGCGCCGACCCGCCCTTGAGCAGAGTGCGACGCGGCATAACAAAGCGCGAGCCCGCGCCTGATCGATCGAAATTTGACATGCGTATTCCTCCCATTGCGGCAAATTTTAACAAAAACGCCTAAGCCGCAGCGCTCGTTTCCCCGGCTGGTGGCGCGTGCCTCCATCCTCTCCGGGCCCTCCTCCAAGGGTCGCGCAATGGCTATTGGCGACAATATTCAAATGCTGTAAGACAAATGTCAAGATGGCTATATTGGACACCTCAACCGCTCCGAAAAATCGCTCGCCGGGCAGTGCATCGACGAAATCGAAACCCGTTCCGCTGCGCTTTCGCGACGACCCTTTGCTGTGGGCCGGATGGCTCTACGCGCAGGACGGAATGACGCAAAACGAGATCGCCAAGACCATGGGCATCTCGCGGGCGACGGTGAACGGATACCTCTCCGAAGCGCGTTCGCGCGGCATCGTTTCGCTGACCATGGAGACCTCGCGCCTCAGCGAATTCATGGTCGCGCAGGCTCTCAAGGAGCGGTTTCACCTCAGCGATTGCATCGTCATTCCAAGCGGCGATACGGGCAGACCCTTGGCCGAACGTCTGGGTGAAACCGGCGCACGTGTTCTGGATCGGCTGCTAAGACCCGGCGATACGATCGGCATATCCTGGGGACAGACCATGATCGCGCTGGCGCGCGGCGTTGCCTCTCGAAAACTCGCTGACGCGTCGGTTATACAAGTCACTGGCGGCAGCACGGCGTCCGTCGATTACACGCCGGAACTCTGCGTCTCGCGCCTTGCGATGGCCCTGTCCGCGCGCTCGGTGAACATCACTGCGCCCGCCGTGGTTTCCAGCCCTGCAATCCGCGATCTTCTGATGGACGAGCCCGTCTTGCGCGGTCAGTTTGAACTCGCCCGCAAGGCCGACAAGATCGTCTTCGGCATCTGCTCGACAAGGCCCGGAAGCACCGTGCATCTGAGCGGCATCGTTCCTATCGAGGACTGCTCGCATCCCATGTTCCAGCGCGCGACCGCAGTGGTTGCCGGTCGCTTCATCGATGCTCAGGGTGTGCCGGTTCGAGGCGATCTCGACAGCCGCACGATCGGCCTCGATCTCGACGAGATTTCGCACATCAAGACGCGCATCGCGGTTGCCGGAGGCGCCGAAAAGGTGCCCGCCATACTGGCGACACTGCGCGGTCGCTATGCCAATATCCTGATAACCGATGCGGCGACGGGACATGACATTTTACGCGCGGAAGGCGTGCCTGAATCGATTGGCGCTCTGGGAGGAACACGGCGCGCGCAAGTACAGGGAGGAGTACCGATGAAAACCAAGAAACTCATAAACGACCCGAAGAACATCATCGAGGAGATGCTCGACGGGATCATCAAGGCGCATCCCAAACATGTGCGCCAATTGGAAGAAAGCCCGCGATCGGTCATCGCGGTCAATGGCCCGCGCAAGGGCAAGGTCGGCCTCGTCATCGGCGGCGGATCGGGCCACGAACCGTCCTTCGTCGGCTTCGTCGGCAAGGGGATCGCCGACGCCTGCGCTATCGGAAACGTATTCGCCTCGCCTCCGCCGGACCCCATCCTGGAATGCACCAAGGCCGTCGATGGCGGCGCGGGCGTGCTCTACATGTATGGCAATTATGCCGGCGACGTGATGAACTTCGACATGGCCGCTGAAATGGCAGCAATGGAGGACATTGAAGTCCGCACCGTGCTTTCCACGGATGACGTGGCCTCGGCTCCAGTCGACCAGAAAGAAAAGCGGCGCGGTGTTGCCGGTAACTTCTTCATCTTCAAGATGGCGGGTGCAGCGGCAGACAAGATGTGGTCGATCGACGAATGCGAGCGTGTTGCCCGCAAGGCCAACGAACGCACCTTCACCGTCGGCGTCGCGCTTTCTCCCTGCTCCCTGCCGCAGACGCGGCGGCACAACTTCGAAATCGGCCCGGACGAGATGGAAATCGGCATGGGCATTCACGGCGAACCGGGCGTCGCCCGCGAGCCGCTGAGGACCGCCGACGAAGTGACCGACGACATTCTCGAACGCATTTTCGCGGAAATGCATGTCGAGAAAGGCTCGAAAGTTGCCGTGCTGGTCAATTCGCTCGGCTCCACGCCGCTGATGGAGCTCTATGTCATCAACAGGCGCGTGCGCGAACGGCTCGACCGCAAGGGCGTCGAAGTTCACGCGACATGGGTCGGCACCTATTGCTCCTCGCTCGAAATGGCCGGCATGTCCATCACCCTGATCCATCTCGACGATGAACTGACTGAACTGCTCGACCACCCGTGCGACTGCGCAATGTTCCGCGCAGGCTGACGGATAAACGCGACCGTTTGACAATTCAGGACCGCATCATGAGCACCATCACCACACAGGACATACTCGCCATGTTCATGGCGATCGCAGACACGATCGACGCGAACAAGGACCATCTTTCGGAACTCGACGGGGTGATCGGCGATGCCGACCACGGCGTCACAATGGGCATCGGCTTCACCGCCGTAAAAGACGCGCTTTCCAAGCTCGACCTGCAAACCAGCGAGCCTTCAGCCGTCTTCAACACGGCCGCAAAATCCTTCCTGAATGCAGTCGGCGCATCGTCCGGCCCGCTCTACGCAACCGCATTCATGCGCGCTGGCGCTGCCGTGAAGGGCAAGCCGGAGCTTGATGAAAAAGCGATGGCGGAGGCTTTCGTTGCGATGGCAAAAGGCATTCAGGACCGCGGCAAAGCGGAGCGCGGCGACAAGACTATGGTGGATGCCTGGCTGCCTGCCGCTGAGGCAATGACGGAAAGTGCCGAGCGCAATGCGGGCATTGGCAAATCCTTCGAGGCCGCAGCAATTGCTGCCGAAAAAGGTGCCGAGGCAACCAAGGCGATGCGCGCTTCCAAGGGCCGTGCCGCACGTCTTGGCGACCGGTCGCTCGGCCACATGGACCCCGGCGCTGCATCGACCGCAATGATCGTGCGGACGATGGCCGACCATTTCGCCGGGCGCTGACCCGCACTTAAAAGCAAACGCGCAACCTGAATCAAAGCGCCCCGGCCTCGGCTGGGGCGCTTTGCATGCGCACGATTCGGATTCATACAATCCCCCGCATGATCCATAATATGGACCTATAAAAATCCTATTATCTGTTTATTTTCAGATAGATAGAAATTCTTGTTGCACATATAAAAAGTTTGATCTGTATTATGGACTGGCAATCGACGCCGTGGGGAGTGCTGCGCTGGAGGGCGCAGTGGGCGACGATTGGAGGAGCATATGCGGCTGCCGCACAGGCAGAGCGCACGCGGGCACGGCGAATAACAAGTGCCAAAGGGAGGAATACAGATGAACGTTGCGACGGACGAAGTCCAGGAGTTCGCGGTACCGTCGGAGACGCTTGATGCGCGGCCCGGCTCGAGCTTCATGAGGCCGGTCGAGGCAGTTGCGGCGGTGCTGCTGCTTTCCATCATCGGCATGCTTTTGACCGGCGTCATCTCGCGCTATCTGTTCTCGCGCCCGATCACATGGATCGACGAGGCATCCTCCATCGCCTTTCTCTGGCTTGCCATGCTCGGCACGGCAATCGCCATCGACCGCAACGAACATCTGCGTCTGACCCTGTTCCTGAATATGTTCAGCGAGCGCAGGCGGCAATTCGTCGAGACTTTTGGCCTCGTGCTGATGGGCACTTTCTTGCTTGCCCTGCTTCCCGCGGCTTACGAATACACGATCGGCGAAATGGACATCACCTCGTCCGCGCTGAACATTCCTGTCGGCTACCGTGTCTCGGCGATCGCCGTCGGCATGCTTTTGATGTGCGCTCTGGTCGCCGTACAGCTCTTGAAATCGGCAAAGCTGACGGACTTCCTGACGGCTGTCGCGATTGTGCTGGCTGTTGCCGTGCTGCTCTGGCTCATGGCGCCTGTGCTGAAATCCTTCGGCAACGCCAACATCATCATCTTCCTCATTGGCGGCGCGGCCGTCTGCCTCGCATTCGGCGTGCCTATCGCCTTCTGCTTCGGCATCGCGACGCTGCTGTTTTTGGGCTTCACGACCTCGATGCCGCTTGTCGTCATGATCAGCCGCATGGATGAAGGCATGTCGAGCCTTATCCTGTTGTCGGTGCCGGTCTTCGTGCTTCTCGGCTGTATTCTGGACGCGACCGGAATGGGCAAGGCGATCGTCGATTTCCTCGCCTCCATGCTGGGCCATGTGAAGGCTGGCATGTCCTACGTGCTGCTCGGCTCACTCTTCCTCGTCTCGGGCATTTCCGGCTCCAAGGTTTCCGACATGGCAACCGTCGCGCCTGCCCTCTTCCCCGAAATGAAGCGGCGTGGCCACAAGCCCAAGGAGATGATCGCGCTTCTCGCAACCGGCGCGGCCATGGCCGACACCGTTCCGCCAAGCATCGTGCTGATCGTGCTAGGTTCGGTAGCTGGCGTTTCCATCGCGGCACTGTTCACCAGCGGCTTTGCCATCGCCATGGTGCTGCTCGTCGTCCTTGCAATTCTGGCCCGCATCAAGGCCATTCGCGAAAACGTCGAAGGCCTGCGCCGCCCGTCGCTGAAAATGATCGGCAAGACGGCGCTTATTGCGGCACCCGCTCTCGTGCTTCCCTTCATCATCCGCAGTGCGGTGGCCAGCGGCGCGGCAACGGCGACCGAAGTCTCGACAATTGCCGTCCTCTACGCCTTCATCATCGGCGTGGTGCTTTATGGCGGCATCGGCATGCGCAAGCTCTACAGCATGCTGGTCGAAACGGCGGCCATGAGCGGCGCGATCCTGCTTATCCTCGGCACCGCTGCCGCGATGGCATGGGCGCTGACCCAGACGGGCTTTGCCTTCCAGTTGCGCGATATGCTGACCGATCTGCCGGGCGGCTGGTTCACCTTCATGCTCGTGTCGATCGCGCTGTTCCTGCTGCTTGGCTGCGTGCTCGAAGGCTTGCCCGCAATCGTACTGCTCGCGCCGATCATGTTCCCGATCGCGCGCGCCATCGGCATCAACGACATCCACTATTCGATGGTTGTCGTCACCGCCATGAATATCGGCCTCATGGCCCCGCCCATCGGCGTCGGCTTCTACATCGCCTGCAAGATCGGCAATGTTTCGCCGGACGAAGCGATGGGCGCGATCTGGCCCTACATCGGCGCAATGCTCGTCGGCCTTCTGTTGATCGCCGCCGTGCCGTGGTTCTCGCTCGCATTCCTTTGAACGCACCCACACTCGATAAATAGAAACCTGGAGGAGACCTGAAAGAATGAACATCACACGTCGCACCATGATGCTTGGCACGGGAGCGCTCGCTCTCGGCGCCACCATCCGCACGAAAGCTCACGCAGCCGATTTCACCTACAAGTTTGCAAACAATCTGCAGACCACACATCCGTTGAACATCCGGCTTCAGGAAGCAGCAAGCAAGATTCTCGAAGAGAGCGGCGGCCGGCTGCAGATCAACATCTTCCCAAGCAGCCAGCTCGGAAATGACACGGAAACCCTGTCGCAGCTTCGCAGCGGCGCGACCGAATTCTTCTCGCTGTCGCCATTGATCCTTTCGACGCTCGTGCCGAACGCGGCGATCAGCGGCATCGGGTTTGCCTTCCCCGATTACGATTCCGTCTGGAAGGCAATGGATGGCGAGCTTGGCGCTTATGCCCGCGCCGAGATCGAAAAGAAGGGCCTCGTGCCCATGGAAAACATCTGGGACAACGGCTTCCGCCAGATCACCAGCTCGACCAAGCCGATCAACACGCCAGAGGATTTGCAGGGCTTCAAGATCCGCGTCCCGCCAAGCCCGCTCTGGCAGTCCATGTTCAGCGCTTTCGGCTCGGCCCCGACCACGATCAACTTCGCCGAAGTCTATACTGCGCTCTCGACCGGCACGGTCGATGGTCAGGAAAACCCGCTGGCAATCGCCTCTACCGCAAAGCTCTACGAAGTGCAGAAGCATTGCGCCATGACCAACCACATGTGGGATGGTTTCTGGATGCTGGCCAACAAGCGTGCATGGGAAACTCTGCCGGAAGACATCCGCGAGATCGTCGCGAAGAACCTCAACGCATCTGCCCTCACACAGCGCGAAGACACGGAAAAGCTGAACGAAACCGTGCGTCAGGAACTTACCGAATCCGGCATGGCGTTCACCGATCCGGACAAGGCCGCGTTCCGCGAAACGCTGAAGACAGCAGGCTTCTACAGCGAATGGAAAGACAAGTTCGGCGAGGAAGCCTGGTCGATCCTCGAAAAGGCAGTCGGCACCAGCCTGACCTGATCGCTTTTCCTTGAACACATGCCGTCGCGCCAGGGCGCGGCGGCGCTTCCTGAATTTTTCGAGGTGAAAGTGCCCGACCGTCTAAAAGGAAAATCAGCGATTGTCTTCGGAGCCGGATCGTCAGGTCCGGGCTGGGGCAATGGCAAGGCGGCTGCGGTGCTTTACGCCCGCGAAGGCGCTTCCGTGGTCTGCATCGACCTTAGCGAAGATGCCGCCAATGAAACTGCGGAAATCATTTCCAGTGAAGGCGGAAGCGCAATTTCAATTGCCGCCGATGCCACCAACTTTGCCTCCATCGAGGCTGCCGTTGCCCGATCCATCGATGAATTCGGCGCGATTTCGATCCTTCATAACAATGTCGGCGTGACCCATATGGGCGGCCCGACGGAGCTGAGCGAAGAGCAGTTCCAGCTCTCCGTCGATCTCAATCTCGGCTCCGTCTACCGCACGTCGAAGGCCGTCATCCCGCATATGATCGAGGCCGGCGGCGGCGCAATCGTCAACATTTCCTCGCTGGCAGGCATTCGCTGGACCGGCTATCCCTATTTCGCCTATTACGCGACCAAGGCAGCGGTCAATCAGGCAACTGTCGCAATTGCGGTTCAGTACGCAAAACAGGGCATTCGCGCCAATTGCGTGGTGCCCGGCATGATCGACACGCCCTTGATCTACAAGCAGATTTCCTCGCAATACGCCTCTGTCGATGAGATGGTCGCAGCACGCAACTCCGCCATTCCCGGCGGCAAGATGGGCGACGCATGGGACATCGCCTATGCCGCGCTCTTTCTGGCGTCCGACGAGGCGAAATTCATCACCGGCGTCTGCCTGCCCGTCGATGGCGGTCAAAGCTGCACGGTCATGGGTCCGCGCTGATGGTCGCCAAGGCGCCTCCTCCCGAGAAAGACTTGACCGGTTCGCAAAGCGTCGACCGCGCGCTGAAGCTTCTGTCGCTGGTTGGACGTCAGGCCGCACGCGGTATGCCGCTGAACGAAATCGTCGAGGAAGGCGGCTTCAACAAGCCGACGACGAGGCGTCTTCTGCTGGCGCTGATACGGGCGGGCTTTGTCGAGCAGGACCCGGTCGAGCGCCGCTACTATATCGGCGAAGAAGCCTATGTGCTGGGTTCGCTCGCCTCGTCGCGTTTCGGCCTTCTCCAGATGTCGATGGAAAGCCTGATCCGCATCTCCCGCAAGACGGAAGATTCGAGCTTTCTTTCCATTCGCCGCGACACGCATTCGATCTGCCTGCATCGCGAGGAGGGCACCTATCCGATCCGCACCCATGCACTTCAGGCGGGTTTTGAGCATCCGCTCGGCGTCGGGGCCGGTTCGCTTGCCATGCTGGCTTCGCTCCCCGACGATGAGATCGAAATCGTGCTGGAGCGCAATGCACCGATCCTCAAAGAGCACTTCCCCCGGCTCCTCCCCGACCAGCTTCGCCGCGAAGTCGCTGAAACCCGCGCACGCGGCTACTCCTTCAATCCCGGCCTGATCTACGCCAATTCCTGGGGCATGGGCATCGTCGTGAAACACGCCGATGGAACCCTTGCAGGCGCGCTTAGCATCGCCGCCATCGACAGCCGCATGCAGGAGCCGCGACAGGCCGAACTCGCAGCGATCCTACGCGAAGAAGCCGTCAAAGTGGAAGCCAAGCTCGCAGACATGTTCGCCCAGAAAACGACCGACACGGCCACCCCGTCGCGATCGAATACAAGGAGACTTCCAAAATGACGAAAGCACAGATTGTTGGTTGGGCGCACTCCCAGTTCGGCAAGACCGAATATCCCGATACCGAAGCACTGATGGCCGCAGTCAGCGGCCCGGCGCTGACCCATGCGGGCGTCGAGGCAAGCGATGTCGATGGCGTGTTCGTCGGCGTCATGAATGGCGGCTTTTCCAAGCAGGAATTCCAGGCAGCACTCGTCGGCATGGGCAATCCCGATCTGGCCAACGTCCCGTCGGTTCGACTGGAAAACGCCTGCTCCACCGGCTCCGCCGCCATCTACACGGCAATGGATTTCATCGAGTCCGGTCGCGGCAAGATCGCGCTTGTGGTCGGTGCCGAAAAGATGACGGCCGTCTCGACCGCTCAGGTCAGCGACATTCTTCTGGGCGGCAGCTACCGCAAGGAAGAAGCGGAAGTCGAAGGCGGTTTCGCAGGCGTGTTCGGCCGCATCGCCCAGCATTATTTCCAGCGCTATGGCGACCGTTCCGAGGAACTCGCCATGATCGCAGCGAAGAACCATTCGAACGGCATGGCAAATCCTTTCGCCCATATGCGCAAGGATTTCGGCTTCGATTTTTGCAACACGGTTTCAGAGAAAAACCCGCTCGTCGCGCCACCGTTGCGCCGCACGGATTGCTCGCTCGTTTCCGATGGCGCAGCCGCGCTCGTTCTGGCCGGTGAGGAAACGGCAGCCACCCTCCAGCGCGCCATCGGCTTTCGCGCCCGCAAGCACGTCAACGACGTATTTGCGCTGAGCCGCCGCGATATGATCGCCTTCGACGGCCCGCGCCGCGCATGGCAGGGCGCTCTGGCGGACGCCGGTGTCACGCTCGACGATCTCTCATTCGTCGAAACCCATGACTGCTTCACCATCGCCGAAATGATCGAATACGAGGCAATGGGTCTGGCCGCGCAGGGCGAAGGCTACCGCGTCGTGCGCGACGGCACCACGGCGAAGACCGGACGTCTTCCGGTCAATCCGTCCGGTGGCCTCAAATCCAAGGGCCATCCCATCGGCGCGACGGGCGTTTCCATGCACGTCATCTCGGCCATGCAGCTCATGGGCGAAGCGGGCGACATGCAGCTTTCAAACCCCAATCTGGCCGGCGTCTTCAACATGGGCGGCGCTGCCGTCGCCAACTACGTTTCGATCATGGAGCGCGTGAAATGAACCAGGCCGATCCTGATGGCGGTGTAGCGCCCTGCTCCACGCGCGTCATGAACCTTTCCAATTTTCTGACGCAGGCCGCCCGCCGCAACGCCGATGAAGCCGCGCTCGTATGGGGCGACCGTCAATGGCGCTGGAGCGAGATGGAAGCCCGCGTCAATGCCATGGCATATGCGCTGATCCACGAATTCGGCGTCAGGAAAGGCGACCGCATTCTGGTCCAGTCGTCAAACTGCAACCAGATGTTCGAATCCATGTTCGCCGCTTTCCGCGTCGGCGCTGTCTGGGTCCCGACCAATTTCCGCCAGACACCGGACGAGGTTTCATACCTGGCCGCCTCCAGCGGCGCGACGCTGATGATTTGCCAGGCAGCGTTCCCCGGCCATGCGGATACGTCCAGGGCCGCCAATCCGTCCATCGCCAATTGCATCTCGATCGGCGTGTCCGAAATCGGCGAAGATTACGACCAGATCGTCGCGCGCAATCTTGGCAAAATCGTCAAATCCGAACCCGTCGATCGCGACGATCCGTGCTGGTACTTCTACACATCGGGCACGACCGGCCGTCCCAAGGCCGCCGTTCTCACCCACGGCCAGATGGCCTTCGTCATCAACAATCACCATTGCGACCTCTTCCCAAGCACGACGCAGAAGGACCGCTCCATCGTCGTCGCGCCGCTGTCGCATGGCGCGGGCGTTCACCAGCTCTGTCAGGTCGCGCATGGCGTAACCACCATACTGATGCCGTCCGACAAGCTCGACATAAACAAGCTCTGGTCGCTGGTCGAGGAGTGGAAGGTGACGAACCTGTTCACCGTTCCGACCATCGTGAAGATGCTGGTCGAAGACCCGGCGGTAGATCGTTACGACCATTCCTCGCTCCGCTACGTCATCTATGCTGGCGCGCCGATGTATCGTGCGGACCAGAAGAATGCGCTGCAAAAACTCGGTGCCGTGCTGGTGCAGTATTTCGGGCTTGGCGAAGTCACCGGCGCGATCACCGTTCTGCCGCCCGTCTATCACAGCCTCGAAGACGGCCCGGAAGCGCGCATCGGCACATGCGGCTTCGAGCGCACCGGCATGCAGGTGCAGATTCAAAACGACAATGGCGAGGAGCTCGGCACAGGCGAAACCGGCGAAATCTGCGCGATAGGACCGGCAGTTTTTGCCGGCTACTACAAAAACCCGGAGGCCAATGCGAAATCGTTCCGCAACGGATGGTTCCGCACAGGCGACCTTGGCCATGTCGATGAACAGGGCTTCCTCTACATCACCGGGCGCGCCTCCGACATGTATATTTCCGGCGGCTCGAACGTCTATCCCCGTGAGATCGAGGAAAAGCTTCTGACCCATTCGGATGTCAGCGAAGTCGCCATCGTCGGCGTGCCGGATCCTGTCTGGGGCGAGATCGGCATCGCCGTCTGCGTGCTGCGCCCCGGCGCGAAAGCCGATGGCAACGAGTTGCGCGCATGGCTCGACGGGAAAGTCTCCCGCTACAAGCTGCCCAAGAAATTCGTCTTCTGGAACGAGATGCCGAAATCTGCCTACGGCAAGATCGCCAAGAAGCTGATCCGCGAGGAACTCGAACGGCGCGGCGAACTCACCGACGCTTCCGAAAAAATCAGCGCCTGAACTGGAGTGCCCCATGAGTGATAAGAACAAATGCGCCGTCATCACCGGCGGCGCTTCTGGCATAGGTCTGGAAACGGCTGTCGTTCTCAAAGAGCAAGGCTGGACTGTGTATCTGCTGGACCGCAACACCGATGCGCTGGCCGACGCCTGCAAGGAGGTTGGCATTGACGGAACCCACGGCATTGCCTGCAGCGTCACGGACGAAGCTGAAATCGATGCGGCAATTGCCGACATTGCAGCAAGCGGCAATCTGGCCGCGATCGTCAACTCGGCCGGTATCGGCATGGACAAGCCTGCGGTCGATACCAGCGTCGAAGAATTCCGCCGCATCGTGGACATCAATCTCACCGGCACGTTCATCGTTGCGCGCGCTGCGGCCCGCCACTGGATCGCCACAAAAACGCCCGGCGCAATCGTCAACATTTCCTCCGTTTCGGGTATGATCGGCAACAAGGGCCGCAGCGCCTATGGCTCATCCAAGGGCGCGGTCAATATGCTGACCGCGATTCTCGCGACGGAGCTTGGCCAGCAGAACATCCGCGTCAACGCGGTAGCACCCGGCGCTGTCGATACGCCATTGTCGCGCGCCGTCCACACGGATGACGTGCGCGCCCAATGGCATGAACGCATCCCGCAACGGCGCTATGGCACGGCGCGCGAAATCGCATCGACGGTCGCATTTCTGGTGTCGGACGAAGCCAGCTACATCAACGGCCAGGTCATCGCCGTCGATGGCGGTTTCGTCACCTCCGGCCTGTCCGCGCGGGTCTGACGATGAGATCCATTCAGCATCTTGGCGAGGCTCTTGAACCGCGCGTTCTGGCCCTGCCCTGCACCGCCCGCAAGCTGCGGCTGTCCTTCCGCCCCGGCGTAAGCGTGTTGGCGTCGATCACCGAAGTTTTCGCCGAACACGGCATCGAAAGCGCGGTCGTTGAAATCCCGCGCGGTGCTTTGGAGCCACTGGTCTATGTCATCCCGGCAGATAGCGACGACGGCGTTCACGCCGCCTGGTACAGCGACACGCATGCCCCTGAAGGCCGCGCCGAAATCGAAGGCATAACCCTTTCTTTTGGCCGCCGCGACGGCGAGACCTTCCTGCACTGCCACGGAATCTGGCGCCATGCCGATGGCTTCCGCGGCGCCGGACACATCATGCCGCATGACGCGCAATTCGCGGAAACGGTCGAAGGTGAAGTCATCGCGCTTTCAGGCGCAATCCTCGACCAGCTCGAAGACAGCGAAACGAATTTCCGGCTTTTCACGCCCGTACCTCTGGCCGGTACCCCTGCCGAAGGACGCCGCGCCGTTCTCTGCCGTGTGAAACCCAATGAGGAAATCCACTCAGCACTTGAACGCACCGCTGCCGAACACGGCATCGAGAAGGCGACGATTCACGGCATTGGCAGCCTCGTCGGCTGCGATTTCGTCGACGGTCAATACATGGCCTCAACCGCCTCGGAACTGTTCATCCGAAACGGAACCCTGGAAACAACAGACGGCGCGCCCGTCAGCCGTCTGGATATCGCCATTGTCGACAAGCACGAAAAAATCTTCGAAGGCCAAATCACCTGCGGCGTAAACACCGTCTGCGTCACCTGCGAGATCGTGATCGTCGAAAGCGACTAGGGTGAACACACCCGTTTCTAACTCAGCCTTTCTCTAAGCGCATCCACGGTCAGGACACGTGAAGGAAACCAAAGGCGGGCGGACGCTTTGGGGCCGGAAAAATGAATGCCTTCGGGGTCGATGCCCGTCACTCTCCAGCGATCCTGCTTCGCGCCCGCAACAGCGGCGATGCGCGATGCTTCATCGGGAATAGAGTTTATCCTCTCGATCTCGTCCTGTTCGGCCGCCAGCAAAGCGTCGGCGCCGGTTAGATCGATCTTCAATGTTTCCGATGTCACATCGGTTGTGACATTGCGGGCCGGTCCGCCATTAAGCTGCAAATCCTCGGTCTCAAGTCTATAGAACTGTGCGTCTGGAAGACTGAGGTAGATCTTCGCCTTTGGATAACGGGCCAAATAGCGGCGCTCCATTCTTTCCCATTCATCCCGCGTCGCGAGGATTGCTTTTCCAACCAGCGTCAGCCGCGGACGCACAAGAACATCTCCGTGCTCCCGACCGGTTAGCGTCAATGAGATGCGATTGTCTGCCTCGATATTTCGTGCATGCAATGCAAGTCTTGCCACAAAGAAAAACGGCGAACCGTCCGGCTCCAGGGCAAGATTCGTAAGCGTGCCATAGGGATACGCGCTCACCGGGTCCAGCGTCGAAAGCGAAACGATCGATGCCGTGTGCAGCAGCTCTCGCGCGACTTTCAGCGCAGCGAACGGTATTCCTGCCTCTTCATCTATAGGCAGACCCCTCGGTGTGATTGCGCGGTTCAAGTCGTTCAACATGTCTGTAACCCTCCAACATTCCGCTTGAGGATTATCGACCTATCAGATTGGAATATATGTGTTTTTTTGGATGGGTGCTTTGCATCTACCCTACTTGCCAAACGCCCGGGAGTCGCTATTCTATAATCAGTCATCAGCTCCACCTCCCTCATCCTGAGAGTGAGGAGTGATCCGCGCAGCGGACGAAAAGCCAACGATTTGGCTTTTCGAATAACGAACGCCCGGAGCGATAGCGAAGGGCCGAAACGCAGTGAGCCTCGAAGGAGGCACAGCAATCACGCTGACCACGTGGATAAAAGCCTTCAATTTCATGTTTTTTATTCATCCCCTTTTCCACGCTCCTATCATTCCCCCACTGTCTGGGCGGGAAGCCTGTGCGCACGGGGTATCGGTTCAGACAGCGATGACCTCCCGCCAACAGCGATAGCTGGTGGACCCGAGGGCATCCGACAGGTCGGCGCGCCGAAGATGCGTTCGTGGTGGGAAGTGACAAACCCCGCCGATGAAACATCCCAAAGCGTGCGGAGAAACCGCGATGTTTGCCTGCACTATTGAATGCAGGAGACATTGTGCCCGACCGACCGGATAGCAGACACCGGCGGGGTGCGGACGTCGCGCCACGTATACAAACTATTAGGAAGGCACGGCCAGGCGCCCCGCTTCCCTGTTCTTTGACAATGGCCAGACGCAATTGCGAGCGTGGCGATGAGGAAACTTGACCACCGGCATTGTCGGGAAATTTCGACCATGCCATAGAGAGATCTTGCCGCATTGCACAATGCGGTTCGTACGGCAGAATGGCCTATGCCCACCACTTCGCTCACAATATTGGTCATCGACGAAAACCGCATCCGCGCTTCCATCATAGAAGCGGGTCTGCGCGAGGCGGGCCATGATCGCGTGACGATCGTCCACGACGTATCGGGCATCGCGCGGCGCATCGCGGAAATCGAACCGGACGTCATCTTCATCGATCTCGAAAACCCGAACCGCGACATGCTGGAAAACATGTTCCAGCTCACCCGCGCCGTGAAGCGACCGATCGCCATGTTCGTCGACAGGTCGGACCGGGCATCCATCGAGGCTGCCGTCGAAGCGGGCGTTTCGGCCTACATCATAGACGGGCTACGTCAGGAGCGCGTCAAACCCATTCTTGATATGGCAATCAGCCGTTTCAACGCCTTTTCGCGCATGGCAAGAGAACTGGAAGAAGCCAGAAGCGAGCTTGAGAACCGCAAGGTGATCGATCGCGCCAAGGGCATCCTGATGAAGTCGCGCGGTCTGTCGGAAGACGCCGCCTATACGCTTTTGCGCACGACCGCGATGAACCAGAACCGCAAGATCAGCGAAATTGCGCAGAGCCTTGTAACTGCCGCAGATCTTTTGGGTCCGGGGGAGAATTGAGCATGAAAGCCGAACACCAGATCAATGCCGGGTTCATGCCGCTCTTTGACAGCGCCGTTCTTATCGCGACCAAAGAGATGGGCTTTGCCGCGCGTGAGAGTGTGGATCTGACGCTGAACCGCGAAACCTCATGGGCCAATATCCGCGACCGGATCGCCATCGGGCATTTCGACCTGGCGCATATGCTGGGACCGATGCCGATTGCCTGCAATCTGGGCCTGTCGCCGCTGGCCTCCGATACAATCGTGCCCTTCGCGCTCGGTCTCGGAGGCAATTGCGTGACGGTTTCGAATGAAGTGTGGGCGGGCATGGCGGCACATGGCGCCCTGCCCGATCTGGACCCGGCGCAAACGGGCAAGGCCTTGGGCGCCTTGATCCGCGAGCAAGCGCAGGCCGGGCGTGACCCGCTGCGCTTCGCGGTCGTCCATCCGCATTCAGGGCACAGTTACGAGTTGCGCTATTGGCTCGCGGCATGCGGCATCGATCCATCGCACGAAATCGAAATCGTCATCGTGCCGCCGCCTTTCATGGCCGACGCATTGGCTGCAGGCCGGATCGACGGCTATTGCGTCGGCGAACCCTGGAACAGCGTCTCGGTCGTCGCCGGAACCGGCCATATCGCAACGGTCAAGGCAAGGATCTGGAAGAACAGCCCGGAGAAAGTGCTTGGCGTGCGCAAGGCTTGGGCGGAAAAGCACCCGGAAGCGCTTTCGGCTCTGTTGCGCGCGCTGCATCACGCGGCGCGCTGGTGTCAGGATCCGGCAAACCACGCCGAACTTGCCGCCCTGATGGCGCAGCCGGAGTTTCTCGGCGCTTCCGCCGAATTGCAGATGCCTGCCCTGACCGGAAAGCTCGCACTTGGCGGCGGGACGGAATTGACCGTCGCCGACTTCTTCGTTCCCTTCGACAAGGCGGCGAGTTTTCCCTGGAAGAGCCACGCGCTGTGGTTTTACACGCAGATGGTGCGCTGGGGGAACGTGGTGCACACGCCCCGAAATGTTGCGATTGCCCGCGACTGTTACCGGCCCGATCTCTATCGCGCAGCTCTCAAACCGCTCGGCGTCGCCCTGCCGGGTGCGAATGCCAAAGTCGAAGGCGCACTGACGACCGCCACGCCGGTCGGTTCGGCCGGCGCCAGCCTCGTTCTTGGCCCGGACGGTTTTTTCGACGGCACGGTGTTCGATCCCGACCATTTATCCGCCTATATCGCCGGTCAGATTGCGCGAAAGAATTGATCTATCTTTTTTCTGCAGTGCACAATTTTTGTGCCTTTTAAGCCTGACTGCCGCGTAACAGTGCAGCATGGCATTTGCACATGAAAAACTAAACCGTACCGTAATACGCTGATTCAAAATAGAATTTCCGAAATCATCGAAACTGGCACGGTTCATGCTTATTAATTTTCAGGCCCACTGACGGGTCAAGACATTCGCGTCCAATGACGGGCGCTTCCAAGGCAAAGCTGCCGCTCAGATTCTGGTGTTTCCCAAAGGGGAGCATCGAGGTCTGGCCGGCAGCTTTTTTATTTTCAGCTCAACCCGTTGCCTGTCCGGCGATCATGGAGCCCACAATGACCGACCCGTACCCAGCCAAAGGAAGCCAGGAAACGTCTCCATCCCGAGCGCTTTCCATGTCGACGATAGCCTTCACCGTCTGTTTCGCGGTGTGGACCATTTTTTCGATCATTGGCGTGCGCATCAAGCAGGAGCTTGGGCTGACCGAGACCGAGTTCGGCCTTCTCGTCGGTACGCCTATCCTTACCGGAAGTCTTGTCCGTATGCTGCTCGGCATATGGACCGACCGGTTCGGCGGTCGCCTAGTATACACGGCAACCATGCTCGCCGCCGCCGCCGCAACCTTCCTGCTCGCCTTTGCTCAGACCTACCCGCAAATGCTGATCGCGGCACTTGGCGTCGGCATCGCAGGCGGTTCCTTTGCGGTCGGCGTTTCTTATGTCTCGCGATTTTATCCGGCGAACAAGCAGGGCACCGCGCTCGGCATTTTTGGCGTCGGGAATGTCGGCGCCGCTGTCACAAAATTTGCGGCGCCCTTCGTGCTCATCGCTTGGGGCTGGCAGTCTGTCGCCCTTATCTGGGCAGGTGTGCTTGCTCTCATCGCCGTTGTGTTCTGGTTCACCACCGGCGACGATCCGGTCATCCGCGAGCGCCGCACAGGCCATGGAAAGCCCCGCGACTTCTGGAGCGAATTCGAGCCGCTGAAAAACGTTCAGGTATGGCGCTTCGCTCTCTACTATTTCTTTTCCTTCGGCGCATTCGTAGCGCTGGCGCTCTGGCTTCCGCGTTACCTGATCGGCGTCTACGGCTTCGATCTCGCCACGGCAGGCATGATCGGCGCAGCATATTCGATCCCCGCCAGCATCTTTCGTGCCTATGGCGGCGTTCTTTCAGACCGCATCGGCGCACGTACCGTCCTTTACTGGACCTTTGCGGTTTCGGCGGTTGCCGCGCTCGTTCTGTCTATCCCTCCTATCGACTATGTGGTGCGAGGCATATACGGGCCGATCTCCTCGCATTTCGAGATCGCACCCTTTGCTTTTATCGGAATTACGTTCGTGCTCGGCTTTTTCATGAGCCTCGGCAAAGCGGCCGTCTACAAGCACATTCCCGTCTATTATCCGCAAAACGTGGGTGCAGTCGGCGGGCTCGTCGGCATGATCGGCGGGCTCGGCGGGTTCATTCTTCCCATCGCATTCGGCGCTCTGAACGATCTTACCGGCCTGTGGTCGAGCTGTTTCATGCTGCTCTTTGCACTCGTCACCGCCAGCCTACTCTGGATGCATCTCTCCATTCGCAAGATGTCGCGCGAGACAGTCGATAACGACCGCTCGCTCGCCCTCGCTGCAAAATAACCGGAACCCCGCAAATGACCGAAAAACTCGTCATCATCGGAAATGGCATGGCGCCGGGGCGAATGCTCGAGCACCTGCTGGAAAATTCACCCGGCCGCTATCAGGTCACGATCTTCAACGCCGAGCCGCGCGTCAATTACGACCGCATCATGCTTTCGCCGGTGCTTTCGGGCGAAAAGGATTATGAGCAGATCATCATCCATGGCGATGGCTGGTACATCGAAAACGGCATAACGCTCTACAAGGGTCACAAGATCGTCTCGATCGACCGTGCGGCAAAAACCGTGACGTCCGATCATGGCGTCACCGAAGCCTATGACAGGCTGGTCATCGCAACCGGTTCCGTGCCGTTCATCATTCCGGTGCCCGGCAGCGACATGCCGGGCGTGCTCAGCTATCGCGATCTCGACGATGTGCACGCGATGCTGCTCGCCGCCCAGTCACGCGCCAAGGCCGTCGTCATCGGCGGTGGCCTGCTCGGCCTGGAAGCCGCAGCCGGGCTTCAGATGCAAGGCATGGACGTTACCGTGCTGCACGTCATGCCGACGCTGATGGAGCGCCAGCTCGATCCTGCCGCCGGTTATCTCTTGCAAAAGGCAGTCGAGGAACGCGGCATCAAGGTGCTGACCAAGGCCAATACCAAGGCAATCATCGGCAATGGCAAGGTCGAGGGCGTCGAGCTTGCCGACGGCACGATCATCCCGGCGACACTGGTCGTCATGGCTGTCGGCATCCGGCCGAATACGGGTCTTGCGAAAGATGCGGGCATCGAAACCAATCGCGGCATCGTCGTTGATGACCGGATGCACACGTCCGACCCGTCGATCCTGGCGCTTGGCGAATGCGCGGAAGTCGGCGGCAATATCTACGGTCTGGTCGCACCGCTCTATGAAATGGCGCGCGTCGCGGCAGCCGCACTCTGCGACGACACGACGAGCCGCTTCGTCCATTCCGACACGCCGACAAAACTGAAAGTCACCGGCATCGATCTTTACTCGCTGGGCGATTTTGCCGATGGCGACGACCGCGAGGAAATCATCCTGCGCGACGCCTCCGCCGGGGTCTACAAGCGCATCGTGCTCAAGGAAAACCGCATCGTCGGAACGGTTTTGTTCGGCGAGACGGGTGACGGTGCATGGTTCAACGATCTGAAGAAAAAGCAGACCGATATTTCGGAAATGCGCGACACGCTGATCTTCGGACAGGCATTTCAGGGAGGCGCCTCATCGGACCCTTTGGCGGCCGTTGCAGCACTGGCGGATGATGCGGAAATCTGCGGCTGCAACGGCATTTGCAAAGGAAAAGTCACCGGCGCGATCACCGGAAAAGGGCTCGCCAGCCTCGAAGACGTGCGCGCCCACACTAAAGCGTCCGCCTCCTGCGGATCGTGCACCGGCCTCGTCGAACAGCTTCTGAAACTGACGCTCGGCGACGCTTACAACCCCGCTGCCGTTCAGCCGATGTGCGGATGCACGACGCTCGGCCATGACGATGTGCGCAGGCTGATAAAGGCCAAGGGGATGAAGACCATTCCTGCCGTCATGCAGGAACTGGAATGGAAAACATCCTGCGGCTGCGCGAAATGCCGTCCGGCGCTCAACTACTATCTCGTGGCCGATTGGCCCGACGAATATGCCGACGATTACCAGTCGCGTTTCATCAATGAACGCGTCCACGCCAACATCCAGAAGGACGGCACCTACTCCGTCGTGCCGCGCATGTGGGGCGGCATGACCTCGTCCAAGGAATTGCGCGCGATTGCCGATGTCGTCGATAAATTCGAGATACCGGCGGTGAAAGTCACCGGCGGCCAGCGTATCGACATGCTGGGCATCCGCAAGGAGGATTTGCCCGCCGTGTGGGCCGATCTTGGCAAGGCTGGGTTCGTTTCGGGCCAAGCCTACGCCAAGGGGCTCCGCACCGTGAAAACCTGCGTCGGCACAGACTGGTGCCGCTTCGGCACGCAGGATTCGACCGGGCTCGGCATACGCATCGAAAAGTTCATGTGGGGTTCGTGGACGCCTGCCAAGCTGAAGATGGCGGTCTCCGGCTGTCCGCGTAATTGCGCGGAGGCGACCTGCAAGGATATCGGCGTGATCTGCGTGGATTCCGGTTTCGAAATCCATTTCGCTGGTGCAGCCGGGTTGGACATCAAGGGCACGGAAGTTCTCGGCCTCGTTCCCACCGAAGACGAAGCGCTCGAAGTGATCGTGGCGCTGACGCAGATGTACCGCGAGCAAGGGCGCTATCTGGAACGCATCTACAAATGGGCAAAGCGCATCGGCGTGCCGGAAATCAAGCGGCAGATCCTCGATGATCGGGAGCGGCGCAAGTCGCTGTACGACCGCTTCGTTTTCTCGCAGCGCTTCGCGCAGATCGACCCGTGGTCCGAGCGCGTTTCCGGCAAGGACAAGCACGAGTTTCAGCCAATGGCGATGGCGGGCTTTGCGCAGGCGGCGGAGTGATACCATGAACTGGACTGCGATCGGCTCAATCAACGACATACCGCTGCGCGGCGCGCGTTGCGTGAACACACCGCACGGCAAGATCGGTGTTTTCCGTACCTCGGACGACCGCGTTTTCGCAATCGAAAACCGATGCCCACACAAGGGCGGGCCGCTGACCGAAGGCATCGTGCATGGCACGGCTGTCACCTGCCCGCTGCACAATTGGGTCTTTTCGCTTGAGACCGGACTGGCCCTCGGCACCGATGAGGGTTCGGTCAAGACGATACCCGTCAGGGTCGAGCATGGAATGGTTGCGCTCGGACTTGAGGCCCTGCTGGTCAAGGCCGCATGAACGCAAGAGCGGACTTTGAAGCACATGAGGTGAGGACCGCCTGCCCCTATTGCGGGGTGGGTTGCGGCGTGCTGGCGAAGGTCGCCGCGAATGGTGATGTTACCGTTCGCGGCGACCCAGGCCATCCCGCGAATTTCGGCAAACTTTGCTCGAAAGGATCAGCGCTTGGTGAGACGATGGGTCTGGGCGCGCGCATTCTCCATCCGCAGATTGGCGGCAAACGCGCTAAATGGGAAATAGCTCTGGACCTCGTCGCAGATCGGTTCTCCGAAACGATTTCAAAACACGGACCAGATTCGGTTGGCTTCTACATCTCCGGCCAATTGCTGACCGAAGACTATTACGTCGCCAACAAGCTGATGAAAGGCTTCATCGGTTCGGGCAATATCGACACGAATTCGCGGCTGTGCATGGCATCTTCGGTCGCAGGACATAAACGTGCCTTCGGCGAAGATCTGGTGCCGGGTATCTATGAGGATCTGGAACTGGCCGATCTCGTCGTGCTGGTGGGTTCCAACACCGCATGGTGCCACCCGATCATCTACCAGCGGCTGCTCGCAGCGCGGGCAAAACACGGTACGAAGATCGTCGTCATCGATCCCCGCAAGACAGCAACGACGGATGAATGCGATCTGCATCTGGCCGTCGATCCGGGCACTGACGTTCTGCTTTTCAACGGATTGCTGGCACATCTGGCCAATAGTGGCGCGCTGGACAAAGAGTTCATTAAGGCGAGCACATCCGGTTTTGACACCGCAATCGCCGTCGCGATGGCCGATGCGCCAAATGCTTCGCGCGTTGCTGCTGGCTGCGGTCTGGACACTGCCAATGTTCAGAATTTCTTTGAAATCTTCGCCAAAACAGAGCGAGCCGTCACAGTCTACAGCCAGGGCGTGAACCAGTCCGCGCACGGAACCGACAAGGTCAATGCGGTCATCAATTGCCATCTGGCGACCGGGCGCATCGGCAAGCCCGGCATGGGCCCGTTTTCGGTGACGGGCCAGCCCAATGCGATGGGCGGGCGCGAAGTCGGCGGGCTCGCAAACCAGCTCGCCGCGCATATGGGCTTTGAAAACCCCGCCGATGTCGAGCGCGTCGAGCGTTTCTGGCGCGCACCGAATATGGCGCGGCGCGGCGGGCTGAAAGCCGTCGATCTTTTCGACGCGACCGCAGACGGACGCATCAAGGCGCTTTGGATAATGGGCACCAACCCTGCCGTCAGCATGCCGAACGCTTCACGGGTTCGCGACGCCCTGAAGCGCTGCGACTTCGTGGTCGTATCCGATGTGACCCGCACCGACACGACGCGCTATGCGGATGTAATTCTGCCTGCCGCCGCATGGGGCGAAAAGGACGGGACAGTCACCAATTCCGAGCGCAACATTTCGCGCCAGAAAGCCTTTGCGCCGATGCCGGGCAAGGCACGCGCCGACTGGCACATCGTCTGCGATGTCGCGCAACGAATGGGCTTCACCGAGGCATTCGATTATCCATCGCAGGCGGCGATCTTCCGCGAACATGCAGCGCTTTCCGCATTCGAAAATGACGGAGAACGGCTGTTCGACATTGGCGGCTTGGCCGACATCAGCGATGCGGATTACAACAGTTTTGCAGCGCGGCGTTGGCCCGTAAAATCTGGCCAGACTGAAGGCGCTGACAGGCTGCTAGGCGACGGCCGGTTTCCAACGCCCGATGGCCGTGCTCGTTTTGTGCCTGTCCGTCAGGAAGGACCAGCACTCGCCGCCGATGCGGCCTATCCGCTTGTCCTCAACACGGGACGCCTGCGCGACCAGTGGCATACCATGACCCGTACGGGCCAGGTGCCGCGCCTCATGTCGAACACGCCTGAACCGGCGGTCGATCTCCACCCCGTCGACGCCGCAGCACTGAAACTCAAGGATGGCGATCTCGCGCATATATCGTCGCGTTACGGATGGGCGCGGGCGAAGGTTCGGATCAGCACCAACCAGCGCAAAGGTCAGGCTTTCATGCCGATGCACTGGAGCGGCATGTTCGCCGCCAATGCGACCGCAGGCTCCCTCTCCTCACCGATAAACGACGCCTATTCGGGCCAGCCTGAATTGAAGCATGTGCCGATACGCATCACCGCCGAGGAAATCGCGTGGGAAGGCGTATTGATTACAAGGCGCGACCTCCGCCCAACCGGGTTCGTCCACTGGAGCCGCACCGCTGTCGATGGCGGCTGGGCCTATCATTTCTGCGGCACGGAAAAGCCGGATCAAGGCGTGTTGCTGACCAGGCGTTTCCTCGATGCTTATGCGCGCGACCAGCTTCTCGAATACACTGACCGAAGCGGCTCGACATTCCGTGCAGCGGCGATCGATGCGGAGGGCAGCATGGCTGAAGCTCTGCTCGTCGGGCCGCCGGGAATGCTGCCGAACCGCGAATGGCTGTTGTCGCTTCTGGCAAGCAATGAACCGCTTTCGATGCAGGATCGTCGCGCGTTGCTTTCGGGCCGTGCACCGGTGCCCATGCCCGCCATCGGGCGCATCGTCTGCTCCTGCTTCAATGTCGGGGTCAATCAACTGGCAACGGCTGTCGCCAATGGCTGCAATAGCCTCGATGCCATCGGGGCGAAGCTGCGCGCCGGAACCAACTGCGGCTCATGCCGCGCCGAGATAAGGAGCATCATCGATGCAGATCATATCCAGGCAGCCGAGTGAAGCCGCCACGCCGCGCATTAAACCGCTCGGTGTTCTTCCGGTTTTCTTCGACCTGACAGGCAAGAAGACAATCATTGCAAATGGAACCGAAGCAGCAGCTTGGAAGGCCGAGCTTCTGGCTGCAACGGCTGCAAGGCTTCATGTCATTAGCCCCGCACGCGCGCTTTCGGACGAAATGAAAACGTTGATCGCGCGCGATGCGAACATCGTTCATCATGACCGCGAGTGGAAACCCGACTGCCTGAGCGGTGCGGCAGTAGCCATTTGCGACGCGGAAGACGCTGCCGAGGCGGAGCGCTTCGAGGCCGCCTGCCGCGCGGCAGGTGCTGCCTGCAATGTCATCGACAAACCCGCCTACTGTCATTTCCAGTTCGGCTCCATCGTCAATCGGTCGCCCGTTATCGTCGGCATCTCGACATGCGGTGCGGCTCCAATCCTCGGACAGGCTGTCCGGCGACGCATTGAAACGCTGCTGCCAGCATCCCTTGCAGACTGGGCTGCACTGGCGCGTGATATGCGCGGCGCGGTGATCAACCGCCTCCCCGCAGGCTTTCAACGACGCGCCTTCTGGGAACGCTTCGTCGATAGGGCATTCGGTCCTGCACCGAACGAAAAGGACCGTGCAGCGCTCGACAATGCGATGGCTGCGCAACCATCGAACACAGGTCACGTCACATTCGTCGGCGCCGGTCCGGGCGACGCTGAACTCCTCACGCTGAAAGCCGTCCGCGCCCTGCAAGCGGCCGATGTCATCCTGTTCGACGATCTCGTTTCGGATGAAGTTTTGGAATTGGCACGGCGGGAAGCCAAGCGCATTCTGGTCGGCAAACGTGCCGGCCGGCCGAGCTGCAAGCAGCACGAAATCAACGAAATGATGGTGAAGCTCGCAAGGGCTGGCCGTCGCGTCGTTCGCCTCAAATCCGGCGACCCGATGATATTCGGGCGCGCCGGCGAAGAGATCGAAGTACTCCAAAAAGAAGGCATCGACTTTGACGTCGTGCCCGGAATTTCAGCTGGCATCGCAATGGCCGCGGCACTTGGCGTATCTCTCACCCATCGCGACCACGCAAAATCGGTGCGGTTCGTTACCGGCCACTCCAGGAAAGGCGGCTTGCCGGAAGATATCGACTGGAATGCAATCGCCGATCCATCGGCAACGACGATCTTCTATATGGGCGGACGCAATGCGGCAGAAATTGCAAACCGACTGATCGCACGAGGACTTGTCGCATCGACCCCGGTAGCGATTGCCGTCTCGCTCGGGCGCAAGGAGCAAATCCTGCGCACGACGCGCCTCGACAGACTTGCGTTTGAAGTTGCCGAGATCGGCGTTTCAATGCCGCTGCTTATCGGCGTGGGCGAGGTCTTTTTGAAATCATCCGCCGCGGAAGCCCCATCGATTTCTCGGGCCGTCTGAACATCAAGCACTTTCGCGCGCTATGAGCATAAAGCCGGTATCGACGCATTTTGCCCGCTTCTCCGGGACATGCGAGTCCATCAGCATCTTGATTGCACCGGATCCCATTTCCCATGGCTGCGGCTTTACGGTCGTCAACGCCGGCGACATGGCAGAGGCGATTTCGTAATCGCCCCAGCCGATTACGGCCAGGCGCTCGGGTACTGAAATCCCGCGACGCCCGCATTCGAAAATCATGCTGGCGGCAACGATGTCCGTCGGGCAGATCACGGCGTCGAGATCGGCATCCATTCCAAGCAGCGTATCGAGCGCCTGCGGCCCGCTCACAAAACTATGTGGCTCTTCCACCCCGACAATCAGATCGTCACGCAGACCTGCCTTGCGCATCTCATCTTGAAACACCGGCGGGCGCTCCCGAAACCGGCGTGACGCCTTACTGTCATTGCCGATCAGACCGATCCGCTTTCGGCCAGCCTGAATATGATGATGGCAGGCCGCACGCACGGCATCGGCGATGCGGAAGCCGATCGCCATGTCGAGTGCGTCATGCAGCAGCCAAGTTTCGACCAGTGGAATATGCGCCTTGGTCAGGAGATCCATCGTCGCTTTTTCATGCTCATTGCCGATAAGGACGATGCCCGCCACACGGAGGCCGACAAAGGCCTGCACCGCTTCCAGCTCCTGCTCCGGCGTGTCGGCCAGCATCAGAATGAGCTTATGATCATGGGCTGCAACGCCGTCCTGCAAGCCACTGATATATTGATAGAAGCTCGAATTCTTTACGGATGGAATCGTGCCCCCGATGATGCGGCTTTTGCCTGCCGCCAGATGCCCCGCCGACATATTGGGGACGTAGCCAAGCTCCATCGCGACTTCGAGCACGCGCAGCCGCGTGCTCTCCTGAACCCTGCCTGGATATTTGAACGTATTGGAGACGGTCATCGCAGAAACTCTTGCCGCTTCCGCAACATCCTGCATCGTCGCCATCCGGCTGACTGGAATATTCGCGTGATGTGATTTCATGCTGTGATCCCCAAACACCCAGCCTTATTTTTCTACCAAATCGACACTTTCCGCAATTCGCATTCTGTCGCGGCACAACCATTGACACTTAAAATCGCAACCGTATTTTAGCGCTAAAATAATAGGGCAAAAGCGGCTATAGCAAGCTTGCTGTAAGACGCGGGCAGCGTTCTCTTCGCGGGCAAATAAGGAAGTGCAAAGCATGAGCGTCGCAGAACCAGGTGCCCGGATCGGCATCGATGTCGGCGGAACCTTCACCGATTTCGTTTTATCGGACCCGCGAGATGGAAGCCTTGCATTCTACAAGGAACCGTCGACGCCGGACGACCCATCGCGTGCCCTCATCGTCGGCCTTCAATCTCTTCTCGATCAGGTCGGGTTGCAGCCGAAAGACGTTTCCGTTCTCATGCATGGCACGACGATCGGGCTCAACGCGATCATCCAGCGCAAAGGCGCGCGCATCGGTCTGATTGTCACCAGCGGTTATCGCGACATTATGGAAATCGCACGCTGCCGTATGCCGTCGTCCTTCGACTTTCATGCTGCAAAGGAAGTGCCTCTGGTTCCGCGCGGGCGCATTATCGAAATCGGCGCAAGGCTTTCCGCATCCGGCGAAGTCACGATGCGGCCTGACGATGAAGAAATAAACCGCGTGGCAACGCAGCTTGCAGCGCTTGAGCTTGACGCAGCGGCGCTCGTTCTAATTAACGGCTACACCGATCCTGCGTTCGAGGCCGATCTGGCATCGCGGATTTCGAACGCCGCAGGCGGGCTCGACATCACCTCTGCGGCTGCAATCTGGCCGGAAATCCGCGAATATGAGCGTACGTTGGTCGCTTGTCTAAACGCCTATATCCAGCCGCTTCTCCAACGCTATTTCGACGGTTTGCAGCGCGGCCTTGCCGAGCGCGGCGTCATCGCGCCCATCATCGTCACCGCCTCGAACGGCGGGTCGCTGAGTGCCGCGTCCGCAGTCGAGCGGCCTGTCGAGACGATCCTTTCCGGCCCGGCATCCGGCGTCATGGCTGCCGTTCGGTTGGCACAGGCGACCGGCACGCCGGGCATTATTACGTTCGACATGGGCGGCACGTCGTCCGACATCGCGATTGCTTCCGGCGGCATGCCGGAACTCGCGACACGCACGGACATTGGCGGGCTACCGCTCGTGCTGCCGGTGGTCAATGTAAGCGCAATCGGCGCGGGCGGCGGCTCCATCGTCTGGGTCGATCCGCACGGCATTATGAAGGTCGGCCCGCAAAGTGCAGGGGCAAAACCCGGCCCGGTCTCCTACGGCCAGGGCGGCGAACAGCCTGCCGTCACCGATTGCTACCTGACGCTCGGCTATATCGATCCTGCCGGATTTCTCGGTGGACGCATGCAGTTAGATGCCAACGCGGCGAGAGACGCTCTCGCGACAGTCGGGAAAAAAATAGGACTGACCGGCGACGACAGGGCCATTGCGGCGCAAACCGCGCAAGGCGCTTTGGCCGTCACGACCGCCGGCATGGCCAGCGCGCTTTACAAGACGCTTGCCGAGCGCGGACTGGACCCGCGCGGCTTCGCACTTGTTCCGTTCGGCGGCGCGGGGCCGACACATGCCAATCTTCTGGCCGAAGAGGTCGGCATTCCGCACATCATCGTGCCGCCCGCCGCCGGAACTTTCTGCGCAATGGGTGCGGCAGGTGCCGATCTTCGCCGCGATTTCGTGCGCAGCCTGCGCCTGCCGCTGGACGAGGCTACCGCCGCGGCGCTTATCGAAACATTCGATGCTCTCTCGACCGAGGGTCTTAAATGGCTGAACGCCGAAGGCGGGTCGCGCGGCGAAATACGCAGTGAGCGCGGCGTGGATATGCGTTACGCCGGACAGGCCTATGAGTTGCGCATAAAACTTTGTGACACGGACAGCACCGCGCAGGCCGTGGCCGAGGCTTTCCACCTCGAACATGAACGCATCTATGGGTTCCGGGATACCGAGGCCATCGTCGAGCTTGGCACGGCGCGACTTGCCGCAATCGGCATCACGCCGGATTTACCAATTCCAAACCTGCCGGAAGGCGGCACAGCCGCAGCCCAAAAAGGCGTGCGGCCGATTTTCCATCGGGGTGCGTGGATCGATGCTGCCGTCTACACCCGCCCTGCCCTTGTCGCGGGTCAAAGCCTATCGGGACCGGCAATCGTCGAACAGGAGGACACGACAATAGTCGTTCTGCCCGGCTGGACGGCGCGGGTCGATCAGGCGGGCAATCTGCATCTGGAAAGCACAGGCTCATGAAGCTCGATTCCGTCACGCTCGAAATCCTTAACAACAAGGCAGCGGCGATAACCGAGGAAATGTGCCTTACTCTGCAACGCACGGGCCGCACGCTCTACGTAAAGGAAACCGCCGATTTCGCCTGTGCGCTGGCCGGGCTGGACGGGCGCTTCTTCGCCTATCCACGCTCCATCGGCGTCTCCGGCTTCGTCGGGCTCGAATGCGCGCCCTCTATCGAGGCAGTCGGCCCGCTGGAGCCCGGCGACGTGATCCTGACCAACGATCCGTACCGCTCGGAGGGGCTGGCAACGCATCTGCCCGATCTCCACATGATCGCACCTTATTTCCATGAGGGCGAGATCGTCGCCTATGGCTGGTGTTTCGTCCATTGCTCCGATGTGGGTGGCCGCGTCCCCTCCTCCATCTCGCCGACCAATGTCGAGATCTTTCAGGAAGGCTTGCGCATACCGCCCGTAAAGCTGATGCGGGGCGGCGAGATGAACGGCGACGTCAAACTGTTTCTCGATGCGAACAGCCGCACGCCGGACGCCAATATGGGCGACATCCGCGCAATGCTCGCAGCACTTTCAGCCGGTAAGCGACGGGTGGAACAAATCATTGCGCAGCATGGCGCGGCCACTCTCGTCGATGCGCAGCGCGACCTCATCGCCTATGCCAACCGGAAAGCGCGGGCGGTGATCGCCAGCATTCCCGAAGGCACCTACAAATTCACCGACTATCTCGACGATGATGCAGTGAGCCGCCTGCCGGTGCGCATCGCGCTGACCCTGACCATTCGCGACGGTACGGTTCATCTGGATTTCACCGGCTCGGACCCGCAGGTCGCAGCAGCCATGAACATACCCTCGCGTGGACGGCCGCATGCCTGGCTGACGCTGCGCGTGCTGGCGCTTGTCCATACGCTGGACCCGACTGTGCCGCTGAATGCCGGGCTGCTTGGCCCTGTATCGATCACTGCGCCGCTCGGCACCATCGTCAATCCGGAAGAACCGGCAGCGACTGGCGTTCGCCATGCCGCTGCAATCCGTGTCAACGATGTGCTCAACGGCGCATTCGGTCTTGCCTTACCCTCAATCATGCCTGCGGCTTCCTCCGGCACGGTTATCCCCGTCGTCATGGCCGAGCCGAACGCGAAGGGCGGGCGCAATGTTCAGGTCGTGGAGCCGATGATCGGCGGCACCGGCGCGCGCGAAGGCTGCGACGGGGTGGATGGCCGCGATTCCGGTATATCGAACCTTGCGAACAACCCGGTCGAAACGGTTGAAGCCGAACTCGGCATTGAAATCCTGCGCTATGCGTTGCGACCGGATTCCGGCGGCGCGGGCAAATGGCGCGGCGGTTGCGGCATGGAATTGACCTTCCGCGTTTTGACCGACGGCACCAATGTCCTTGGTCGTGGCATGGAGCGGCTTCTGTTCCGCCCCTGGGGCCGCAATCTCGGGCAACCGGGAAAGCCCGGAAGCCTGACTATCAACGAAGGCACGGACGGTGAACGCCATGTCGGCAAGATTGACGTGCTTGATGTCAATGCAGGCGACATCGTCTCTTTCCGAACACCGGGAGCCGGTGGCTGGAGGGATCCCTTCGAGCGAGATCCCGTCTCCGTTCTCGCCGATGTCGAAAACGGCTTTGTGACAAGCGAAGGCGCTTTTTCCGACTACGGCGTGGTGATTTCAAACGGCGCGGTGGATGCGGCAGCGACCAAGGCCGCGCGCGACAATCATCAACCGGGCACGGGGACAATCGCGTTCGGCCCGGAGCGCGATGCTTGGGACGCGGTGTTCACGCCGGGCCTCATGGACGCCTTCAACGCAAAGCTTCTGTCGCTTCCGCTCGCCCGACGCCAGCGGATACGCCGCGACATCATGGAAGAAACGCTTGGTCATCTGCCGGAAGGTTTCCCGCGCAATCCGGCGGCGAGCGAGAAGACACAATCCGCGCGCAGTGTCTTTGAATCTGCCATCGCGAAGGTGGCAACATGACGATCCATCTTCCCGTCGATCATCTCGTCGCGGTTGTTTCCGACCTTGAAAAAGCGCGCATTGCCTTAGCCAATGCCGGGTTCACGGTGACTCCGATTGCACGTCACAGCGAAGCGATGGGAACGGCAAACGCCTGCATCATGCTGCGCGGTATCTATATCGAGCTGATGGGGATCGTGGCAGAGACCCCAGCAAACGAAGGCTGGCGGACGCTGCTTGAAGCCGGGCCCGGACTTCGCGGCATTGCACTGCGCAGCACCGACATAGCCGGGACCGCCACCATGCTGGCGAACAAAGACATCGCGGCAGAACCTGTCCGCGATTTTTCACGGCAGATGCCGGAAGGCGAATTGCGCTTTTCGGTCATCCGATTGCCTCGCACCATGACGCCGGGCCTGCAATGTCTCTATTGCCAGCACCATACGCCGCAGCTTTTGTGGACGCCGCAGGCGATGCAACATGCCAATGGCGCAACACGCATCACGGCTGCGTCCGTTGCGGGAAGTGCGGCGCTTTCAATGCTGGATGCAGGCGATGGTTTGCCAATCGCTGACCAGCCAGAAGGCCGCATCGAAATCGATCTGCCCACTGCGCTATCCACCGCAGATCATGATGCAATTCACCGGGAAACCGGAATACTCATCGAGAAAACACCGGTTTCATGAATTCCTTGCCCACAAATCCGCCTTCGCCGCTCTGGCGGCGTCTTTCGCGCGAGCGTTTTTCGGCGCCGCCGCTGACCGGTGACGTTCATGCCGAGATCGCAATCATCGGCGGCGGCATATCCGGTCTGACGACTGCGCTCGAACTCAAGAAACGCGGCCGCGACGTGATCGTTCTGGAAGCGGCAACGATAGGTGCCGGAGCTTCCGGCAGGGCGAACGGCCAGGTGATCGCGGCACTAACGAGACACGGACCGGACGCCATTCGCAAAACGCTTGGCGAACCATTCCTTGAGCTTCTGGCCGGTGCCGCCGACAAGCTTTTCGGGCTGGTCGAACATTATGGCATCGATTGCGATGCGCGCCGTACCGGCTGGCTCCAGCCTGCGCATACGCCGGGCCGTGTCGCGCGGACCCGCGCAATGGCCACGCAATGGGCCGCGATAGGCGCACCCACCGCATCGCTCGATCAGCAATCGATGGCAGCGCGTATTGGCAGCGATGCATATTTTGGCGGCTGGGAGCATCGCGGCGGCGGCCACATCAATCCTTACGCCTTCACCGTCGGGCTGGCGCGCGCAGCCGAAAGCGAAGGCATCGATATTTACGAGAACAGCCCGGCGACAGCGCTGACACGCGATGGCGGCGGCTGGGTCATTTCCACACCGACCGGCAGAGTGCGGGCGGAACGTGTCGCGCTGACGACAGCCGCGCATACAGGCAAGCTCTGGCCCGGCCTGTCAAACACCATCGTTCCCGTCACATCCTACCAAGCTGCGACTGCGCCGCTGGGCGGGCTTGCAGGCAAGATTCTGCCGGGCGACGAGGCGTTTTCCGATACGCGACAGGATCTGCGCTACATGCGCAAGGATCGGGATGGCCGCATTGTTTCAGGCGGGGCGCTTGCCATCCAAATGGGCGCAAGCAGCCGCCTGCCGCGCCTGATCGGACGCAAGCTCGCAGCCTTCCGTCCTGATCTCAAGGGCGTGAAGATCGAGGAATTCTGGGGCGGCAGGATCGCCATGACGGTGGATCGTGTGCCGCATCTGCACCGCACCGATGACGGCCTGTCGACATGGGTCGGCTGCAACGGGCGCGGGTTGGCGCTTGCCTGCGCGATGGCCGAAGTGCTGGCAGATGCCGTCTGCGACGTACCGGACGAACGGCTCGCACTAAAGCCGACGCCGCTTTCGCCGATCCCGTTTCATACGTTCGTCAAGCGCACTGCCCGTTTCATATTGCCTTATCTGCGCTGGCAGGACGCGCAGGAAATCTGAGCTAAGCAGCTATCGGCCTGAACCGCGCGGTCGATGCATCGCATTGATAGGCATTGGCCATCGGATAGGGATTGAGCGCCAGCGCATCGACGGCGCCGATGACCATGTCGGCCTTTTCATCGCTCATCAGCGCGCTGAAATTCAACCGCGTCCAGCCGGGCTTTTCCAGTTCCTGCCCCGACATGATCGCGGCGCGCATGGCGTCAGATTCCTCGCGCTCGATGCCCAGAAGCCGGTGCGCATAAGGGCCTGCGCAAGCGCATCCGCCCCGCGCCTGAACGCCATGGCAATCCGATAGAAGCCGCGTGAAAAGCTGCTGATGGAGATGTCCGCCCCGCGCGCTGTCGCGTATGCGCATGGAGAATATGGGCAAACAACGCTCTACCCGATCATTGCCTAAAATCTCGATATTCGGATTTTTCCGCCATACGCGAAGCGCGCGCTCGCGCAGTGCCTCATGACGCGCATCCATGAAATCCTGACCGATGGCTTCCTTGACGAGTATGGCCAGGGCCGCGCGCAGATCGCCTATGACGTTAGGCGTACCGGCTTCCTCACGGGTCGCAATATCTTCTGAATAATTATGGCCCCAAGGCGAAACAAAACGCACGGTTCCACCACCGGAAAACACCGGGCGCTCACGGCTGACCGCAGCCTTTCTCACGATCATGATACCCGACGCACCCGGCCCGCCGATGAATTTATGGGGAGACAGGACAACGGCATCCTTTTCGAATGGCGTGCCTACGCGCATGTCAATGGGCAGATAAGGTCCGCCGCCCGCATAATCCCAAACGGCCAGCGCGCCATGACGCTTCAGAAGTGCCGTGACCGGGTCTGGGTCTGTGACGATGCCGGTAACATTCGACGCGGCCGAGAACGTGCCGAGCTTGAGACGATCTGGACCGGCAGCAATGAGCGCATCTTCCAACATGGCGAGGTCCGGCCCGCCCGTTTCGGCTTCCGCGATCTCAATGATTTCGGCACCGCTTTCGCGCCATGGCAAAATGTTGGAGTGATGCTCGTAAGGCCCTATGAAAACAACGGGCTGCCCGCCTTCGCTCACAGCTTCCGGCAAGCCGAAAAGGCTGGCAATGCGGTTAAGCCCTGCCGTCGCGCCCGCCCCGGTGAAGACAGTGGCGAATGTATCATCGGCTTTGCAATGCGCCGCTACGATGGCGCGCGCCTCACGGCGCAGACGCGTCATGAAACCACCGCAGAACGACGCCTCCGTGTGGCTGTTGGCGTAGAAAGGCAGGATCGAGCCGAGCACGAACTCCTCGATCTGGCGCAAGGCGCGACCAGACGCAACGTAATCGGCGTAGACCAATTTTTTGGGTCCGAAAGGCCCATCAAAATTCGCACCTTCGCCGATCAAACCGGCGGTCAGATCAGCCAGAACATCGCCACTGCGCAGCGACTGGCCGAAGCTGGAAAGCATGATGTTTTGCGTCATTGCAATGGCCCCCGATTGATACACCCACAGGATAATCGTGATTCGACCAAATAACTCACTCATTTAATGATTGATTTTATCTTTTTAGTGGTCAAATGATCGTCTATGGCACTTGAATTGGATGCAATTGATAGATCTCTTCTGCGCGCCTTACAAAAGGATGCGAGCCTGTCGCAACGCGATCTGGCGGATCAGGTGGGGCTTTCACAAAATGCCTGCTGGCGGCGGCTACGCAATCTTCGGGAACTTGGCATCATCAAGGGCCAGACGGTGCGCCTTGATGCTGAGAAATTGGGGCTTGGCCTGACCGTTTTCGTCATGCTGCGCACCCGCCATCACTCGCGCGAATGGCTGCAGCATTTCCGCTCCGTGGTGACCAAAATCCCCAATGTGATCGACTTTTATCGCATCGCCGGCGACTATGATTACATGCTGAAAATCGTCGCCGAGGACATGAACGCTTATGACCGCGTCTATCAAACGCTGATTGAGCAGGTCGAGCTCCATACGGTCACCTCCTACATGACTATGGAAGCGATTGCGGATCAAAGAAATCTGCCGCTTTAACAGTGTTTTACGGCCTGTTTTGTAATGACATTCGGGGCCAAAATCCTGTAGAAAAGAGAGGCTCGAAGAACTGGTCCCCGCCATTCAGGTGAACAGCGGATAGTTCTGAAATTCGACCCTCCATCCGGTCGAAAAACTCGATCCCTCAAAGGATTTTTCATGCCCCGCGCAGCAGTCATCCAGCTTTTCCACGAAGCCAATGCTTTCACCCCGACCAAGGCCTCTTACGAGGGTTTCGTCTCGGCGCAATATTTTACCGGTGAGGATGTGCGGCGCGAATTCGGATCGACCAGCAACTGGCTTGGCGGCGTCACGGAATCGCTGGACGAAGCAGGCTACGAAATCGCCTATGGCGTCTGCACGGGCTGCCTTCCGGGCGGCACTTTGGACGGTGAAAGCTATCATCGCCTTGTCGCTGAAATCATCCAGTCGCTGCGCGATATTGCTGCCAGCGGGCCGGTTGATGTGGTGGCACTTTTGCTGCATGGCGCGCTTGTGGTCGAAGGTGTCAAAACGCCGGAAACCGATCTGGCAAAAAAGGTCCGCGAAATAGTCGGGCCCGATGTCCGCATTGCCGTGCCGCTCGATTTTCACGCCAATGTCGAGCCGGAATTGCCGCATACAGTGGACGTCATCATCGGCGGAAAGCTTTACCCGCATGCCGATACGCATGCGCGCGGCAAGAAGCTGATGCAGCTCGTGCTCGACAAACGACCGTTGCACACGCGACGTTTCCGATTGCCGCTGGCAGCACCCATGAGTGCGCAGACCAGCGACACGGCGCCATTTTCCGAACTGGTCGCGCTTTCGAACGAAATCGAAAAGCGCGAAGGACTTGCCGATGTCGTCGTGATGGGCGGCTTTCCCTATGTCGACTCCGATGAAGTCGGCAGCTCCGTGCTGGTTACAGGAACCGATGATGACGCCATGCGCCAGGCCTTCCGCGACATGGCGGAGGAAATCTGGGAACGACGCGACTCCATGTTGAAATCGGCGCCTTCTTTCGAGGAGGCCGCGCCGGAAATCTTTGCGCTGGCTGCCAAGGGCCGCGTCGTCATAGGCGATGCGGGCGACAATCCCGGCTCCGGCGGCGTGGCGAATGTCGCCGATATTTTCGCTGCACTCGCGGCGCAGAAACTGCCTTTCGTCGCGGGCTTTATGGTCGATGGTGATGCAGTCCTTGCCGCGCAGGCAATCGGTGTCGGCAATCGCGGCGTCGTGCCGATGGGCATGATGAAGGACGGCAAACCTTTTGAAGCAGATGTAACCGTCGAGCGCATCGCGGACCTGAAGTACCGCAACGAAGGCGGAAACATGTTCGGCGAATTGCTGGAAGGCGGCCTAAGCGCCGTGCTGCGCGTTGGCGATGCAGGGCATATCGTTGTCGTGACCGAGCGCATTCAGGCCTATGACACGCAGGCCTTCCGAAGCCAGGGCATCGATCTGGAAAGCAAGGCGATCATCCACACCAAATCGAGCAACCACTTCCGCACATCGTTCACGCCGCTGGCGCAAAACGGCGTCTATGTTGTTGATAGCGGTGGTTATGCATCAACGGATGCCCGCCGTTTTCCATTCACGAAGCGCGCGACAAGAATCCTGCCGCTGGCGAATATCGACAAGGTGGAATGGGATAGGCAGGTTGAGGACGAGTGCGGGATCGCTTTCCAGAAAACGCCCTCGAAATAGCGCTCCGTCCAACACCCCTCATCCGTCCCTTCGGGCCACCTTCTCCCACAAGGGGAGAAGGGAGGAGTTTGGCATCGACGCTTCTGCAAATCGCCACCGTCCGCAATTGGCGGAAAAGATATTGCAGCACTTTCCCTTCTCCCCTTGTGGGAGAAGGTGGCTGAGCGAAGCGAAGTCGGATGAGGGGTGTTGGACAGAGTGCGACCTTGGCCGAAATAGCCTATACCATCACCACTCCACCTTTGATCACCTGCCGATGATACCGTGCGAAATCCACGAGCACGCCTTTATCCAGTGGATTTGCGTCGAGAATATTCAAGTCGGCGCGGAAGCCCTCGCGGACATGGCCGATCTCTTGTTCAAGCCGCACCAGCTCGGCGGCGACCGATGTTGCCGAGCGCAGCATGTCGAGCGGCGAGACGATTTCGGCGCGCAGTTGGAACTCGTCGAGCTGGCGGTCATGCATCGGGCCGATAAGGTCTGTGCCATAGGCCATCGGAATGCCGGTGCGCTGGGCGAGTTCGACCGCGCGGATGCCAGAATCCAGCACGTGATTGATCTTGTTGATGCGGTCGGTCGGGAAGCCGCTTTGCGCGCCGACATCGGCGATTGCGCGCAAAATTGAAAGCGTTGGCGTCAAAAACGTGCCGTGCTCTTTCATCAGTTTTGCGGTTTCTTCGTCCAGCAGATTTCCATGCTCGATCGAGCGCACGCCGTTGCGTACCGCGCGGGCGACCGAACGCGCCGTATAAGTATGCGAGACGACGTAGAGATCGGCCATCTGAGCCTCATCGACAATTGCCGCGATCTCGGGTTCGGAGAACTGGTCGGAGGTGATGCGGTCGGTCGGCGAAGAGATGCCGCCATTGGCCATGATCTTGATGTGATGCGCGCCGCGCCGGATTTCGTCGCGCGCCGCACGGCGCACTTCGTCCAGCCCGTCGCAGCGCCGGCCAAGGCTGACCAGCGAATAGGCGGTGTCTTCGGTGTCGGTGCCCATGCCGCGATGATCGCCGTGGCCGCCGGTGGGCGACAGCGCCTTGCCGCCATAGAGCAGGCGCGGGCCTTCGATCAGGCCTTCTTCGACGGCACGGGCAAGGCCGAATTCGCCGCCGCCGACATCGCGAACGGTGGTGAAACCGCGCCGCAGCATCGCCTTCATCACCTGTGCGGCGCGGGCAGCGACATACATGGGCGACTGGCGGGGCAGTTCGCCGAGATTGGCGGTGTAGGCCGTGACATGCACATGCGCGTCGATCAGACCGGGAATGACGAAGCCGCCATCGACCTTTACGCGCCGGGCGTCGGAAAGACCGGATACCGCGGTTTCGCTGATCTCGCGGATGAAGCCGTCTTCGAGAACCAGGTGCCGGTCGGCCAGTATCTCTCCGCTCGCAACGTCAACGACATTGGCGTTTTCGAGAATTGTTATCATGGTCTGGCCTCCCGGTTTTAATGCAATGAAGGACCGGGCGCCGAAGCGCCCAGTCCTTTTGTCGTTCAAATCGACTTACTGATCCGTCCAGCCAACGCGGTTCAAGAACAGGTTTTCGTTCGGCAGAGGCGAGAACTCGACACCCTTGGCCGCGCCGTAAATCACCGACGATTGATAGAGCGGGATGATGTAGTTCTGTTCCGCGACGATCTCGTGAACCGACTTGTAGAGTTCGAGACGCCTGTCGGAATCGATGGTCGAACGCGCTTCTTCCAAAGCCTTGTCGATCTTCTCATCCTTGATGTTCGCCCAACTGCTGGACGAATGAAGCAGCGGATAAAGGATGCCATCTGCGTCCTGGCAGCCACAGCTCCAGCGACCGTAGGAAGCGGCCGGAATGTTTGCCGGGCCGGACTGCATGCGCTGCATCCAGTTGCCCATATCGGCCATCTCGATCTTCACGTTCAGACCGACCTCGGAAAGCATCTGCTGGATAGCCTGCACGACGCGCTGGTCGTAAACCGGCGTGGTCAGGATCGAAAACTCGGTTTTTGCCGCATCGCCGACCTCGGCCAGAATTTCCTTGGCCTTTTCAGGGTCGTAGGCAGGTGCCTCGATGCCCTCGACATAGCCGAACGACACCGGCGACGTCAGTTCCGACAGAGGTTTGTCGAAACCGCCGAGAATGCCGTCGACAATGCCCTGCTTGTCGATGGCGTGGGCGACCGCCAGACGAACGCGCGGATCGTTAAGCGGTGCCTTCTGCGAGTTCAGCGAGAAATAGGCGATGCGCTCGCCGCGAACCGGAAGAACCTTGCCGACGCCGGAGCCTTCGAGCTGGGCTGCCAGATCGTTGTCGAGATTGCTGGCGAGATCTGTCGTGCCGGACTGAAGATTGGCGATGCGGGTCGAGCCATCCGGAACGGCGCGGAAAGCAACCTTAGGAAACTCACCTTTTTTGCCCCAATATTCGTCGTTTCGAGCGACCAGAACTTCAACGCCGCGTTTCCATGACTCGAATTTGTAAGGACCGCTGCCGACCGGGTTGATGTTGAATTCTTCCTTGGTGACGGCTTCCACGACGTGCTTCGGCACGATCGAAAGCTTGGTCAGCTGCGCAAGCAGAACCGGATATGGCCCCTTGGTGGTGACGACCACCGTGGTCGGATCTTTCGCCACCGCATCGCTGATCTGGTTGAACTGGCCAATCTGCGGGCTGGCGAAGGCCGGATCGATCATACGCTTGATGCTGAAGGCGACATCTTCGGCTGTCAGCGGCTTACCGTCGTGAAACTTCACATCGTCGCGAATCTTGAATTCGACTTCCGCGTCGGAGAGATATTTCCACTCCGTCGCGATCTGCGGGGCGAGTTCGCCAGCGTCGTCGCGGGTCAGCAGATTGTCGAAGATATTGCGATAGACGTTGAAGCTGTCTGTATTCCACTGAACGTGGGGATCCAGCGAGTTCGGCTCGGCAATGAAATCGACGACAAGCAAATCCTTGGCGGAAACGAAATCTGCCGAAGCTGTTAGTGAGGTCGCCGCAAACATCGCAGCGATCAGCAGGTTTTTCAGGCGCATTGGTTTATCTTTCTCCAACAGCGTGTCGGTTCGGGCATGACCGGCAGGTGAAATCTTTGAGAAAACTGACATCTCAGTTTTTGATTTTGCAACATCAATTTCTGATCCTGACATTCGGCTGACGACTTCGCAATTGCAAACTGTTCTAAATGTGCGAGGCACTATGGAACGTCATTTCGCAAGTCGGCCAGCAAAGGAAATGTCTTGTCCTGAAGCGCCTCTACTGGGAGTGATGGATCATTCTGCCACGCGGACATCGATAGAATCATCGTTTCATGAACAAAAAATATGTCCGTCTTGTCGCTGCTAAAGGATGTCATCTTAACGATCTGAGAGGTCAGATTTCTCACGGATGAGGCGCCGACCCTGCCCACCCGTCGGATGAAGGCGAACCGGCTGAGCGCGCTTTGCGAAGCGCTTCTGCAATGTGTACGCCCTGCCGTGCCCGTATCGCGCACCGTCGTAAAAAAACCGGGCGCTTGTACGCCCGGTTTGTTTATTCGATATCCGGACTATTCGCCCTTCCAGCCGATACGGTTCAGGAAGAGGTTCTCGTTCGGTAGCGGGGTAAATTCCACACCTTCCGCGACACCGTAAATCACCGATGCCTGATAGAGCGGGATGATGTAATTTTCGCGAGCAACCGTCTCGTGAATGGTCTTGTAGAGCTCGAGGCGCTTGTCGCTATCAAGAGTGGCACGCGCTTCATCAAGCGCCTTGTCGAGAGACTCATCCTTGATGTTCGCCCAGGCGCTGGACGAATGAAAGGTCGGATAGAGCAGACCGTCGACGTCCTGGCAGCCGCAGTTCCAACGGCTGAATGCGCTCTGCGGGATGGACTCAGGCCCCGACTGCATGCGGGTCAGCCAGTTGCCCATGTCGGTCATCTCGATCTCGACATTGAAGCCCGCTTCCGCCAGCATCTGCTGGATAGCCTGCACGACGCGCTGGTCGTAGACCGGGGCTGTCAGGATCGAGAACGGCGTCTTGGCCGCATCACCGACCTCGGCGATGATCTCCTTGGCTTTCTCGATATCGTAGGGTGCTGCCTCGACGCCCTCGATCCAGCCGAAGTGCGTTGGCGATGCGAATTCAGGAACTGCCTGCTCGTAACCTCCGAGAATACCCTGGACAATGCCCTCCTTGTCGATCGCATGTGCGACCGCCTTGCGGACACGTGCATCATCGAGCGGTGCCTTCTGCACGTTCATCGCAAAGTAGGCGACGCGCTCGGTGCGGGCGGAAACCACGCTGCCTCGGCCGGATGCCTCGACCTGCGCTGCCAGATCGCTGTCGATATTGGTTGCGATATCGGTCACGCCGGCCTGAAGATTTGCAACGCGCGTTGCAGCATCAGGAACGGCACGGAACGCCACCTTCGGGAATGCGCCCTTGTCGCCCCAGTAATCATCGTTGCGAGCCAGAGTGACTTCGACGCCGCGCGCCCAGTTTTCAAACTTGTAAGGACCGCTGCCGACTGGCTTGAGGTTGAACTCCTCCTTGGAAACTGCCTCGACGACATGCTTCGGGACGATCGAAAGCTTGGTCAACTGGGCGATCAACACCGGGAATGGGCCGTCGGTGGTCACCGACACGGTCGTAGCGTCGGAGGCGACGGCATCCTTGATCTGGTTGAACTGGCCGAGCTGCGGGCTGGCGAATGCCGGATCAATGATGCGCTTGATGCTGAACGCCACGTCCTCGGCTGTCAAAGGCTTGCCGTGGTGGAACTTCACGTCGTCGCGGATGGTGAACCGCACCTCTGTATCCGACACTTGCTCCCACTTCGTGGCGATCTGCGGCGCGATTTCGCCAGCATCATCGCGTGTCACGAGATTGTCGAAGATGTTGCGGTACACGTTGAAACTGTCCGGGTTCCACTGGACGTGCGGGTCCAGCGAGTTCGGCTCGCCAACGAAATCCACTACGAGCAGATCTTTGGCGTAGACGGCACCGACAGGCACGGCGGTTGCCATTAACAGCGCCGCGAATAGTACATTCAGTTTTTTCATAGTTCGCTCTCCTAACGACCCATCTGCACAATCGAGCGGTGCGGCTCCTGCGGAGCTTCTTTTCACGCTCGCCTGACATCTCAGATGCCAATATTGACTTTCCACTTTATGAGTGTGACACGCAGTTTACCCTCCGGCAATTGCAAATATTTCCTTTTGAAAGCGTCAAAGGACATTTTCCTCCAGTCTGCCGTAGAAAGACGAAAGACCATTCCAAGACACGCTGCGCTGGTCGCATATCCTCTGCCTCATCTATGTGGGACAACCTTCTATCAAGAGAGACATCGGACCGAATAATGACCATTGAAGACAATTTGCGAGCGCGCTACGGCAACGAGGTTCCCGAGGTAATTGCAGGTCCGGTTTTTGACCTGCTGCTCTCTCACCGGACCTGGAGGCGCTTCGAGGATCGTCCGCTGCCGCCAAAGACAATCGAAACGCTTGTAGCAGCCGGTCAGTCGGCGGCCTCGTCTTCAAACCTGCAGAGCTGGAGCGTCGTCACGATCGAAGATCCGGCGCGACGCAAGGAACTTATGGAGATCGGCGCGGGCCAGCCGCAGATCGGCGAAGCTCCTGCCACGCTTTGCTTCGTAGCCGATCTGGCGCGACTGGCGCGAATCGCTGACGACAATGAGCAGCCTCGCGAAGCGCTTGATCATCTTGAACATTTCGTCGTCGGTGCAATCGATGCGGCTCTTGCCGCACAAAACATTTGCATCGCCGCGGAAGCGTTGGGCCTTGGCACCTGTTATCTCGGCGTGCTGCGCAACGAACCTGAAAGACTGGCGAAATTCCTGAACCTGCCGCCGAAGGCCGTGGTCGTTTTCGGCCTTTCGATCGGTTATCCCGACACCTCCCGCTCCGCCCGCATCAAGCCTCGGCTGGCGCAGAAATCCATTCTGCACAGAGAGACGTACAATCTTGAAGACGCGGTAGCGCCGGTCGGCGATTACGAGACCTTGCTAGGCGCGTTCAACGCGAATGAGCGCAACGGACAGCCGCGCTGGGGCTTGCGCTCTTCAGGCCGAATCGTGAATGCGGAGATACTCGACGGACGTGCCGATCTCGCAAACGTGCTCAAGCGCCTTGGCTTCCCGCTGAAGTAAGCGGAGCAATGGCAACGTCCGCGACGCCGCCTTAGGAATAAATTTCCAACTGACAGGCAATCGGGAGATAAAACACCCTTCACGCCGCGCGAAAGAAATGCCACTTTGTAAAACTGAGATCACAGATTGGCAGTTTCGCATGTTGGATCAAAGCCCTTATCAGTCTCCCACCCCTCCCTCCGGTAAGGGCGAATCCGCCGAGCGCGCTTTGCGAAGCGCTATCGTGCAGTGCGTGCTTTCGCCCGGCGAGCGGCTTTCCGAGGTCGCGCTGGCGGAAGAATTCGGGCTGGGACGTGGCGCTGTAAGGGCTGCACTTGCCCGTTTGCAGGCAAGTGGTTTCGTATCTTCCAGCGCGCGCAGCGGCTGGTCTGTTACGCCCGTTTCCGCCGGCGAGATTCGCGAATTAAGTGCAGCGCGTCGACACTTGGAACCGCTTCTCTGTTCGATAACGCTGGACGAAAACACCCGCGCCCGTCTTCAGAGTCTTGCCGAAATGCATATGGCACTGACGCAGAGGCAGGAGCTCGGCGGCGACGTCATTCCGACGATCCGCCGCTGCGAGCGCGATATTCTGGATTGTCTGGTCGGCAGGCTGGCCATGCCTACGATCTCTGGCTGGATGACGGACCTTTGGGATCGCTCGATCCGGCTGGTGAATTTCTTCGAAATGACCGGGCCTGTGAAATACGTTCCGGCGAACCGCTGGCGGCTGGTGGATGCGCTGATCGAAGGCCGCAAGGCCGATGCGCTCGATCATCTTGCCGCCGCGAACACCGGTCTCGAAACATATCTTCTCGATCGTTTTCTGGAATCCGAGGCGATGGTTGGCGGCAAGTCCGCCCGCCGCGTCGCCGAAAAAGACAAGGCTGTGCGGTCTCCCGATCGTGCCAAAATCACCGCAAAAATAAGGACATTGTGACGATGACCGCCTTGAGCCGTAAATTCGCCTACGCACTCGCCGGGCTTGCACTTGCCTGCTCGCCGCTGGCCCTCACGCCGGCCATGGCCAAGGATCTGCTGGTGGTCGATCTGGTCAACGAACCCTCCTCGCTCGATCCGCACAAGCAGTGGAATCCGGACAGCTACTACGTCTACCGCAACATTTTCGACAACATGCTGACCCGCGACGATGAGGGCAAGATCGTCCCGCAGATCGCGACGGAGTGGAATTACGTTTCCGATAGCGAGATCGTCTTCAAGATTCGCAACGATGTGAAATTCCACGATGGCAAGCCATTAACCGCCAAGGATGTCGCCTTCAGCATCGACCGCATCATCGATCCGAAATTCGCCAGCCCGCAGCTTGGCCAGTTCAACAAGATCGTTTCGGCAGAGGCGACGGGCGATAATGAAGTCACGGTGAAAACCGATGGCGCTTACCCGGTGCTGCTGGCGCAGCTCGTAAAGCTTTCCATCGTTCCGCAGCACGCGGTCGAGGAATTGGGCGACGACAAATTCAACGAAGCGCCTGTCGGCTCCGGTCCTTACAAGATCAAGCAGTGGCAGCGCGGCGTTCAGGTTTCGCTGGAGCGCAACGATGAATATTGGGGCGACAAGGGTCCGTTCCCGGCCGCCGAATTCCGCGCCGTGCCGGATGCGGCGACCCGCATCGCCAATCTGCAATCGCGCACGACCGATCTTGCGGTGAGCCTCGATTCCGATCTTGCAGCGCAGTTGGAGGGATCGGGCACCGCCAAGGCGCTGTCGGTTCTGACCGAGCGCATCGGCTATGTGAAGCTGAACCCGAACCGCCCGCCGCTGGACGACAAGCGCGTGCGCCAGGCGATAGCTCATGCAATCGACAAGGAAGGCATCGTGCAGGGTCTGCTCGGCGGGTTCGACAAGCCGCTCGACCAGATGGCGACGTCCTCGCATTTCGGATATGTCGATGGCATTACGAGCTATAAATACGACCCAGCCGAGGCGAAACGTCTTGTCGAGGAAGCAGGCGCGACCGGCAAAAAACTGTCCTTTGCGACATCACCCACCTTCGACCAGCGCGTCGTTCAGGCAATCGCGCAGATGCTGAACGATACGGGCCTTTCGGTCGAGATCGAGCTGACCGATATGGCCGCCTATCTGCAGCGCGTTCAGAGCGAACCGGCCAACCAGCCATTCGTTTCGTTCGGCAGATGGTCCTGCGCATGTCAGGATGCGGACGGCGTGCTCTTCCCGCTGCTGCACTCTTCAAGCTCGTGGTCTTCGATCTCCAATCCGGAAATCGACGGATTGCTGGAAGATGCCCGCAACACGCTGGATGAGGACAAGCGCCTCGAAGCCTACAAGAAGGTCAGCACTTTCGTTGCCGAGGATGTTCCGCTCGTGCCGCTCTATCAAGCCGCGATCATCTATGGCGCGGCCAATGGCCTCGATTGGAAGCCGACCGCGAATGAAAGCATGTTCCTGAACCGGATGAACTGGACCGATTGATCGGCCAAGGATCAAGACGGCAGCCGCAGATCCGCCTCATAAGGCGGATCGCATAGCAACCTGAAAGGTGTCGCATCAGGTGTCGGCGTTTTTTCTAAAACGAAGCCTGCAAGCGCTGATCGCCGTTATCGGTGTGATGACGTTGATATTCTTCCTGCAGCGTCTCGCGGGCGATCCCGTATTGCTGCTCGTGCCGCAAAACGCGACGCAGGCCGACATCAACACGATGCGCACCTCGCTCGGCTTCGACCGGCCGCTGATCGTCCAATATCTGGAGTTCATGGGCGGCCTGCTGTCCTTCGATCTCGGCCGTTCCTATGTGCAAAACGTCTCGGTCTGGACGCTGATCTGGAGCCGCCTTCCCTACACTTTGATGCTGGCCGGCGGCGCGCTGGTCGTGGCGTTCGGCATCGGGATTCCGCTTGGCGTGCTGATGGCCATTCGTCGCGGCAAGACCGAAGCCAAAGTCATGATGGGCTTCGTGCTTGCCGGGCAATCCATGCCGACATTCTGGAGCGCCATTTTGATGATCATGGTGTTCGCCGTCTGGCTGGGCTGGCTGCCGCCTTCCGGTGCACGCGACAATGTAAGCCTGATCATGCCGTCCATCGCTCTTGGCCTGCTTTCGATGGCGACCTTTGCCCGCGTGGCACGGACTGCCGTTCTCGATGAACTCGAAAAGGACTATGTGCGCACCGGACACGCCAAGGGCCTGCCGATGCGGCGCATCGTGGTTCGCCATCTTCTGCGCAATGCCGCTATCCCTGTGGTGACGGTTGCCGCGCTCGAAATCGCCAATCTGCTGGCGGGCGCGGTGATCGTCGAAACTGTCTTCGCGTGGCCGGGCCTCGGTCAGCTTACGGTGCAATCGATCAATGCGCGCGACTTCATGGTTGTGCAGGGCGTGGTGCTGCTCGGTGCGGTGACTGCGATCATGCTCAATCTGATCGCCGATCTACTCTACAGCATGATCGACCCGCGCATTCGTCTCGAAGGAGGCGCATGATGGCTGCCGCCGCAACGCCCGTTCGTGCCCCGACGAGGCGCCGCGCCATTCCGTGGACGGTCATTCCCTTTGCCGCGATCCTTCTGGCACTGGTTCTTATCGCGATCTTTGCGCCGTTGATCGCTCCTATGGACCCCAATGCGCAAAACCTTCTGGCACGACTGAAGGCACCGGGCTTCGAAGCGCGTGGTCTCACCTATTATCTCGGCTCGGACGAGCTGGGCCGTGACGTGCTCAGCCGTACGATCTACGGTGCACGCGTGTCGCTTCTGGTTGCTTTCGCATCCGTCATCCTGTCCGGCATTTTCGGCAGCGTTCTCGGCATGGTGGCCGCCTTCTATCGCGGCTGGGTGGAGACGATCATCATGCGGCTGGTCGACATCGTTCTGTCGGTCCCAGCCATTCTTCTGGCCATCATCACCGTCGCGGTGCTCGGGCCGAGCCTCTACAATGTCGTCATCGTTCTGGCGTTTACGCGCTGGCCCCGTTATGCGCGCGTCGCTTATGGCCAAACGCTTTCCGTTGCAAACATGCCATATGTGAAGCTGGCGCGCTTCATGGGTGCGGGGTGGTTCCGGCTTTTGTGGCGGCACATTCTGCCGAACATTGCGGGCGCGCTGATCGTCGTCGCAACGCTCGAATTCGGGCTTATGGTACTGTTCGAGGCAGGCCTTTCCTTCCTCGGCCTTGGTGTCCAGCCGCCCACATCAAGCTGGGGCGCGATGCTCTCGACGGGGCGCAATTACGTCGGCAACGCCTGGTGGATCGCCACCTTCCCCGGCCTCACTCTCTTCATGCTCATTCTGTCCATTAATCTGATTGGCGATCACACCCGTGACCGTCTCGATCCGCGTTCCCGGTAAGGAGTTTCCATGCATTTCGCAGACGAATTCAAAGGCAAGAAAGTCGTCGTCACCGGCGCATGCGGGATCATCGGCGGATGGATCGCGGAAGCATTCCGCGATGCGGGCGCTCAACTGTGCCTGACCGACCGCAATGCCGAGGCGCTTGATGCAAAGCTCGCAGAGTTCGGCGGGGAAGGTCATTTCGCCCTGGCAGCCGATCTGATGGATGCCGAGGCAATGACGGTATTCGCTGCCGAGGTCGCGAAGCGCTGGGACGCGCCGGACGTCATCGTCAACAATGCAGGCATCTATCCATCCGGCTTTCTGCTCGACATAGACATTGCCGATTGGGACGCGATCATGGGAGTCAATCTGCGCGCGCCGTTCCTTATCTCAAAACTCTTTGCCAAGCAGATGATCGATGCGGGCAAAGGCGGCTCCATCGTCAACATATCATCGGGTGCGGCACGCAAGATGCGCACGACCGTCGTGCCTTACTGCACGTCCAAAACCGCTCTCGACCGGCTGACCAAGGGCTTCGCGATCGAACTCGCCGAATACGGCATTCGCGTCAACGCGGTCGAACCGGGCTTTATTGCGGGCAGCGATGTCAGCGAGTTGCCGGACGAACATGTGAAGACCGTGACGTCGACGATACCGCTTGGACGCTCGTCCTCGCCGAAGGATGTCGCAAATGCGGTACTCTACGTCTGCTCGGACGCAGGGTCCTATATGACCGGCGCGACGATGACGGTCGATGGCGGCAATTCAATCGGCTCGCAGGTCGTGTTCCAGGCAAAAAAGAAGGCATTGTGATGCCGGCACTTAACATCCCCTCGCCATGGCCGGCCTATGAATGGCCCGAAGGCAAACAGTCGGCGGCTCTCTTGTCCGTCGATGTCGACGCGACGTCGCCCTTCATGTGGGCGCAGCGTGAGGACGTTCCAGAACGGTTGGGAACGCTTGAGATTCGTCGTTTCGGGCCACGAACCGGGCTTTATCGCCTGCTCGATCTTTTTGCGCGATATGATTTCAAGGCGAGCTTTTATGTGCCCGGCTATGTCGCCGAAACCAATCCTGAAATCCTGCCTGCAATTCTGGAAGGCGGGCACGAGATCGGCCTGCACGGCTTTTTCCACGAGATCGTGGCGGAAGTCTCTGACGACGAATTCACCGGCGCGCTGGAAGCCAGTCTCGAGCTTTTCGAGAAGCAGACCGGACAAAAGCCGGTCGGCTTCCGTTCGCCCGCTTGGGAAATGACGCCGCATATGCTGCGCGAGGTCAAACGCTTCGGCCTCGCCTACGATTCCTCGCTATCCGGTTTCGACCACCCCTATGACATCGACGGAATTCTCGAAATTCCGGTTCAATGGCCGATCGACGACGCTATTTTCTTCAAATTCGAGGGCGGTGGTCGTGACAAATGGCCATTGCAATCGGGCCGCGCGGTTCTCGAAGACTGGATTTCGGAATGGCGCACACTGCATCGCTTCGGCGGCCTGTTCACGCTGACGGTGCATGACTGGATTTCCGGCCGCGCGCAGCGCATCGCGCTTCTCGAAAAACTGTTCGACGAAATCAAATCCGAAAGCAGCGTCTGGGTCGCAACGGCAGCCGAGATCGCAGCACATCATGCAGCATCGGCCAATAGCGGCCGTTTCTCTGTCGAGGGCGAGGTGCCGGAAGCAATCGGCCCGCGCAGATTTGGACGCCACGATGGGTGAGCACTGGACGGTGCGCAAGCGTGAGGTGCGTAGCAAAAGCGGCCTTGTCGCCTGCCAGAATTGGCTGGCCGCGGATGCGGGCGTTGCGGTCCTGTCGCGCGGCGGCAATGCGATGGACGCAGCAGTCACCACCGCTCTGACGTTGAGCGTCGTCGAGCCTTGGCTTTCCGGCATCGGCGGTGGCGGGTTTTTGCTGCACGCGGACGGAAAAACTGGCGCGGTCGATACGCTCGACTTCAACGTCAATTCTTCCCGCAATATCGACCCTGCCGACTATCCGGTCGTGGCTGGCCGCGACGGCGACTGGTTCGACTGGCCTTCGGTGAAGGACGACCGAAATCTGAGCGGCTACAGCTCGATCTGCGTGCCGGGCGCGATTGCTGGGCTTGCAGAAGCTCTGGAGCGTTTCGGCACGATCAGCTTCGCGGAAGCCTTGCAGCCTGCAATCGAACATGCACGGCGCGGGCTGGTTCTGGACTGGTTCGCTGTGCTGTGCCTTGCTATCGACGCCGAGGGGCTGGGCCGCTTCCCTGCATCATCCAGCCTGTTCCTGAAAGATGGACGCGCGCCGCGCGTTGCCGAAATCGGTGCAGGCAAAACGATACCCATGCCGAAAAAGGCAGCGATGCTTGAGCGGCTCGCCAAGGCCGGTGCTCGGGACTTCTACGAGGGCGAAGTCGCAGCAGGCATCGTCGCAGACCTCAATGCGGGCGGCTCGCCCATCGATGCTGGCGAAATGCGCGACTATGCGCCGGAATGGGGCAAACCTCTTCAGATCGATTATCGCGGGTTGACCGTCCATGCCATGCCGGGCCTTTCCGGCGGGCCGACGATGGTCGAGGCGCTGAGCGAGCTGAACGACAAGCTTCCGGCCGAAGGTGCGCTTTCCGGACAGACCGCGCTTGCCTTTGCGCGCGCCATTCGCCGCGCATCCGAACACAGGCTGCGCACGCTCGGCCATGCCAGCGGCGATAGCTGCACGACGCATCTGAGCGTCGTTGACCGCGACGGCACGATGGTTTCGCTCACCAACACATTGCTGTCACGCTTCGGTTCGAAGGTCGTTCTGCCTTCAAGCGATATGCTCATGAACAATGGCATGATGTGGTTCGACCCGCGCCTCGGCCAGCCAAATTCCATCGCGCCGGGTGTGCGGCCACTGGCCAATATGTGCCCAATCATCGCCACCGACGAGCAGGGACCAAAGCTGGCGCTGGGTGCAGCGGGCGGGCGGCAGATCATGCCTGCGGTTACGCAAATCCTTTCTTACGTCGCCGCGTTTGGCATGTCTCTGGAGGACGCCATGCACGCACCGCGCGTCGATGCGAGTGGCGTGAAACTGCGCGTGAACCAGAAGGCGAAGCCGGGCGTCGCAACGCGATTGAGCGAGGAATTCCCCGTCGAAATCGTCGACGACACGCTTTACCCGGTGAACTTCGCGATCCCCTCGATCGTGCTGCGCGACGATGCGGAAAATGTCGGCATGGCTCATCCCAATCATCCCTGGGCTGCGGTCGGCGTGGAGGTCGCATGACGAAAACCGTCCTCAAGGTCAATGATCTGAAAGTGACCATCGGTGGCCAGCCGGTCGTGGATGGCGTCAGCTTTCATGTGCAGGAAAGCGAAATCCTGTCGGTCGTCGGCGAATCCGGCTGCGGCAAATCCATGACCGCTTTTTCGGTGATGGGGCTTTTGCCGAAAGTGGCAAATATGGAAGCGGGAGAAATCCTGCTTGGCGATACCGATCTGCGAAAAATTTCGGAAAACAGCAGGCGAAAGCTGCGCGGCGACGATCTGGCCATGATCTTTCAGGAACCGGTCGCCTCGCTCAATCCGCTGATGAAAATCGGGCGGCAGATAGAGGAAAGCCTGATCGTTCACCGCAAGACCGACCAGAAAGACACGCGCCGCGCCGCAATCGCCATGCTGGAGGAAGTCGGCATACCGGAACCGGAAATGCGCTTCGGGCAGTATCCGTTCGAGCTTTCAGGCGGCATGTGCCAGCGTGCGATGATCGCCATGGCGCTGATCTGCCGGCCGAAGCTGCTGATTGCCGACGAGCCGACGACGGCGCTGGACGTGACCATTCAGGCGCAAATCCTGGACCTGATGAAGCGCCTGCGTGACGAAACGGGAACTGCAATTCTGCTCATCACGCACGATATGGGCGTTGTTGCCGACATGGCTGACCGCGTGGCTGTCATGTATGCCGGACGCGTGATCGAAGAAGCGCCGGTTGATGCCATTTTCGCGCGTCAGGAACATCCTTACACGCGCCTGCTTTTATCGACGATCCCGCGCCTCGATGGTCAGCCGAAAACACTTCTGCCGACCATCGAAGGCATGGTTCCCGATATCGGGCAATGGCCGGTAGGCTGCCGGTTCAACCCCAGATGCCCGCTTGCCGACGAAATCTGTGTCGAGAAGCAGCCGCCGCTGACACCGCGCAACGACACGGGCAACGCTGCCTGCTGGCACAGCGAAAAAGTGGGAGCGATGCTGTGAGCGAAACGCTTCTTTCGGTCAAAGGCCTCAAGGTTCATTTTCCCATTCGCGGCGGATTGCTCGGCAAGCCGGTCGGCTGGGTCAAGGCCGTCGATGGGGTCGACCTCGACATCGGGCGCGGCGAAAGTGTTGCGCTTGTCGGCGAATCCGGCTGCGGCAAGTCCACGCTCGGTGCTGCGATACTCGGCATGCAGCGCCCGACCAGCGGCGCTATCAGCTTCGAAGGCAAGCCTATCGTTCATGGCGAAGCCGCAACGCGGCGGGCATTCTCGCGCGACGTTCAGATCGTCTTTCAGGACCCGGTTTCGGCGCTGAACCCTAAAATGACCGTCGGCGACAGCATCGCAGAACCGCTGGCGATTCACGGTATCGGCACTCCCAAGGAACGGCGCGAACGCGTTAGAGAATTGCTGGGTCTGGTCGGGCTTCATGCGCAGCATGCCGAGAGACAGCCAAATGCGTTTTCGGGCGGTCAGCGTCAGCGCATTGTCATCGCAAGGGCATTGGCGCTCAACCCGAAACTGCTCATTCTCGACGAGCCTGTTTCGGCGCTCGATGTGTCGATCCGCTCGCAAATCCTCAATCTGCTGCTCGATCTGCAGAAGCGTTTTCAGCTTTCCTACCTGTTCATCAGCCACGATCTTTCGGTCGTGCGCCACTTCGCCGACCGTGTCGCAGTGATGTATCTCGGCCATCTGGTCGAGACCGGGCGCACCGGCGAGGTTTTCGCCAACCCGGTTCACCCTTACACTGAGGCGCTGCTTTCTGCTGTGCCGCTTCCCGATCCGGTTGCGCAGCGAAGCCGTAAGCGCATCGTGTTGAAGGGCGATCTGCCGAGCCCGGCCAATCCGCCCAAGGGCTGCAAATTCGTCACGCGTTGCCCGCTGGCAGAAGACATCTGCCGCGAAGTTCCGCCGCCATTGGTGACGCTGGAAGGCGGACGGCAAGCGGCGTGCCATATACGCGCGCCAGCGTCCTGAACCGAGTTTGGAGATAGTTATGTCGTCTTTCACCGCCCGCGCCGTCAACGCGCCCGATGCTCCTCAAACGCTGCACCGTCGCTATTCGCAGGCGATGGAAGTGTCCGGCGCAAGCCGAACGCTTTACATCAGCGGCCAAATCCCGACCGATGCGGACGGCAAGGCGCCCGACGATTTCGAAACGCAGGCGCGCCTTGCATGGGGCAATGTCGAACGGCAGTTGCAGGCCGCGGGCATGAGCCTCGACAATCTGGTCAAGGTGACGGTTTTCCTCGCCGGATACGAGCACCGCGACATCAATGCGAAAGTCCGTTGGGAGATCATGGGCGACCGCATGACGGCACTATCGACCGTGATCGCCGGGCCCTACGACGATGCATGGCTGATCGAAATCGAAGCCATCGCCGTCGCGTAGCCAGGTCTGCTACTCAGCAGGAACGTGTTCAGGCGAGCTTTTGTTGTTGGATCTGAACTTCCAGAAACGCTGCGACAAGCGTTCGATTTCGACGAAGATGACTGGGGTGATGAAGAGGGTCAGCACCTGACTGACCAGCAGGCCGCCGACGACTGCGACGCCGAGCGGCTGGCGCAGTTCAGACCCCGCCCCGGAGCCTACCGCGACAGGCACCGCCGCCAGCAAAGCGCAGAAGGTCGTCATCATGATCGGCCTGAACCGGCGAATGGCGGCAGCGTGAACTGCATCAACCGCAGCCATTCCCTCATTGCGGCGCAATTGCAGGGCGACGTCCACCATCATGATCGCATTTTTCTTGACGATGCCGATGAGCATCAGAAGCCCAATCAACGCGATGATCGACAGATCGAACCCGAACAGGCGCAGCGCCAGCAACGCGCCGAAGACAGCGGACGGCAGGCCCGACAGAATGGTCAATGGATGGACGAAGCTTTCGTACAGTACGCCGAGGACGATGTAGATCGTCAGGATCGCCGCACCAATTAGAATCGCTGTGTTACTGGAGGACTGGGCGAACAGTTGCGCCTCTCCCGCAAGGTTCGCCGTTACCGATGACGGCAAACCGATTTGTGACTGCAAGGCATCGATCTTTTCCGTGGCGGAACCGAGCGAAACGCCGGCAGGCAGGTTGAACGACAGCGTGACTGAAGCAAGCTGGCCGGTCTGGTTCACGGTCACAGGTCCAGATGTGCGGCTGACCGTGGCAAAGCTGGCCAGCGGAACAAGCGTGCCGGATGATGCGGGAACACGAACCGAGGCAAGATCGGTTTCGTTCCAGCCGCGGGATTGGTCGTATTCCAGTATGACGTTGTAGCTGTTTCCGGTCGATTGAATCTGCGTCGCGACAAGAGTGCCAAAGGCAGCTTCAAGCGTATTACGCAGCGCCGCCGAAGATATGCCAAGAGCGTTTGCCCGATCATTGTCGATCGCGATGTGAGCCTGCAGCGCGTTGTTCTGAAGATCGGATGCGACATCGACAAAATTCGCCCTATCCGCCCGCATCGCATCGCCCAGCTTTTGCGACCATTCGCGCGCGGCATTCGCATCAAGCGACTGAAGAACGACCTGAAACTGGCTTTGCGTGCTGCGTCCCCCGAAACGCAGACTCTGCACCGGCGTTATGAAAGTTCGAAGCCCGGCGATGGAAGCGAGAGAGGTGCGCAATTCGTTCAAGGTTTCAGCAAGCGGCCCGCGCTCGGTGCGCGGTTTTAGCTGGACCGTCAGCGAGCCTGCATTGAAGGCCGCACCGCCTAGGCCTCCACCAAGTGTGGAAATGACATGCGCAACAGACTGGTTTTGCGAAAGAATATCGGCCGCCTGCCGCTGAAGGCCAGACATGGCCTCATAGGAGATATCCTGCCGCGCCTGCGTGGAGACGGAGAGGTTTCCAGTGTCTTCGGTCGGGAAGAAACTGCGCGGAAGCCCAGAGAAAATCCAGCCTGACGCCACGAAGGCGAGAGCGAACAGCACCAATATGATCGGGCGATGCTCGAGGCACCAGCCGACCGAACGGCCATAGGCTGCGGTGAGCCTGTCGAACATGCCGGGACGCATATCTTGTTGTTTGTGCGATGCCGGAAGCCGTGCCGCCAGCATGGGCGTGACCGTCAGTGAGACAACGGCGGAGGCCAGAATAGCGAGCGTGACGACCACGCCGAATTCGTTGAGCACGTGACCGACAATGCCGCCCATCAGGAGGATCGGCAGAAAGACGGCAACGAGAGAAAGCGACATCGAGATAATGGTGCCAGCGACTTCACGACTACCCTCAATCGCAGCATCGAATGGCGCCATACCCTCCTCGGTCCGGCGCACGATATTCTCGAGCATGACGATCGCGTCATCGACCACGAGCCCGACAGCAAGCGTCAGGCCAAGCAAAGAAATATTGTCGATGGAAAACCCCAACGCGTACATCGCTGCGAAGGTGGCCAATAGCGACAGGGGAACAGCGAGAGCGGGGATCATTGTCGCCCAGAACCGCCTCAGGAACAGAAAAATCACCAGAACGACGAGGCAGATAGTGATCGTCAGTGTGCGTTTAACGTCCGACACGGCCGCTCTGATAGAGACGGACGCGTCATTGACGGTTTGAATGTGCATCGACGCGGGCAGAGCAGATTCGATTTGCGGGATCTTGGCGCGGATCGCATCGACGACGGCAACCGTATTCGAGCCGGGCTGACGCTGGACTGCGAGCGCGATGACGGGCTTGCCGTCGAGCCATCCGCCCTGATTGAGATTTTCGACGGAATCCTTGACCTCGGCCACATCGCCCAGCCGCACCAGCCTTCCGCCAGGCGTCGCGATGATCAATGTCTTGAACTGCTCGGCATTGGTTCGCTGCGTATTCAGATCGACCGTCAACGCCTGCGAGGGATTTTGAAGCGTACCGACCGGTGTCTGGTTGTTCGCAGCCGCAATCGTATCGGCAAGCCCGTTCAGCGAAAGCCCACGACTATCGAGCTTTTGGGGGCCGGCTTCGATGCGAACGGCGTAGGTCTTGGAGCCAAAGACCTGCGCCTGCGCGACGCCGGGAATGGTCGAGAGCGCAGGCGAAATCACATTCTGGGCAATGTCGTCCATCTGCGTCAGCGGCGCGCCTTCGCTTGTCAGAGCGAGAATCACGATCGGTGCGTCGGCAGGATTCGCCTTGCGATAACTTGGAGGCGTGGTGAGATTGTCGGGCAATTGCCGCTGCGCACGGGTGATTGCAGCCTGCACGTCAGCGGCGGCGGCATCGATGTCGCGCGATAGCTCGAACTGGATCGTAATCGACGTATTGCCGAGCGACGAACTGGAGGTGATGGCGTCGATGCCTGCAATCGTTTCGAACTGCTTGATCAAGGGTGTCGCGACGGAAGACGCCATCGTGTCCGGCGAGGCGCCCGCAAGCTGCGCGGAGACATTGATCGTCGGAAAATCCGCCTGCGGTAGCGCTGAAACCGGCAATTGCGCGTAAGCAGCGACACCGCCTGCCAAAAGCCCGAACACCAGCAGCAGCGTTGCCACAGGCCGCCGAATGAAGATTTCGGAGATGTTCACTGGTCTGCCTCCGAAGCTGCGGCTTCGGTCGCGGGCTTATCTGCGGCGATGCTGACACGCATGCCATCCGCCAGTGTGCCCTGCCCTTCGACCACGACCTTTTCGCCGGGTTGAAGGCCGGAGCTAACGCCTGCCTTGGCGCCCACCCGCAGCGCCAACGTCACATTGCGGGTTTCGACCGTGCCATCCGCCTTGACCACGTAACAGCCGAAACCGTTTTCGCGAGGCTGGATCGCAACGCCCGAAACGATGACAAGCCCGATCTGGTCGCCTGCCTTGACCTGAACGTCGAGTGCCTGTCCAGGCAGGAATTTTTCGTCCTCATTGGCCAGCACTGCCCGGAGTTTGAACGTTCCCGACGCCTGATCAACACCATTGTCGATAAACACGATCGGCCCGGTCACCTTGCTCGCTTCATCTGCGTCAACGGGCTTGATGTCGGCCACCAATGTACCGGCGGAAAGCGATGTCCGCGCCATGGCCAGATCGGATTCCGACAGTGTAAACTCGGCAAAGATCGGCTTTATCTGCGTGATGGTCGTAACCGGTGTTCCGGGTGCCAGATAGGCACCGCGCGAAACGGCCAATACGCCAAGCCGGCCATCGAATGGCGCGACGATCCTCATATCGGCAAGGCTCACTTCATCGGCTGCCATCTGCGCCTGATCGACGCCGAGCTGCGCGGCGGCGACCTGAACAGCGGCAAGCGCATCGTCTCCGGCCTGCGTCGTATCCACCCCGGTCCTCACCAGATTGTTGATGCGCTTCAGGGAGGCGTTGGCATTGTCCAGCGTCGCCTGATCCTTGGCGATAGCGGCCTTGTCTTTTTCGATCGTCGCGCGGATTTCGCGATCGTCCAGTTGCACGAGCAGATCGCCAGCCGTGACCTCGGCGCCGTCTTTTACCTCGACCGAGGCCACGAGCCCCGCAACGGAACTGCTGACTGCCGTCGAAGAGGAAGCGACGACGACACCAATCGTGTTGCGAAGGACCGGCAGCGAACCTGCGACCGCTGGCTCTACCTTGACCGAAGTCAGTGCCTTTTCGTTCGAATTTCTGCCTGCTTCGGCAGTGTCCCCCGATGCCGAAAAATAGGATTTTGCCTGAGAAAAAAGCGGTGTTTGCAGAGCAAGAACGAGGATGCCCAGCGAGGCGACCGCGACAACCACCGAGGAGACTGTAACCCTTTTCACGTCCGCTGCTCCTGCCCGCCATAGTTCAGCGAACGTTTGACCATGCGCACAAATGAACCGGCTTAAAGCCTGTTCGAAAGCGGAATATTTTCCGAACGGGCAGTCGTTCAAGTTGTTCGTCGTAATTACTTAGGCCCGAAATCGGACTTTGACGAGAGGGAGAAACATTACTTATGTTTAACGTGATTTCCAAACAGAAAACCCCAGCGATTTCAAGTCGCTAGGGAATTATCTTGGCGCCATGGAATATAGGATTCAGCGCTTAAAACACGCTCCGCAGCATTCCGCCGTCCACCCGAAGCGTGGTGCCGGTTATGAAGCTCGCCCGCTCGCTCGCCAGGAATGCGACGGCGTCGGCGAACTCTTCCGGTTTGCCATAGCGTCCCATCGGGATGCCTGCGCGTGACGCCTCGGCCACTGCTTCCGGCGTGCTGCCGGTACGATCTGCGGCGGCCTTGTCGAGCTGATCGACGCGCGAAGTATGGATGCGGCCCGGAATGACCGAGTTCACCGTGATCCCGTCTGCCGCAACCTCGGCCGCAAGCGTTTTTGCCCAGCCGAGTATCGAAAGACGCAGCGTGTTGGAAATTCCGAGATTTGGAATTGGCTGAACGACGCCTGAGGAAACGACATTGACAACGCGGCCCCATTTGCGGCTGCGCATGCCAGGCAGCAGACCGGCAGTCACGCGGAAGGGCACGTTGACCATCGTTTCGAACTGGGCGCGCCACACGTCAGCCGCGACACCGGCAATTGCGCCGGGCGGAGGACCGCCTCCATTGTTGACCAGAATGTCGATCGGGCGTGTGCTGATGACCGGGATCCAATTTTCAAGCGCTTGCGCATCGGAAAGATCAAAGACTTCGGTGCTGACTTCCGCCTTGCTCTCTGCGCGGATCGTTTCAGCCGCCGCGTTCAGCCTCTCTGCCGAACGGCCGACCAGCGTAACCGAGACGCCTTCGAGTGCGAGATTGCGGGCGATGGCAAAGCCGAGCCCCTGGCTCGAGCCGAGAACGAGCGCGGTGCGGCCCTTTATATTCAAATCCATGTTTTAAAGTCCCAGTTTCAATGCGAGTGAGAATATTCTAGCGCTGCGGAGAGGAATGCGACCAGCAGCGGGTGTGGATTTTCTTCGCGCGATCCGAGTTCGGGATGCCCTTGCATGCCGATGAAGAATGGGTGGTCGCGATGCTCGATAGCATCGACGATTGCACCGTCGAAACCGGTCGCTGCGACACGCAGGCCAGCTTCTTCAAGCGTATCCAGAAGTCTCGGATCGAGCCGGTAACGGTGATTATAATGTACTTGTGTCGAGGTCGGCAGGATTTCAGCCAGACGTGTTTCGGCTGTGACTGCGCTGGAATTAACGCCTGTCCGATGCTCCGGCAAAGATTGGCCGTCCAGACCGTTCTCACCAGCCATCGGCACAAAGGTTTTGATCGGCGCCTGCGGATCGGCCTCGCCAAGATTTGCCGTTCCGCGCCCGAAACGACGCCATGCAATCGCCGTTGCCATCGTCTGCATGCCGAGACAAAGGCCAACCGTCGGAACGTTTGAAGAAAGGGTTGCCGCCGCAGCTTCGATCTGCCCCGGAACATTCTTCATATCCGCACCACCCGGCAGAAGTACGCCTGCAAGCGATGCAGGAATTTCGAAATTTCCAGCCTCGCGCAACGCAACCGGATCGATGAAGCGTATATTGAGATCGATGTTCAAACTGTCCGCAGCGTCTGCCAGACTGGCGAGTATAGCGGGGTAGACATTGCGCTGGTCACTTTCGGCGGCGATAAAGCCGATCTCCAGCGGCTGACGGTTTTCCGCACCGTGTGCGCCTGTCACAATCCGGCCAAAGCTATCCCGTTCGGCAATCCTCTGATCACCTTCGACGAAGCTGTTTCCAACGGTATCTATCGAGACAATCGTCGTTTCGACGCCTGCATTGCGAGCGGCCTGAACAAGCGCTCCCGGCAAGGTCGGATTGCGAAGAAATTCGATATGGATCGGCACGACGATTTTCTCGTCGCGCGATGCCGCAACGATCTCATCGATGCTTGAAGCTGCCCCGGCGGACTGTTGCGTCAAGCGATCCGACCAGTAGATGCCGCTTGGCCCGAGGCCGCCATTTGCGAGGACATGCTGAACAGCATCCGCATGCAAATCGGTATCGAAACGGAATTCAGGGTAGAGAACACGACCGCCGTGCTGCGCGGCAATCACCGCTGCTGCCGCACCGTATAGTGCGGGCTCGTCAATCTCATGCACGACAAGCAGCAAACCCATCAGGAACCCTCGAATGGCAATCGCATACAATAAATAAATATATGCACTTTTGATATTACCGCGACAAGGCGAATATGACGTGTATGCGCTGATTTCAAGGCATAATTCAGCGATCCAAGATTGCACATTATAAAAACAAATGTACAATGTAAAGAATTCACCACAAGGAATTCGATCGTGCATCCATCGCTTGCTCCTCGCATGAAACTGGTCGGCGCTTCACCGACGGCTGAAATTTCCAACAAGGTTCGCGCGCTGACTGCGGCAGGCCATTCGGTCATCAATCTGGGCGAAGGAGAGCTCGATTTCGCGACTCCCGATGCGATTTGCGAAGCAGGTATTGCAGCGATCCGCGATGGCGACACGAAATACACCGCCGTTGCCGGAACGGCAGAACTGAAGGCTGCAATTCTGCGCAAATTCGCACGCGAAAACGCGCTTTCTTATGAGCCTTCAGAAATAATCGCGGGCGCAGGCGCCAAACAGCTTATCTTCAACGCGTTTCTCGCGACGCTTTCGTCCGGCGACGAGGTGATTGTTCCTGCCCCTTACTGGGTGTCGTACCCGGACATGATCCGTCTTGCCGGGGGCGAACCGATCATCGTTCAGAGCTCGGCTGCAGAAGGCTGGAAGCTGACCCCGGCAGCGCTTTCGGCTGCACTGACCTCGAAAACCAAATGGGTCGTTCTCAACTCGCCGAACAACCCAACCGGCGCGGTTTACAGCAACGAAGAAATGAAGGCGCTGACCGATGTTCTGATCGGACATGAAGGCGTGCTCGTTCTGGCTGACGACATTTATGAGCATGTGCGCTTCCAAGGCGAGTTCGCGACACCCGCCGCAATCGAGCCTGAGATCAAATCTCGCGTGCTGACCGTCAACGGACTTTCCAAGGGATATTCGATGACAGGCTGGCGTCTGGGTTATGCAGCAGGACCGGCTTGGTTGATCGATGCGATGCAGGTTCTGCAATCGCAAAGCACGTCCAACCCAAGTTCGATCAGCCAGCGTGCGGCGATTGCAGCGCTCGATGGCGGCATCGGCTTCATGAGTGAATGGCTCGAAACCTTGCGCGTGCGTCGCGACATCGTGTTCGAAGCGCTGAGCAAGGTGGACGGGTTGAAGGCGGATGTTCCGGAAGGCGCATTCTATGTGTTCGCCGACTGCTCCGGCATGATCGGCACCGCTGCTCCCGACGGGCGCATGATCGGGTCCGATCTGGAATTTGCGTCCTATCTGCTTGACACCGCGCATGTCGGCGTCGTTCACGGCTCGGCCTTCGGCGCGCCGGGGCATGTTCGCATTGCCTACGCCGTTGATACGGAAACTTTGCGCACCGCCTGCGCGCGGATTGTCGATGCATGCGCCAAGCTGCGTGGCCGCAACGCCGCCTGAAACCAGATCAACAAAAAACCCGGCTACATCGCTGTAGCCGGGTTTTTTATTGGCTGAACTTCGCCTTAGGTAGCAAGCGTGACCTGCGTTCGCGTATCGCCGAGCAGCGTCTCCAGAACCTTGGCGATCTCTTCGATCACCGGCTTTTCAAGATTGCGCAGAGGTGCACGCACCGAACCACCGTCGAAGCCACGCAGATTCATCGCGGCCTTCGTCGTCTGCGGCTGGCCATGCTTGCGCGCGAGTGCGCGGAAAGAATACCAGATGCGATGCAACTCGCGTGCAGTCGTCGCGTCGCCGTTTTCCAAAGCGCGATAGGTATCGAGAATAAGCTCCGGCAGCGCGCAGCTATTGGTCGAGCTGATGCCATCGAAACCGGCCATCATCGGTCCGAGGAAAGCGAGATCGGATGCGCAGAAAAGGCGGATGCGTCCACCGATGCGATTTGCGATCTGGTCGATTGCAGTGGGCGTCAAATCGCCCTGCTTTACGCCAGCGACATTGTCGATATCCGCAAGCTGTTCGAGGATGGAAGGCGACAGTGTGATGCCGATGCCGGGCGCGTTGTAAACGAGGATGCCCGTCTTCGAGAGGGGCGCCATATCGCGAAAGAACGATACGATCTGGCCGTCAGTGACTTCCGAAACATAAGGCGGCGTTACCATCGGCAGGCCGCCGAGGTCGCCCGCAAGACGCGTCAGATCTTCCACGACGCGGACATCGGAATGCGCGCTGCACAGCATGACGGGCACGCGATCGCCTGCGACGTCCATGGCATGGCGAAACATGTCGGCCCGCTCCTCGGTCGACATTGTCGGGAACTCGCCATAGGTGCCGCCGATCAGGATGCCGTCATAGCCGAGCCCGATGACGCGCTCGATGCTGCGTGCAAAACCCGCTTTGTCGACTTCGCCATTCGCGGTGAAAGGTGTGACCGTGATGTTGAATATGCCCTTCAGCCGGGCGCGTGTTTCGCTGATGTCTTTCATTTTCTTATTCCTGTTTCCTTGACCCTAGACTTCCAGAAGCTCGCGCCCGATCGTGCCGAGTGCGCGGTATCCGGTTTCGGTAACGACGATGGTTTCGCTGACCCCGACCGTGAAGCGGCCGTAAATGCGCAGCGCTGGCGGCAGGTGGAATGTCATGCCCGGCTGCAATTCGGTTTTGACACCTGCATTGAGGCTGAGAATTGCACCCTCGCCCCAATCGGGTGCGAACGAGATGCCGACGCTGTAACCGAGCCGCTTGCGGAAATTTTCCGTATAGCCAGCGGCATCGATGACCTTCTGGCAGGCGATGTGGGGAACTTCACAGGCTACGCCCGGACGAATGGTATCGAGTGCTGCCTGCAACGCTTCCTGACACGTCTTCATCATATCGACTGCTTCGCGCGGCGGCTTGCCCACCCATGCCGAGCGCATGAGAGCAGCGTGATAACGGTCATGGCAGGCAGCCATTTCGAGAAAGGCCGGATCGCCATCCTCGATCTTGCGGCGACGCCAAGTTCCATGCGGAACGCCGGTGCGCGCACCCGACGACACTAGCGGCTCCATGCCCATATATTCAGAGCCTGCGGCAATCGCCGCCTGCATCATCGCGGCAACCAGATCGTTTTCCGTCGCGCCGGTGCGAACCGTCGCCAAGCCCGCCTTCATGCCTGCATCGACATAGGACGCGGCCTTTTCGAGCTTCTCGACTTCCAGAGGAGATTTGACGGCGCGAAGCTTTTCGACGACGCCCGCGCCATCGTGGATCGTGCCAAGCCGCGCCTGAAGCGTCTCGTAAACCGCGATTGGCAGGAACCAACCGCGTTTGTCGATTGCTACCCGCTTGGAGGCCAGCCCGCGCTTTTCGATGATCGCAACGAGGAAGCCGACAGGCTCTTCGCCGTCCTGATAGACTTCGGCGTCCGAAATGAACGTGTTGGCGATGAAATTGAAATATTCGAGCTGGCGGATAACGAAAACCGGGTCGCCCTCGGCGGGCAAAACCAGCGCCTGAAACGTATAGTAACCGGGCGTCTGCTGGCCGGTCAGATAGAAGATGTTTTCAGGGCCGGTCACGACCAGCGCATCGATCCCTGCCTCAACCAGATTCTGGCGGGCACGCGCCTGACGCGCTTCGTACTCCTCCTTGGGAAAAGCGGATTCCTGCCCCTGCTGAACGCCGATGTTCTTCAATGCTCAAACTCCCTGATGAGACGCGTTTTCGACGCGTCGAATTCCAAACCGAGACCCGCGGACCGCGTGCCGCTGACACGTCCGTTTTCGTAAATCAGACCCGGTGCCGGGTCGTTCTCGATGCCGTCCGCGCCATAAAGCTCGGCGAATTGCGGCTGGACCGCACAGGCGACATGCAAGGCGGCAGCCGTTGCCAGACCGCCTTCGTTCATCTGGCCGATCATGAAAGGAATGCCTGCCTTGCGCAGTCGAAGTGCTGCTTTCATCGTCGGCGCAATGCCGCCCATCTTCACCAGCTTGAGGTGCGCCCAGAGCTTTCCGTCGGCGGCGATGATCGCATCGACATCGGATTGCCCGGCAACGCTTTCATCGAGCATCAGAGGTATCGGGCTTTTCTCTGCAAGCTCCGAAAGTGCTTCCCAATCACCGGCGGCGATAGGCTGTTCGACATAGGCAAGACCGATCGGTTCAAGCGCCGAAAGATTCTCCAGTGCCTCGTCGAAGCTCCATGCGCCATTCGTGTCGATAGCCAGCTTGATGTCCGATCCGAAGCGACTTCGCAGGCTTTCCAGCCGCGCCATATCTTCAGAAAAACCGCCTGACCCAACTCTGACTTTCAGGTCGCGAAAGCCGCGCGAAACATACGCCTCGGCCTGCTCCAAGAACCGCTCCGAAGACGAGATGAAAAGCGTCTGGTTGGTCGCGTGGCTTATCGGACTGCCCGGATCGCCGCCCAGCCAATGCGCCAAGGACAATCCGCAGCGACGCGAAACTAGATCGTGCAGCGCACCGTCCAGCAGCATGCGCACAGGCGCACTCGCAGTCGACGTATCGGAAAGCAAAGCGTCTGCCTTGCGCGACCAGTCTATCGCTTCAAAAACCGCAATAGCTTCCTGCTCCACCGTTTCAGCGGACAGACCATTGAGATACGCGATGTTGATGCGTACCTCCCCGGTTCCGGCGATCGCACCATCATCCAGATGCAGATACAGCGCATCCAGACCGGAGACCGGGCCAGACGATGCCGTATGAAGCATCAGGCCACCGCCATAATGCAGCATCGCGCGATGAAGCGAGGCGCGCATTTTTATGCCTTGAGCATCGCTTTTGCGACGTCCCTGTAAATCAGGCTGGAGGTGATGAACTCATCCGTGGGAACGAATTCGTCGGGCTTGTGCGCAACGGAAAGGCTTCCGGGTCCAATAACGGTGCCCTCCGCCCCGATCGAGCGGAAATGCACGAGATCGCAGCCGCCCTGAAACCCGAACGGGCCGGGTTCTGCCGTGCCGTGCGCGCGGCAGGCGGCAAGGCTTGCCTGCACGATGGCGCTGCTTTCGTCTGTCTGCGTTGCCGGGCCGGTGGTCGCCTTGTAATCGATGATGTCGGCGCGGATGCCGAATTTTTCATGTGCGCGCTGCAGCAGTTGCGCGAACTCTTTGTGTACCGCTTCTTCTTCCTCGCCGGGAACCATGCGGCGATCGAGAAGCACGTCGCATGCGCCAGGAAGCACATTGTCGGCATGGCCGCCATTGATGCGCGTTACCGTCAGACTGGCATTGCCGACCAGCGGATGAGACTGATGCCTGACGTAATTTTCGTGGTGTTCCTCGAGAAGCGTCAGAAACTGGCCAGCCCTGTAAATGGCGTTTTCGCCGAGATGCGGCGTGCCCGAATGAGCTGTCACACCATGTATCCGCACGACGGGGCGAAGGCTTCCCTTATGCGCCGAAAACGTCGCGTTGGAAGTAGGTTCGCCGACGACAGCGAAATCGATTTTCGGCTTTGAAGCCGCGTAAAATTTCGCGCCCTCACTGGCGATTTCCTCATCGCCGACGAAAATGCCAAGCAAAGTGCCCGACCATGACGAACGGTCCTGCGCCAGCATGCGCATTGCCTCGATCATGGAAATCAGCGGGCCTTTGCAGTCGCAAGCGCCGCGACCGAACAGCTTGCCGTCTTCTTCGCGCAGAACGAAAGCATCGGATGACCAACCCTCGCCCGCAGGCACAGTGTCCATATGCGTGTTGAATGCGAAAACCGGACCCGGACCGTTTTCAAGCTTGGCTTCGACATTGAAACGGCCCGGCTTGTATTCGGTCGATACGGTTGTGAAACCTTCGGCCTCCAGCAGCTTGCGTACGTATTCTGCCGCCTCGGCCTCATTGCCCGGAGGATTTTCAGTGCGAATTGCGATCAGTTCGGCGAGCTCGCGCTTCATCCGTTCGGCGTCTGGTGCGATGGGCATGTCTGGGTTCCGGGCTAATGCAATATCTGGTCGAGAAAACGCTGCGCGCGCTCATTGACGGTGCCGCTGAAGAAATTCTCGCTGGTGGCGTTCTCGATGATCTGACCGCTTTCCATGAAAACGATCTGGTCGGCCGCGCGTTTGGCGAAACCCATTTCGTGCGTCACGACGATGCTGGTCATACCGTCGCTGCTGAGTTCGGCCATTACGTCGAGAACCTCGCGGATCATCTCGGGATCGAGTGCAGAGGTCGGCTCATCGTAGAGCATCAGCTTCGGCTTCATCGCCAGGGCGCGGGCAATCGCGACACGCTGTTGCTGACCGCCGGAAAGCTCGTCGGGGAAGAAGTCCGCCTTTTCAGGAATATGAACCTTGCGCAGAAGATCCGTCGCCAGATCATGCGCATCCGACTTACTGAGCCCCGAAACCTTCATAGGCGCCAGCATGATGTTTTCGGCCGCCGACAAATGCTGAAACAGCTCGAAATTCTGGAAAACCATGCCGATTTCGCGGCGCACCGCCGGTGCATTTCGAAGATTTCCGGCAATATCCTTGCCGTCGAAAACGATGGCACCGCTATCGGCAGGCTCAAGAAGATTGAGGCAGCGCAGCAATGTCGACTTGCCCGAACCGGACGGACCGATGACGACAACGGTTTCCTTGCGGTTGACCTTCAGGCTGCAGCCTTTGAGAATTTTCAAAGTGCCGAAGCTCTTGTCGATGTTGACGATGTCGAGAAGCGGCTGGTGATCTTGCGAACGCATGTCTTAATCCTTCACCGGGTCTCTGCGGTTTCGGTCATCTGGGTCAGGCGCTCGATGAGCGGCGCGGGAGCGCTTTTGCGGCGTCCGCGCTTCGGGTCGAGTGAACGCTCCAGAAGAAATTGCCCGGCCATGAAGATTGTCGTCAGCGCCAGATAGTAGATACCGGCGGCGGTGAGCGCCTCGAAATAGCGGAAACTGGCGCTTGCAGTCTGGTTTGCAACGAGCAGCAGTTCTTCAACGGCGATGACCGATACAAGCGCGCTGGTCTTGAGCATGCCGATCATCTGGTTGCCCATAGGCGGAAGCACGATACGGGCTGCCTGCGGTATCACGATGTAGCGCATGACTTTCGCCTTCGTCATGCCGAGCGCCAGACCGGCAGTGCGCTGGCCGGTTTTCACGGCCTGAAGACCTGAGCGCAAAATTTCAGCCATATAGGCGCCCTCGTTCAACGACAGGGCGATGACCGCACTCAGGAATGCCGAAAGGCGAATGCCGAATGTGGGCAACACATTGTAGATGAAGATGATCTGGAACAGCACCGGCGTTCCGCGAAACAGCCAGAGATAGACCAGTGTCACCCCTTGCAGGGTACGGATTTTCGTTTCCTGCAAGAGCGCGACGACAAGACCGGCCAATATGCCGAAAAACAACGAGGTAACGGTGATCAAAAGCGTGAGTACCGCCCCATCGAAGAAGGTGCGCGAAAACAGATAGTCGAAGACGAGTTCGAGAGACATTCGCGCTCCTTTTTCTTTATTCGAGGTCAGATCAGTTGAAGATGGAAACCGTTGCGGGCAGCTTCCACTTTTCGATCAGGCTCTTATAGGTGCCGTCAGCAACGATTTCCGCGAGTGCTGCCTTCAACGATTCCTGTATCGCCGTGTCGCCTTTGCGGGTGGCGAGGCCGATATTGGTGTCGGACTCGAATTCCTCACCGACCGTCTCGTAGACGTCAGGCAGGGCATCCAGCAGGACAACTGCGCCCGGCGTGGAATCGAAGGTCGCATCGGCGCGGCCCTGGCGAAGGGTAAGTGCGGAATCCTGCGCCGTCGGCATCGTCAAAACCTTGATGCCGTCGAGGCCCTTGTCGGTGCAGCGCTTGTCGTCGGCGCGCGCCTGGCTTTCCTGAATGCCGCCCAGCGTCACCGAAATGGTCTTGCCGCACAGGCTGTCATCGCGGCCCGTGATCTTTGACGGATTGCCCTTCTGGACGATCACCTGATTGCCGATCTTCATATAGGGAACGAAGTCGACCTGCTCGGAGCGCTGCGGGTTGATATACATTGCGGAGTTGATGATATCGATGCGGCCACCGCTGAGCGCCGGTATCAGGCCCTTGAACTCCATGTTCGAAGCCTTGGCTTCAGCGCCGAGCTTTTTGGCGAGCGCAGCGATAAAATCAATATCGAAGCCTGTGAGCTGGCCGTCTTTCTGAAATTCGAACGGAGCGAAGGTTGCTGCGACGCCGTAGTTGATGGCTCCGGCTTCTACGAGGCCTTCCTTTGGAAGCTCGGCGGCGATGATCGGGGTAGCAACGAAAAGCGGCAGGATTGCTGCTGCTAGAAAATGCCTAAACATGTCTGATCCCTTTCTCTGGAGAAATTATTGCTCTTTTTGAGAACAAACATACAATCTGAAAAAATCGGAAGTCAAGCGGAAATCAGCGGCCCGGATTGGGGACAAAATCTGCCTGAAAAACGGGCTAAAGGCTCATTAACTGCAAAAATCAGAGGCAAAATGCGCCGAATCCAAAACCTTATTGGCTAAAGCTGGTTGTTTTTTCGGCAAATCAAATGGCTTTCCTATTGCGCCTTCTTGTACGATTGACGAAATTCATTGTATGAATAGGATATAAAAAATACGAAAGTGAGCACGCATGGTCAGCAGCCCGCGCCAGAATCGCTACCGCCTGGCAAATCAGATTCTGGAAATTGCGCGGGACGCCCGTTTCGAACCCGGACATCGGCTTCGCGAGCAGCAGCTTGGCGATATGCTGGGTGTTTCGCGCACGCCGGTCAGAGCAGCACTTTCCCTGCTGGAAGAGCGCGGCATCGTTGAAGCCAAAAAGAACCACGGCTTTCTTCTGCTCGCTCGCCCGGAAGAATTGCACCGGCTTGAGGTCGAGGTTCCCGCGACAGCCGATCAGGATCTTTACACGCGGATCGTCGAAGACCGGCTGTCCGGTCGTTTGGCGGAAACATTCACGCAGACGCAAATCCTGCAGCGTTACGATGTCGACAGGACCCTGCTTCTCAGAACTTTGACCCATCTTGTCAGCGACGGCTTGCTGGCAAGAAGCAGCGGCAGGGGCTGGACATTTCAGCCTACACTCGACACGCAGATGGCGCTGCGCAATAGCTACAATTTCCGGCGGACGATCGAACCGGCAGGCATCATGCTCGAAACCTTCCGCTCGGATGCGACAGCGCTGGAGCGCTCGCGCATGCATCATCTTTACCTGGAAGCGCATCCGGACATCAAATCGCTCGATCCGCGCCAATTGTTCGAAACGGACGCGCAATTTCACGAAATGATCGCGGAATTCAGCGGTAATGTCTTCTTTCAGCAGGCAATCCAGCAACAAAACCGGCTGCGCCGCCTGTTGGAATTCGGCGGCTATACCAATCGGCGGCGTGTTCGCGACTGGTGCCACGAGCATGTGATGATTATCGACGCAATCGCCTCCGGCGATCGTTCAAAAGCGGCGGCGCTGATGAACGAGCATCTCGATGCGGCATTGGCGTCCGCGCCCAAGTATAGCGGCTAGAACGAGATATTTTCCCGATCTCCGGCAAATTTGGCCTGATACAAGCCGGGATAAGGCGCATCGGTTGGCTTCAGCAGAGCATTCACGGCTTTCCTCGACGGACATTTTAAGCCAAAAGATGGAGACGCGTGGAGTTCTCCTGCTCTCAACTTGAGGTAGGGCTTACGTCCGGCAATGAGGGTGGAATGTCCGAATTCGTCCTGATCGCAGTCGTTGCGATGATCGTCATTCTGTATCGCCACAGCAAAAAGCTGACAGCGCTCGAGACAGAAATTCGCACATTGCGCGCGCAAAGGGTGGCCCCTTCCGCTCTTCCTCAGATTTCTAAATCTGCTGAAGCGATTGCCGTTGATACAGCGTCGGCAGAGCAAGCCAAGACCGCTGAAGGCGCGGAACTGCCTGCAAACGAGGATACGGAGGTGGCTGTTGGTCCGTGGGCACAAGCCGCCCGACAAAGCGATCAGACAATCGATGGGGCGCCGGAGGGTGAAGTCAAAGCAGAAACGCCCGCCCCCGCGAAGCCACGACCCGACATCGAAACGGCGCTCGGCACGCGATGGGCGGTTTGGGTCGGTGGTCTGGCGCTGGCGCTGGGCGGAATATTCCTTGTGCGCTATTCGATCGAGGCCGGGATTTTCGGCCCGAGCGTCCGGCTCACTTTCGCAGCATTTTTTGGCCTTGCGCTGGCTGCCGGTGGCGAATTCGCACGCCGCCGTGGCTTCAAATCCCCCATTGGCGGCATTAATGGCGCATATATTCCGGCAATCCTCACCGCGGCCGGGTCTTTCGTACTGTTCGGCGCGGTGTTTGCCGCCCATAGCGTCTATGGATTCATAGGCCCGGTATTCGCATTCGGCCTGCTCGGCATAATCGGTATAGGCACGATCGCCGCCGCGCTCATTCATGGTCAGGCGTTGGCCGGTCTTGGCCTGCTCGGCTCCTATGCAACACCGATCCTCGTATCGTCGGACGCGCCCAGCTCATGGTCGCTGTTCATCTATCTGGCGATCGTGCTGACAGCGGCAACCATCATCGCATCGACCCGGCATTGGCGCTTTCTCGCCGCCGCCGCTTTCGTCGGCGCTGGTCTCTGGTCGATGGTCTATCTCAGCGCTTCGACTGACATCGTCACAGCACCCATCGCCATGCTGCATCTCGTCGGGCTGGCGGTTCTGTCCGCGGTCTGGCTTGCAAAAACCCGCCCGGAAGTCAGCCCTGTTGGCGACCCCGCATCGATTGCCGCTGGCGTTTTTGCAGGCTTGACCGCGATTGCGCTCGTCCTTCACCCCGATGCTGCGGCGACCAGCGGTCAGTTCTGGGGCTTTGTGCTGATCGTCGCTCTTCTGGCCGCTGCTTCCTGGAGGCCGAACGCGGCCGCGCTGATAAGCGCTGCCGGGGCTTCCGTTCTGATAATCCAGTTGCGCGATCTCCTCGCGGGCGGCTTCCTGCTCGAATGGGTTTTCGGCGCAACGCGAAGCGCATGGCTGGTCGTGCCTGGCCAGAGTTACTTCAACTATTCCGTCGCACTCGCTTTCATCTTTCTGGCGGCAGGTATCGTATTCGCGCAAAGAACGGTCGCCGTGCTCCCAAGGCGCGCTGCTCTTTGGGCCTTCTGGGCGGCATGCGTTCCAATCGTCGTGCTTGTCGCCGCCTGGCTCAACTACGGTAACCTGAACATCGACTGGCGCTATGCTGCCTGCGGTTTTGCATTGACCGCTATTTTGGTCGCAGCCAGCGAATGGATCGCCCGCACCGAACAGCCCCCATTCACAGGCGGATGGGCAATAAGCTTTCTGCTCGGCGGCGCTGCGCTGTCATTCGCTTATGCCCTTCTGGCCGGGTTTGGACCCATCTGGACGACGATCCTGACGGGGCTTGCTGCGGCATTGCCTGCCGCACCAACGCGCTTTCGACGTTATCCTTGTCTCGGCTGGTTGTCGGTCGGCCTCGCAGTGATCACGCTCGGCCGGGTTATCGTCGATCCGACCATTGCCGGTTGGGATGCACTTGGCACGACGCCCTTCCTCAACGCGCTTCTGCCGGGCTATCTGCTGCCCGCCCTCGCCTTCGGCTATGCCGCATGGCAATTGGCGCAGACGACTGGCAAACGTCCGCGTTTCGTCATGGAAGCGTTCTGCGCGCTTTTTGCTCTGGTCGGCATCGGCATGCTGGTGCGTCACGCAATGCATGGCGGCGTCATCAGCGCTGGTGCACCGCTTCTCGCAGAACAGGCCATCTACACGCTCATCGCAATTGGAGCCGGCGGCATCATGCTGTCGCTGGATCAGCGTTCACCGAGCCCGGTCTTCCGTTACGGCTCGATGATTGTGGGCGTACTATCGGTCTACTTTATCGCGGTTTCGCATTTCATCGACCTGAACCCGCTCAAAACCAACGAATCCACCGGCACGATCCCGATCGTCAATCTGATCCTGCTGGCCTATCTCCTGCCCGCAATCGCAATGGCCGCACTTGCCTGGTATGCGCGCGAAAAGCGGCCGCGCTGGTACGTGATAATGCTTGCCATATGCTCCGCAGCCCTTGCCTTCGTCTATGTGTCGCTGTCGGTGCGGCGGCTGTTCCAAGGCGAATTCATAGGCGGCTGGAAAGGCATGAGCGGGTTGGAAAATTACACCTATTCGGCAGTATGGCTGGCGCTCGGCGTTGCCATGCTCGCCACAGGTATACGTTTCCAGTCCCGCTACCTCCGGCTCGGTTCCGCCGCACTGGTTGTGCTGGCGGTAGCCAAAGCCTTCCTTTACGACATGAGCGAACTGGACGGCGTGTTGCGCGCGCTTTCCTTCATCGGGCTCGGCGCCGTCCTTATCGGCATCGGCATGTTTTATCAGCGTATGCTTGCGACAGCGGCGAAGTGATCCGGCAGGAGGGACGCCGGAATATCCTGATAGCAGACCGGCCGCAGAAAACGGTAAATCGCCATCGTGCCGACCGAAGTCGAACGGCCGTCGGATGTCGATGGATAAGGACCGCCATGAACCATCGCCGGTGAGACTTCGACACCGGTTCCGAAGCCGTTCACCAGAAGACGGCCAGCGAGAAGTTCGAGCTTCGGTAGGATTTTCGCAGCCGCAGGGTGGTCGGCTTCATCGATATGAAGCGCTGCGGTTAACTGCCCCTCAAGCGTATCGATTATTTCCATAAGTTCCGTTTCATCCTTGCAGCGCACGATAAGGCCTGCCGCGCCGAACACTTCATCCTGCAAATCGTGATGCTTCAAAAACGCGCGGCCAGTGGTTTCAAACAAGGCGGCGCGGCCTTGCGCCTCTGTGCCTTCCAAGCCCTGCGAAAGCGACTTTACCTCGCCATGCCCGGCCAGCTTCGCGACGCCGGAGGCGTATGCCTTGCAGATGCCGCCTGTAAGCATTGTCTGGGCCGGGGCCTGTAGCAGCGCCTGGCTCGCAGCATCGATAAATGCATCCAGGCCCTTGCCATCCACTGCGAGAATAAGACCCGGATTGGTGCAGAATTGCCCCGCACCGAGTATCAGCGAGCCGACGAAGGCTTTGCCAATCTCGGCACCGCGCTTTTCCAGCGCATTCGGAAAAAGAATAACGGGATTGATGCTGCTCATTTCCGCATAGACCGGGATAGGCTGGCGGCGTTCGGCTGCGATCTTCATCAATGCCGTGCCACCACCGCGAGAGCCGGTGAAACCGACCGCGCGTATACGCTTGTCGGCCACAAGCCCCTGGCCGATCTCGCGACCGGAATCGAACAGGAGCGCAAACGTGCCAACGGGGAGTTTGCAATCGGCGACCGCCTTCTGAACGGCCCGGCCAACGAGTTCGGACGTGCCGGGATGCGCCGAATGAGCCTTGACGATGACCGGGCAACCGGCCGCCAGCGCCGAGGCCGTGTCGCCTCCCGCGACCGAAAAGGCCAATGGGAAATTCGAGGCTCCGAACACGGCAACGGGGCCAAGTGCGACATTGCGAAGCTTCAGATCGGGCTTCGGCACAGGTTTGCGCTCAGGATCTGCCGGATCGAAACGCAATTCCAGAAACTTGCCCGAACGCACTTCCGTCGCGAACATGCGTAACTGGATCACCGTGCGCATGCGCTCGCCTTCGATGCGGCCTTTAGGCAAGCCTGTTTCCGCCATTGCGCGTTCGACCAGGGCGTCGCCGATATTCAGAATGTTTTCGGCTATTTTCTCAAGAAAAGCGGCGCGTTCTTCCAGGCCGGTCTCGCGATAGGTCGAAAATGCCTGCCATGCCAGGCAGGCGGCATTTTCGAGATCCTGTTTCGTCGCACCGCCGAAAGAGACAGGCAGTTTACTGCCGGTAGCGGCTTCGAAACCGAATATCTCGCCCGATTGGCCACGTACGGCCGTGCCGCCGATCAGCAGTTCGCCTGTCAAATCCATCGCTCTTCTCCCGATTCATGTTCTTTATTGGCAGCGGAATCCACTGGCCAGTCACTGTAGGATAAAATCAGTAGCGCCGCGAACGATCCGCAGCGCTGTAGGTATTTTCCATCAACCGCAACGTTTCGAGATTATCAAGGCGATCCGTCGCGAACTTTTCGCCGGTTTTCAGGCACTCGACAAAGTTCCTGATCAAACCGCTGAAGCAGGCTTGATAATTGGCTGTCAGATCGTGTTTGACGATTTCCGATGGGTTGCTCACGCAATAGATAACGTCACGGTCAAGGATCAGCGTGTCTTTCGAACCGACGATTTCCAGCCTGTCCGTCGGCAGCGGCGGGTAGCCCATTGCGGAGATGTTACCGTCCAGCACGACGCTGCATCCGCTCGACCTTCCGGTCATGACGATAACGCCCACATCTTCGCCAGCCAGCGCCCTGTTGGTTTTGGCCGTATGCGCAGAGACGACATCAAGCTCGCCAAGCGTTGCCCGCAAGGCGTCCAGTTGATGGATCAGCATTTCGAAAATCAGCAGGCGGGGAAACTCGGCCAGATAAGGCTGGCGTCCAAGCAGAAAAGGCGTTTCGCCTTCGGGTGCCACCATCGAGGCGGAACGCATGGTGAGGCGCGCATGCTGAACTTCGCCGATGCGGCCTTCCGCGATCATGCGCCGGACATCCTCATAGTGAGGCCGGAAACGATAATTCTCATGCACGCAGAAGCGGACACGATCGCCCACATAGGCAATCAGTTCTTCGGCCTCGGCAACGGAGGGCGTCAACGGTTTCTGGCACATGACGTGCACACCGGCATCGGCCGACAAGCGGACCAGCGGCGCATGAAGACCTACCGGGGCAGCGATGTCGATCGCATCGAGCCGCTCGCGGCTGATCATTTCCGCAACGTCGGCATAGACCGCAGAGATGCCGAACTCTTCCGCCCGAGCGCGCGCTTTGCTCAAATCCGGGTCGGCAATAGCGACGATCTCGGCGCCCTCCACAGCTTCCCAGCCGCGCATGTGAAACAAGCTGATGGCACCAGCGCCCGCCAACCCAACGCGAAGTGTCTCATTGGTTTTGAAGGACATACTTCAATTTTTTCCCGTGGCTTGCAGCGTCACGGATATGATTTGTCTTACAACCATATAGCTACCTAATGTAATGCCGAACTATCCAATTATAATATGCTATTTCAGCTCGGTTTATGGTATGAAACTCCCATCGTCAACTTGTAAGAATTTGTACTCAAGGATACCGATGGACAGTACGCGCATAAGGAACCGGGCGGCGAAATGACGAGAGCGGACAACAATCGGACAGGACCTGAACGCAAGCTCGGTGATTACATCTATGATGGCATCTTCAAGCTGATTACTTCAGGCGAGTTTGCCGAACTCTCCCGTCTTCCGAGCGAGTCCGAGCTTGGCCAGCGTTTCGGCGCGTCGCGACCAATCATACGGGAAGCACTGGCACGCCTTCGTGAAGACGGGCTTATTCAATCAAGGCAGGGGTCGGGAAGCTTCGTGCTTCGCCGCCCGGATGCCAATGTCCTGCGTTTCGTCGAAATCGGGTCGGTCAGCGACATCCAGCGCTGCTACGATTTTCGGATCGGCTTCGAGGCCGCATCCGCCAGTCTCGCCGCGCGGTCATGGGAACAGGATGAACTGCAGGAACTGCAGGCATCCTTGTCTGAACTTGAGGAATGCATTGCGACCAAAAAGCTGGGCGTGGATGCCGATGCGCGGTTCCATCGCGCAGTGGCGCTTGCCACCCGCAATCCCTACCACATCATGGTTCACAACTCGCTGGAGCAGAATGTCCGGGTTGGGATGAACCTTGCCCGCAACCTTTCCCTGCTGCGGCCAGTGGCGCGCCTTCAACTCGTGCAGCAGGAGCATATCGAAATCTTCAACGCTATCGAACAGCGGCGGCCCGAAGAGGCTGGCGAACTGATGGCGCTGCATATTTCCAGCGCACGAAAGCGTATGTTCGACGGGCTTTAGCCGAGGCTGCCCGCAACCATTAACGGCTGCGGGCGCTGCGGCCTACTTCAACAAGGCAGGAAGGAAGGTCGACAGCGAAGGCACCATCGTCAGCAGGATAAGGAATAGGACCAGAGTGATCAGGAACGGCGTATTCGCCTTCGTGACCTTCAGCACATCCTCATTGCCGATCTTGGCTGCGACAAGCAGAGCGATTGCGACAGGCGGCGTTACCTGGCCGATCACCACGGTCGTCACCATCAGAACCCCGAAATGGACGAGATCGACATCCATCATGGTCAATGACGGAAGCAGCACCGGCATGATCATGGGGATGAGCGGATCGAGTACCATTCCGGCGATGAGCGCCAGGAACAGCAATGCAAAGATGCGCATCGTCGTGTTCTCGAACGGGAAGATGACGTCCAGCCCATGTGCAAGTGCGGCTGGCACGCCTGCCTGTGAAAGTGCCCAGCCGAGAGCCGTTGAAAACCCGACGACCATAAGGACTTCACCGGTCAGAATGGACGAATCCACCAGCGCCCGGCGCATATTGGCGAGCGTCAGCGTGCGGTAGACAAGCCCTGCAAGGATCAGCGCATAGGCGACTGCAAACGCGCCCGCTTCCGTCGGCGTGAAGATGCCGAACACCAATCCGCAAAGGATCATGCCGGGCATGCCAAGCGGAAGTATTGCGTGGACGCCGGTGCGCAGCACCTCTTTCCACTGAAACGTTCCGACTGCTTGCCAGCCGTTGCGTCGCGCGAGGATCGAAATGGTGATCATCATGGCCAGCGCCATCAGAAGGCCGGGAATGACGCCTGCGAGAAACAGTGCTCCAAGCGACGTTCCAGTGACTGCGGAGTAAAGGATCATCGGGGAACTGGGCGGAATGAGAATACCGATGCCCGAAGACGTGGCCGTAACCGCCGCCGCAAAAGGCCCCGGATAACCATGGGCTTTCAGCTTGGGGATCGTCACCGAACCGGTGCCAGCAAGGTCGGCCACCGAAGTGCCGATCATGCCGCCGAACATCACGCTTGCGGCCACATCCACATGGGCAAGGCCGCCTCTCAGCCAGCCGACGAGTGCGACGCCGAAATCGAACAGGCGGTCGGCAATGCCAGTGGCGTTCATGATGCCGCCAGCAAGGATGAAAAGCGGCAGCGTGATGAGAATATAATCGCCGACGCCGCCAAGCGTCTGCTGCGGCAGGGCGAGCGCCCAACCGCCGCTAAAGGCGAGGAAAAGCAGCACGGATGCCACGAGCGAAATGACGATCGGCAGACCGATCAGAACGAAGGCGCATAGAGCAAGGAGTGTGAATGCGGCAAGACCGAGCACGGCTATTTCTCCTGCTCAAAAAAATTGACGACAAAGGCAAGGATGAGACCTGCGGACGTTGCCAGAATCCCGCTGATCGCCACCGATTTGCGGATACCGAGAATGGGTGTTTTGTCGTTTCCGAAGATGGCGAGGTACTGCCAGGCGAGGATCGCGAGGGCGACGAGAACGGCGATGCCGAAAACCGTGTGGAATATTCCCAGAAGCCGCTTTGGCATGCCCGTAATGCGATGCGTCCAGATTTCGCAGCGGATCAGCTCGTTCTTGAGCGCACCGATCGTGATGCCAAGCGCGCCCAACCACATAAGAAGTGCAGTGACGACTTCCTCCGTCCAAGGCAGCGGCTTTGACAGGAAATAACGTCCGAGCGAATTTGCGAGAACGAGGCCGACGAGGAAGACGAGTAGCGTGATAGCTGCTGTCTCGACACCCCATATTGCCCAAGCCTTGGCAGAACGACGATCCGGCTTGGGGTCGGCAAGAATTTCGCTGGGTAAAGGCGCGATAGCATCGCTCATCGTTCACTCCCTTCAGCAATGCGACCATCGAAAAGCCGCCCGTAGCCTGGCCGCGCACCGACTGTTCCGGTGAGTTCAAGGCAATGCCAGAACGACGCCTGAATGGCCGATATCACCGGCTTGCCAAGGCGATCTTCGAGCGCCTCGATAGCGCCGACGGTGCGGAAATTCGTGCAGGAAACGAATATGGCCGTGGCATCCGGGTGATCGACCGAAAGCACATGATCATAGACTTTCTCGAGCGGCACTTCAGCCAGCGCGTGGTCGTCGGAAATGTCCAGATGCGCACTTTTGACGACTTCATGGCCGTTTTCTTCGAGAAAACGGATCGCGCGCTGATGGATTTCGGACAGGTAAGGCGTCGCCAATGCGATCTTGCCTGCTTTCACTTTTTTCAAAGCCGCAAGCGTTGCGGTAGATGCGGTCGTCACCTTTGGACCGGGCACCCATTGCTCGATTTTCGAAATCAGCGCGCGGTCATAGGCCGTGCCGTGCAAAAAGGATGCGCTGGTGCCGCCGAAAAGAAGAACGTCGATGGGAGCCGCTGCCGCCATGCGCGCAGCCTGTTCCAGCTCCGGCGCGTTCATCATTTCCTCGATGCCTTCGACCGTGACCTTGGGCAAGCGGATGCGGGCCGTGTGCGTGGAGACGCCTTCGGCGGACATCGCCCACATTTCCTCTTCCATCACGACGCTGGAAGCGATGTAGATCAGGCCGATGCGCGCGAGATCGCCCGAACCATCGTAGCGAAAGCGGGGATATGCCCCGGCTGATGCCGGGGCCTTTGTTGCGAGAACGCTCAACGGATCGCTCCCTCGACCTTTGCCATAAATTCCGGTGTGACGATCTCGGCGATCTTTTCACGAACCGGGGCAGCAGCCGTCTGGAACGATGCAATGTCGGGACGCGTGACCGTGACGCCGCTCTTTTCGAATTCAGCCACCAGCTTGGAGTCGCTTTCATCGGAAAGATCGCGCGTCTTCTGAACACTCGCTTCCGCCGCCGCCTTCACCTTGGCCTTCAGATCGTCCGAAAGCGCATCGAATGCCTGGCCGTTCATAACCAGCGTGATCGGCGTGTAGATATGGTTGGTCAGCGATATATGCGGCTGGGTCTCGAAGAGGGAGAATTCCTTGATGACCGACAGCGGGTTTTCCTGACCGTCGATGACGCCCTGCTTGAGACCCATATAGACTTCGCCGAGGGCAAGCGTCGTTGGCGCGGCACCCAGCGTCTGGAAGGCCATGATGCGGGTCGGGCTGTTCGGCGTGCGGATCTTCATGCCGGAAAGATCGGCAGGCGTCATGATCGCCTTCTTCGAATTGCTGATGACGCGGACGCCGAGCTCACCAAAAGCCAGAACTTCGAGATTGGCCTTTTCGCGCAGCGAAGCAGCCATCAGGTCGCCGAGTTCACCGTCCAGCACCGCGCGGGCCTGCTCCTTGCCGGAGAACAGGAAAGGCGTGTCGAAAATCGAATATTTTTCGTCCAGTGCGGCAACGCCGTCCGAACCCAGAGGAATGACTTCGACGGCGCCTGCGCGGATGAGTTCCGCCAACGCGTTTTCATCGCCGAGCGATCCGCCGTCGAAAAACTCGATTGCAAGTTCGTCGCCTGCCGAGGCCTTGAGTTCGTCGCGGAATGCGGAAAGCATGACATTTGTCGGATCGCCGCCCGTCGTTTCGACGGCAAGGCGCATCTTGGTTTCAGCCCAGGCGCTGCCTGCGCATAGGACACCGGCCAAAACTCCCAAAACAATGCTGGTCTTCTTGAATCTGAACATTGGTTACCCTCTCTTGTTGTTTTATCAAGTCTTGTTCAGATCGGGGTGCTTGCGCAAGTATGAATCTGTCTAATTTTTAGGCATAAATCGACTTAATTATGATTATTTATTTAGCAAGTGCCGATATCTCGATGCGTATACGGATATGCAATATTAGGCATAGTGCTGATTTATCTCGAATTGGCATTTACATACGAAATACTTCTCCAATGAATAGTTTAATTTTATTTCGATAATCGCAATCGCATCGTTATTGTCCGACCTCCATAAATAAGGGAATCGACGATGCAGACGCCGCCTAAAGTGTTCTTTCTCAATGGCCCGAACGCCAATCTCTACGGCCTCGACAAAAGCGGCACTTATGGAACGGAGAGTTTCGTCTCGATCGGCAAGCGTTGCGAAGAACATGCCGCCTCGCTCGGCCTCGATCTGGATTTTCGCCAGTCGAATCATGAAGGCGTGCTGGTGGACTGGATTCAGGAAGCCCGCGAGAAGGCCGAAGGCATCGTCATCAACGCCGCCGGATTGACCTATAGCTCGGTTCCGATTCTGGACGCTCTGCTCGCTTTCGACGGCCCGATCATCGAAGCCCATATGAGCAATATCTGGAAACGCGAACCCTTCCGCCACCACTCTTACATATCCAAAGCTGCAACAGGCGTTATCGCGGGGCTCGGCGCGCTGGGTTACGAACTCGCCCTGACGGCAGTAGCCAGTCACATCAAGGAGCGCGCAGCGAAATGAGCGCTGGCGTGATGGTCTTTTATAGCCAGATGGATGACTTCGAAGCTTGGCGCGCGGCTCTGGAACCGGAAGGCATTGTTCTTGCGCGGGCCGACGAGATCGACGACCCTTTGAAGGTGGATTACGCGCTGGCGTGGAAGCCGCCGCACAATTTCTTCGCGCGGTTTGAAAATCTGAAGCTGCTCGTCAATCTCGGTGCTGGCGTCGATGCGCTCGTCGGCCGTACTGATTTGCCCGATCTGCCGATCACGCGGCTTTCGGACCCGCGCATGGCACGGATGATGGCAGGCTTCGTGCTCTTTGCCGTCACACGCTACGCCCGCGATGTTCAGCATTTTGAGAAGGCGCAGAAAGAGCGCCGCTGGCATTACATCCATCCAAAAGACCCGTCAGAAATCACCGTTGCCATTTTGGGCCTTGGCGAGCTTGGGCGCGAAGCCTCAAAAGAATGTGCACGACAGGACTATCGCGTGCTCGGCTGGTCACGCACGGCCAAGACGATAGAGGGCGTAAAGTGCTTTCACGGAAGCGACACTTTGGCCGAAGTTCTTTCGAGCAGCGATATCGTCGTCTGCATGCTTCCGCAGACGCACGAGACCGACAATATGCTCGATGCGGCCACACTTGGCTGCATGAAGCCAGGCGCGAGTTTCATCAATGTCTCGCGCGGCAGCGTCGTGGATGAGCCAGCACTGGTGGCAGCGCTGCAGTCGGGACGAATTGCCAATGCAACGCTCGACGTCTTCGCCAAGGAGCCGCTGCCGACGGACAGCCCCCTGTGGGACATGGACAATGTGCTCATCACCCCGCATCTGGCCTCCATCGCCTTACCGGCGTCAGCTGCCAAACAGATTGGCGAAAACGTCCGAAGGCTGGAAGCCGGACTGGATGTTTTGAGCAGGGTCGACCCGAAACGCGGCTATTGACGTTAGAACGACTCCCATTTTGATGGAATCGGAAGGCAACCCCTCTGCTGTGCCGGGCATCTCCCCCTCAAGGGTGGAGATTGGCTGACATAGCCATCCGCTTTCATTCTGCAACGTTAGCGATTGGTGCCGCACTTTTATGACAGAGTAATCTCCACCCTTGAGGGGGAGATGCCCGGCAGGGCAGAGGGGGGTGCTGTCCCGCAAGCGTTTCTATCTAAAAATGAAAGGCTCTAACCGAATATTCCGCCTCTCGCGAAGGACTCTCTCATGTAATCGGCAAAGGCCTGCACCGCAGGCCGCAGATCATGACGGGTAAGGCGCAGGAACGTGACGGTGGCTGGCGGTAGAGTTTCGGCGAGTTTCAACACCGCGATGCGGCTGCCGTCATAGCCGATCGTCGTTTGCGGCGCGACATTGTGCAACGAGTATCCGTGGCCGTGGCCGACAAGACCGCGGATCAGCTCCGACGAGCGGGTTCGAAACGCGATTCGCGGCTCCAGCCCGCAAGCTGAGAATATATTGAAAAAGTAATCGCGTGAGTGCGGGAGATCGAGAAGGATAAAAGGCTCTTCCTCCAACTCGACAAGACTGACTTCCTCTCTGTCCGCCAGCCGGTGGTCCGCCGACACGAGAACGAGCGGCGGAAAGTCCGCGAGCTTCTCTCCCGTAATTTCTTCAGGGACGGCAAAATTGTAGGATAGCGCGAGCTCGGTTCGGCCTGACACGAGATGACCGATCATTTCCTGCTGATCGCCCTCCTCCAACTTTACCGAAATGCCCGGATAACGCTTCGAGAAACCCGACAGCAGGCCCGGCATGAAACGGATCGCGAGTGTCGGAAAACAACCGACGACGATCTCGCCGCGCAACGCATCTCCAAGAGAATGCGCGCTCTGCGCAAAATCGCGCGCGTGATTGAGAAGAAGCCGTGCGTCGTTGACCAGCCTCTGCCCGGCCGCCGAAAGCGTCACGCCTCTTGCATGGTGGCGCACGAAAATCTGCACGCCAAGTTCCGTCTCGACCTGCGATAGCGCCATGGACACGGAAGGCTGGGAGACGTTCAGCCTCTTAGCAGCTTCCGTGACGCTCCCGCAATCGGCGGTTTCGACAACATAACGAAGAGCACGGAGCGATAAGTTCATCATCTTTCCTTATGCTATCCAGAAGATAAAAATATTTTCTTGATGCTAGGCCTTACGGCATCATCCGTCTAGCCTAATTTTGGAGCAGATTGATGATTAGAACTGGCGATGATTATAAAGAAGGCATTCGCGACGGTCGCGAGGTTTGGCTCGACGGCGAACGCGTAAAGGATGTCACCACCCATGCGGCGCTGAAGCCCATCATCGACATCAAGGCTCGCATGTATGACATGGCTCACGAAGAACGCTATTCCAGCGACCTGACCTATGTCGATAACAATGAGCGTCATTCGATCTTCTATCGCCCTCCCCGTGAGCAGAAGGACTGGAGCGACAAGCTGACTGCCGTCGATCATGTCATGAAAGACATTGGCGGCGTCGTAACGCGGGTCGGCGACGAAACCATCGGCGAAATGTGGTCGCTGACCGATGGCCGCGATGTTCTTGCCGAAATCGATCCGCGCTTTGCCGACAATATCGATCGCCACATTCAGGAAGTCATCGAAAAAGACATCTTCCACGTCTCCGCCAATACCGATCCTAAGGGCGACCGCTCGCTGCCGCCACAGGAGCAGGACCCGGATTTGATGGTGCACGTCACTCGCGAAACGGATGCCGGCATCATCATTCGCGGTGCGAAATATGAAACGGCTGCGGCCTATGCGGATCAGGCGTATCTGAAGCCAACCGTCGGTGCATGGTCCACCGAAAAGCTGTCGGATTATGCTGTTGGCTGCATCGTCAAGATGGGCGCGCCGGGCGTAAAGCACATTTGCCGCTCAGGCTTTGCCGGCAAGTCCAGCCCGCTCGATTATCCTTTGGCCAACCGCTTCGACGAAGTTGAAGCGCTGGTCGTGTTCGATGACGTACTGATCCCATGGGAAGACGTGTTCTTCTATCGTCATACCCGCGCCGCGCAGTTCGTTCGCTCGACGCTGCATCGCTATTCCGCATTCCCCTACGTGCTTCGCCTTCTCTACACCGCCGACATGATGATCGGCGCGGCGATGTGGAATGCCAAGCAGACCGGCCTCGACAAGATCCAGTCGGTTCGCGAAAAGCTGGCTGATCTTGTCTGCTACCGTGAAGGCATCAATGCGCATTTGACCGCATCGATCGCCATGGCGGAAAAGAGCCCCGGCGGATTACTCATGCCGCAGCAATCCATGCTTTATGCCGGACGCGTTTTCGCCTGCTCGCAGCTTCCGGCAATGATGCATATCGCCCGCGAACTTTGCGGCGGCCAGATCTGCATCACGCCGAATTCCGCTGCGTTCAAGGCTGATGGCAGCGGAGAATGGCTGAACAAGTTCTATTCGCTGAACCAGTCATGGCAGGCCGAAGACAGGCGCAAGCTGCTGGCCTTCGCCCGCGACCTCCTGAACTCGGACTATGCCGGTCACCGCCTGACCTTCGTGCAGTTCGCACAGGCTCCGCACTTCAATCATCTTGCTGCCGTCTACAATTCCTTCGATTTCTCCGGCCCGCTCGATTTCGTCAAGAAATCGGCAGATTTGTCGGATCGCATCAATGGACCGGTTCAATGATCGATACAGCCAATCACCCGGCGGTCGCGGTAGAGACATTCCGCGACGCCATGCGCCTGACGGCCTCCGGCGTCGCAGTCGTCACATCGGATGGAGCCGCCGGACGCACCGGCGTAACTGTGTCTTCTCTCTGCTCGCTTTCGATGGAGCCGCCATCCGTCGTGTTTTGCGTGCATCGCGAAAGCCGCAGCCTTGCGACTTTGCTCGAAAACGGCGTGTTCGTTGCGAACATATTGAGTGAGGCTCAGGAGCGGGTCGCAAACAGCTTCGCTGGCCTCATCCCCGAATTGCGCGACGACCGCTTTGCTGCAGGCGCCTGGACGAACCTTACCACTGGCGCACCTGCCCTCGATGAAGCGCTCTGCAATTTCGATTGCCGGGTCGCCAGTGTCTTCGATTTCGGCTCACACCGAATTCTGACGGGGGAAGTGATCGGCGTGAGAACGCAGGCCGCAAATCCACTGGTTTTCTCCGACCGCGCTTTTCGCCGTCTGGCAGCGGCTTGAGGAGACAGCATGACCACTCATCAACGCTTCAGAAAATTCAACACCCGCGAAGCCTATCCCGAACAAACCCTCGACAATGATGTCTGCATGGTCGTTCGGGCGGGCAACACGGTCTATGTACGCGGCCAGACTGCAATGGATTTGGAGGGCAAGATCGTCGGCATCGGAGACGCCGCCGCTCAAACCGAAAATGCTATGCAATGCGCCAAAGTGCTTCTTGAAGAGGCAGGTTCATGCCTCGACGATGTGGTCAAGATCGTCATCTACATCACCGATCGGGCATATCGCGAACCGGTCTACCAAATTGTCGGAAAATGGCTGAAAGGCGTCTATCCGGTTTCGACCGGAATCATCGTCCAAGGCCTGGCGAAACCCGAATACATGATGGAAATCGACATTATTGCGGAAATTCCCGCGGATAACTGAATTTTACTAAAGTAACTCGACAAAAAATACTTCGATCCGGTCCGGGCGGGAAGCCATATCTGATCGTCTGTATTTAATTATACTATTAAATAACATTTATAAATACTGGCACGGATGTTGCTTTTGAGATCACATCAACAATATCAACGAAAGGCAGTTACCCAGATGCTTTCCAGAAAATTGCTCGCAGCTAGTGTAGTTTCCGCCCTGTCATTGTTCACATCTTCGCTCGCCGTCGCGCAGGAAAAGCTGGTCGTCAGCACCTGGGGCGGCAGCTTTCGCGACCTGATCGACCAAACGATCGGAAAGAAATTCACCGAAGAGACAGGCATCGAAGTCGAGTATGTGACGGGCGGTACGATGGACCGGCTGAACCAGGCCAAGCTCGCTGGCGGCACACCCGAAAGCGACATCACCTTCACCACCGCCCATGTGGGTTGGCTCTATGCCAATGACGGCCTCTTCGACGAACTGGATCTGACGAAAATCCCGAACGCCGCGCATCTCGTGGAGCAGGCCAAGATCAGCCCCTATCACATCGGCGCATGGGCCTATGTCTACACGATCGGTTATCTGCCCGATCAGCTTCCGGAAGGCGTCAGCTTCGATAGCTGGGAAGGGCTTTGGAACCCGGCGCTCAAGGGCATGATCGCCTCGCCCGATTTCGATCCGAGCCACGTCATCGCAGTGTCGGCAAAACTTTCCGGCGGCGACGCTTCCAACTGGGAAGTCGGTCAGGAAAAGCTGGCCGCGCTGAAGCCGAACTACAAGGCGTTCTACACGAACGACGCCAACAGCCAGCAGCTCTTCGCAACGGGCGAAACGCCGGTTCAAATCATCCTCTCCATGAACGCCTACTACATGCAGGATCAGGGCGTGCCGGTCGAGATCGTCATACCCAAGGAAGGTGGCATACTCGGTGTCGATACGATGGGCATCATGAAAGGCTCGACCAAGGCGGAGCTCGCCTACAAGTTCATGAATTACGCGCTCGATCCGGCCGTGCAGGCTGAAATCGCAGAGCTGAAAAAAGGCAGTCCCGTCGTCGACAATGCGACGCTCGACCCCGAAACGGCAAAGCTGCCCGGCATCTTCACGACCGCTGACCAGTGGGCCAGCCAGACGCTGATCATCGACCACAAGCTGCGTGCGGAAAAGACTGCCGAATGGCGCAAGTGGTTCGCTGAAAGCATGATCGCGCAGTAAGCGAAAACAATGATAGGCCCGGCGGCGCGTGCCGTTGCCGGGCCTGTTCACGTGAAGGGAGTTACGATGAACGAGCGGCCTTTTCTTGGATGGTTCGTTTCGCCAGCAGCCTTCGTGGCATTCGGGCTGGCGGCGGCTATGGCCGCGGTGTTTCAGTACAGCGTTCGCGCCTATATTCCGGGCTCGCTCGATGTCGGCGGCTTTACGCTGGAGAACTTTTCGGCACTCGTGCGCCCGCTTTATGCATGGGCGTTTTGGGCAACGATCCTGCTGTGCCTGCTGACGGCAGTGTTCACCCTATTTCTCGCCTATCCCGTTGCCTATGCGCTGGTGCGCGTGCGCAGCAAGGCGCTGAAATCCTTCATTCTGATTGCTTCCGTCACGCCGCTTTTTCTGGGCGAAGTCGTGCGCACCTATTCGTGGATGATCGTGCTCGGCAATAATGGTTTCATAAACACGGTTCTGCTAAAGCTCGGCTTCATCGAACGGCCGATCCAGATGATGTTTACCACTGGCGGCGTGGTGGCGGCTCTCGTTCACGTAACGATGCCCATCATGGTCATCATGCTGGCAGCGGGCCTTTCACACATCGACCGCAACTACGAGAAGGCCGCCGAAAGTCTCGGCGCAGGTCCGGTGCGCAGTTTTCTGACCGTCACACTGCCGCTCTCCATGCCCGGCATCATCGCGGGTTTCTCGACTGCATTCGCATGGACCTTCAGCGCATTTGCGACACCGCAGCTTATCGGCGGCGGCCGGGTCAATACGGTTTCGACGCTGGTCTATCAGCTCGGCTTTTCATCCTTCAATTTCCCCTTCGCCGCCAGTCTTTCGATCGTCGGTCTGGCGCTGACATTCGCGGTAATTGCCTTGATGAAACAGGCCACCCGCCCTCTGGAACGTCTGGGAGAACACTGACATGCCAGCATCCAGACAAAACAGGATTCTTCGCATATCCGGCATTGTGCTGGTAGGAGCGATCCTTGCCTTCATCATCCTGCCAGCGGTCGTCGTGACCATCACCGCCTTCAACGACAAGGCCATCCTCGCCTTTCCGCCGCAATCCTATTCCCTGCGCTGGTTTGAGCGGGCGCTCGATTACAGCGATTTTCAAAAAGGCTTCTGGAACGGCCTGACCGTCACCGCATGGGCGTCCACCATCGCGCTGGCTGTGGGAGCGGGATTTGCATTGGCTATCCATCGCTACGATTTCGCGCTGAAGCGCACGCTGGAAGGCGTGCTGCTTTCTCCATTGGTCATCCCGCATTTCACGATCGGCCTCGGCCTGTTGATGCTGGCGGCACAGACAAGCACGGCGCGCGGGTTCCCGCTGGTCGTGTTCGCTCATGTCATTCTCGTTTTGCCGTTCGTCATGCGAAGCGTTTTGATCTCGCTGAAGAATTTGGATGAACGGTTGGAAAAGGCCGCCACCAGCCTCGGCGCCACACCACGCCGCGTGCTCTTTACGGTCACGCTGCCGCTGCTCGTGCCCGGCCTCGTAAGCGGCTGGCTGTTCGCGGCAATCCTCTCCTTCAACGAGTTTACGGCGACGCTTTTCGTCTCGAACCAGGCAACGCAGACGCTGCCGGTCGCCATGTACAATTACGTTCGGGAATATGCCGATCCGACGCTGGCAGCGCTGTCGGTGATCTACATTGTCGTCACAGCACTGCTTCTGACGCTCGCCAACACATTCTTCGGCCTTGGAAAGGTGCTTAATGTCGATTCACACTAATCCGCGCGGCCACGCAAAAGCAGCGTTCATTCGGCCGAAACCCAAGGCGGCCGTTCAACTCGACGGCGTTACCAAGCGTTTCGGGGATTCCACCGCGCTCCATGAAGCGTGGCTGAAGATCGCGCCAGGCGAATTCATGACGCTGCTCGGCCCGTCTGGCTGCGGCAAGACGACCCTTCTCAATCTCGTCGCTGGTTTTCTTGAAAGCGATGGCGGCGAAATCTTCATCGACGGCGCTTTGGTTACGGAAACGCCTGCACATAAGCGCGAAATCGGCATCGTATTTCAGAATTACGCGCTGTTTCCGCATATGACGGTCGCCAAGAACATTGCCTACGGGCTGAAGACGCGTGGTGTGCCTTCTGCCGAAATATCGCGCCGGGTCGATGAAGCGCTGTCGCTCGTAAAGCTCTCCGGTTTCGGCGACCGTAAGCCAAAGCAACTTTCAGGCGGCCAACAGCAGCGTGTCGCGCTGGCGCGTGCCCTTGTCATCCGTCCAAAGGTTCTGCTGCTCGATGAGCCTTTTTCGGCACTCGACAAGAACCTTCGCGGTTCGATGCAGGTCGAGCTCAAAGAGATCCAGCGCAGCCTCGGCGTGACGACGATCTTCGTAACCCATGATCAGGGCGAAGCCCTGTCGATGTCGGACCGGATCGCAGTGATGTCCGCAGGCCATATCCGCCAGATCGCAGGACCAGACGAGATTTATCGCCGCCCGGCGGATCGCTTCGTCGCATCCTTCGTCGGCGATGCGAACATTCTCAAAGGTACGCTGACGGCAAAGCGTGGCGATGCCGCCGAAGTAGCCATCGGCGACGCGAAATGGGTGGTTCCCGGTGCGCCCTTCGCCGGATCGACAGTCAACGACGAAATCGACGTTTTCATTCGACCCGAGCATTTTGCCATCGGCAAGCGCACCGTTCCCGGCTCACTACCCGGTATTATCGCAGCACAGGTTTTTCAGGGGGATCATGTCGATCTCTACGTGGAGATGCCAAGAGTTTCAAATGAACGCGTGCTTGTGCGTTCACCGGGAATATCGGCAATTTCGGATTGGTCCGTCGGCAGCGAGGTCGGCCTATCCGTCGTCTCGTCCGACATCGTCGCCTTCCCGAAGGAAGGCGCTACGTGACCTGCAGCCAAAATGGAGACTGACATGACCCACACGATCCCTAGCCTGAAACTGACTCACGAAGGCGCACTTGCAATCGCCAGAGCCGCAATCTCTCACGCGGAAAAGATCGGCGTTCCGCAGAACGTTTCGATCGTCGATGACGGCGGAAACATGCTGGTTTTCGTTAGAATGGACGGCGCAAAGCTGCTGTCTGGCGAAACCTCGAAATCGAAGGCAATGTCGGCAGCCTCGCACCGTCAGCCGACGTCGCGTCTCGACCCCGCGCTCGAAGTCAAACTTGCCATCGCTTCCGGTGGACGGTTGACCAATCTTGAGGGTGGCTTTCCCATCGTTGTCGACGGTGCCTGCATCGGCGCAATCGGCGTCGGCTCCGGCAGCGGCGCGCAGGACATCGAAGTCGCACTGGCCGGACTGGCAGCCATCGGCGCAAAGGCTGACTTTTAATGACAGCAAGCATGCAAGCCATCGTAGCGCGCAATACGGGCGGACCCGAAGTCCTTGAGCTCGTCCAAAGACCGATCCCGAATCCGGGATCGGACGAAGTTCTGATCGAGGTTGAAGCCGCTGGCGTCAACCGCCCTGATCTGATGCAGCGGACCGGCGCCATTCCACTGCCGCAAGGCGTCACCGACATTTTTGGGCTGGAAGTCGCAGGGCGTGTGGTGGGAGGCAGCGACGCGCTCATCGGCAAGCGGGTGATGGCTCTGGTGAAGGGCGGCGGTTATGCTCAATATTGCATCGCCAAAGCGGAGCATTGTCTGCCATGCCCAGACGGCTTGTCGATGGTGGAAGCGGCTGCACTGCCGGAATCGCTTTTCACCGTATGGCACAAACTGTTCGAGCGCGGCCGTCTCGCGAAAGGCGAAACCGTGCTGATCCATGGCGGCGCGAGCGGCATCGGCACGATGGCGATCCAGATGGCGATCGCACGTGGCGCGCATGCGATTGCCACGGTCGGCAGCGATGCGAAGAAAGCCGCCGTCGAAAAGCTCGGCGCAATTGGCATCAACTACAAAACGGACGATTTCGTCAAAGCCGCAAAAGCAGCCACGGATGCGCGCGGGGTAGATGTCGTTCTGGATATTGTCGGCGGTTCATATGTCGCGCGCAATCTCGATGCACTCGCGCCGGGCGGGCGGCATGTCAGCCTGTCATTCATGGAGGGTGCTGTCGTGCCAATCGACCTCGGCATAGTTATGCGCAAGGGGCTTTACCTCACCTCTTCTACACTGCGCCCTAAGTCGGACGCTGAGAAATCCGGTATCGCTTCCGCACTTTTGAATGAGATCATGCCACTAGTCGATGCAGGACGCATTCGCCCCCTGATCCACAAACAGTTCGTTCTCGGTCAGGCCGCTGAGGCGCATCGTCTGCTCGAAGCCAATGAAAATATCGGCAAGGTCGTGCTTGTTCCGGAAAGAGCTTGAGATGATGCAGCCCATGGAACTCTTCTTCGCCCCGACCTCGCCCTATGTGCGCAAGGTCATGGCATGTGCCATCGAGCTTGGCGTCGAAGACAAGATCATCTGCCTGCCAAGTGCTGCAAATCCGATCAAGCGTGATACGCGTATCGCCACTTTCAACCCGCTTGCGAAAGTGCCTGCGGCGCGGCTCGAGGATGGAACATTTCTCTTCGACAGCCGTGTTATCTGCGAATATCTGAACGACGCAGCCGGTGGGTCGCTGTTCACATCCGGATCCGCACGGTGGCGTGTCCTCACGGAGCAAGCGCTTGGCGACGGTCTTCTCGATGCCGCGCTGCTTGCCCGTTACGAAGAGACGTCCCGAACGCCGGACCAAAGATCGGAAGTCTGGAGGGAGTCGCAGATGACCAAGATCGATGCGGCGCTCGACCATATGGAAGAAACCGTCGAAATTTTCGGCACAGAAGTCACGATCGGTAGCCTGACGATTGCATCTTCGCTCGGCTATCTCGATTTCCGCTTCAGCGGAGTGGATTGGCGTTCGCCGCGGCCAAAACTCGCCTCATGGTACGCGGATTTCATTCTGCGGCCATCCATGAGCCGGACGGCCCCGCACGAATAGGCTCAGAAATCCACCTCGGTTGCGATGCCTTTTTCGACCGCGAGTTTGACCACGGAAGACGCAACCGCAAGGTCCTGAAGGCCGACGCCGGTGCCATCGAAAATGGTTATTTCATCACTGGAATTGCGACCTGCATCCGTGCCGTTAACAACTGCACCGAGTTCGCGAATATCCGTTTGCGCGATAGTTCCCGCTGCAATCGCGTGCTGAAATTCGCCAATCGTCACGGACTGCGCGATTTCATCTGTGAAAAGCCGCGCGCGTGCAACCAGAGCCGCATCGACTTCCTGCTTGCCCTTGGTGTCCGTACCCATACAGGCAATGTGCGTTCCCGGCTTCACTCCATCCGACATCAAAATCGGCTTAAAGCTGGACGTGATCGTCACGATGACATCTGCCTGCACGGCCAGATCCTTCAGCGAAACACTTTCGAATGGCAGGCCTAGCTCATCAGCTACTTTAGCCAACCCTTCGAGCTTTTCTGGCGAGCGGTTCCACGCAACGACGCGTTCGAAATTGCGCTGCTCCACGACAGCGCGCAGTTGGAACGCAGCCTGGTGACCCGCACCGACAATCCCCAGCACCTTCGAATCCTGTCGTGCAAGATGGGCGACCGAAACAGCGGCGGCAGCGGCGGTGCGCAATGCCGTCAACAGATTTCCGCCAACAATGGCGCGGCATTTTCCGGTATCCGCATCGAACAGAAAAATCGTCGATTGATGATTGGTCAGACCCTTCGCGGCATTGCCCGGCCAGTAGCCGCCGGATTTCAGGCCGAGATCGAGCGTCGCCTTGTCGAAACCGGATTTGAACCCGTAAAGCGCATCCGCATGCCCGATCGCTTCACGGACAACCGGAAAGTTCCTTGCTTTCCCGGCCGCCATTGAAGCGAAGACTTTTTCGACAGCCTCGAAAGCAGCCTCGCGCGTCATCAAATTCGCGATTTCGTTCTCCGGAACGATCAGCATCAGTACGCCTTGCCGCGCGCAGAAACCGGCCAGAGCGTCTCGACCTTGCCGTTGCGAACGCCGACATACCAATCGTGAACATTGCAGGTTGGGTCACAATGCCCCGGAACGAGCTTCAGCTTGTCATTGACCTTCAAGACGCCGTTTGGGTCGGAGATGACGCCGTGCTCATCGGAGCATTTGACGTATTCCACGTCGTCGCGGCCATAGATGAATGGCAGACCACTATCGACGGACTGGGCCTTCAAACCCGCATCGCAGATCGCCTTGTCGGTTTTTGCATGGGACATGACCGAGGTCAGAATGAACAGCGCGTTCTCCCACTCGCCATCGTCGATGCGCTTACCGTCCTTGTCGTGGATGCGACCATAGTCGGCATCCATGAATGCATAGGAACCGCATTGCAACTCGTTGTAGACGCCGGATGTGCCCTCGAAATAATAGGACCCGGTGCCGCCGCCGCCGACGATGTCGCAAGTCAGACCCTCTGCCTTCAATGCTTCGACCGCATCACTAACCTGAGCAACCGCGATGTCGATCTTCGCCTTGCGGTCCTCGAATTTGTCGAGATGCTGCATGGCGCCCTGATAGGCTTGAATGCCGGAGAATTTCAGACCCTTCGCGGCATCGATTGCCTTGGCAATCTCAACAACCGCCTCAGTAGTCACGACACCGCAACGGCCTGCGCCGCAATCGATCTCGACAAGGCATTCGATCTCTGTGCCGTGCTTCTGTGCAGCCTTCGAAAGATCGGCGACATTGGCGACATCGTCGACGCAGACGATGGTGCGCGCGCCCAATTTCGGCAGTCGCGCCAGCCGGTCAATCTTGGCTGGGTCACGTACCTGATTGGACACCAGAATGTCCTTGATGCCGCCGCGCGCGAATACTTCCGCCTCAGAAACCTTCTGGCAGCAGACGCCGCACGATCCGCCAAGTTCTTCCTGAAGTTTGGCGACATCGACCGATTTATGCATCTTGCCGTGAATGCGGTGGCGCACGCCCATCTTCTTGGCAATGTCGCCCATCTTCTTGATATTGCGCTCCAGTGCATCGAGGTCGAGTACAAGGCAGGGCGTCTGGATATCGGCTTCTTTCATGCCGGGAATGGCTGGAACGTCGAAACCGACATCGAGGTTTTCGATCTTCGTCATGTCGTTCATCAGATTTTCTCCTTCAGGCCTGCATCCAGGGCAGCTTCGCCAGATCGACATTGCCGCCGGTGAGAATGACACCAACCCGCTTACCGCGGAATGTGTCGGGGTTCTTCAAAATGGTAGCCAGCGGCACGGCGGAGCTCGGCTCCATCACGATCTTCATGCGCTGCCAAATCAGCTTCATCGCATCGACAATCTCGGTTTCGCTGGCCGTCAAAATATCGGAGACGTCGGTCGAAACGAAATGCCAGGTCAGTTCCTTCAAAGGCACTTTCAACCCGTCAGCCACCGTTTCCGGCGCGTCGTCTGCAATGATATGCCCGGCGCGGAAACTGCGCGCCGCATCGTCTGCCTGTTCCGGTTCTGCGGCAATAACTTTCACGTCGGGAGCAATTGCAGCCAGCGTCAGGCATGTGCCTGAAATCATGCCGCCACCGCCGATCGGCGCCACGACCATATCCAGCCCGCCACCGAAATCCTTCATCTGGTCGACCAGTTCCAGGCTGCATGTGCCCTGCCCGGCAATCACTCTTGGATCGTTATAGGGATGGACGAAATCAGCGCCGGTTTCAGCGTGGACGCGCGCGAAAAATTCCTCGCGGCTCGATGTGGACGGCTCGCATTCAGTGATGATGCCGCCATATCCTTTGACCGCATCTTTCTTCGCCTGCGGCGCAGTACGCGGCATGACCACATGGCACGGAATGCCGCGTCGTCCGGCCGCATAGGCAAGCGACAGAGCATGATTGCCGGACGAATGCGTGGCAACGCCTTTGCGCGCCACTTCATCGCTCAGACCGAACACGGCATTGGAAGCGCCGCGCGCCTTGAAGGCACCGGCCTTCTGGAAGTTCTCACATTTGAAGAAAAGTTCAGCGCCGGCAAGGCTATCGAGATAGCTCGACCGCAAGACCGGCGTGCGGTGGATGTACGGTTTCACCCGCTCATGCGCCGTTTTGACATCATCAAAAGTCGGAATATACATGGTGCCTGCATCCATTACGCTGCCGCCTTCTCGCTCATCTTGCCGCCCAGCCGGTAGACATTCTGCGCCGCGGCGACGCCCGAGCCAAGTTTGATCGGCAGGCCGAGATCGACCATCACCATCTCGACCGTCGCCAGACCCGAAAGCATCATCGCGTCAGTCAGGCTGCCGAGATGGCCAATCCGGAAGACTTTACCTGCAACATCGCCGAGCCCGACACCGAAAGCCATGCCATACTGGCTGGCTGCGCGCGTGACGATTTCAGTGGCGTTGAAGCCGTCTGGCGTGCGGATGGCGCTGACCGTATCGGAATAAAGATCCGGCGAGACAGCACAAAGCGGCATGTTCCATGCACGAGCCGCGGCGCGAACACCTTCAGCTATCCGCGTATGACGGGCAAAAACATTCTCCAACCCCTCATCGAGCAGCATGGAGATCGACAGCCGCAGACCGTTCATCAGGCCGACCGGCGGCGTATAGGGAAACGCGTTGTTCGCGTAGCTCTTGGCCATGTCGCGAACATCGAAAAAGGTCCGCGGCAATCCTGCGGTTTCGACCGCTTTCATCGCCTTTTGAGAAAAGCCGACAATCGCCAGGCCCGGCGGCAGCATGAAGCCTTTTTGCGAACCGGTGACGGCAATATCGACGCCCCATTCGTCAAACCGGAAATCCATCGAGGCTATCGAGCTGACGCCATCGACCAATAGAAGCGCCGGATGGCCTGTCGCATCGAGGGCGCGTCGCACCGCTGCGATGTCGGATTTGACACCGGTTGCCGTTTCATTGTGGGTGGCAAGCACCGCTTTGATCCGATGATCGCGGTCTGCCCGCAATATCTCTTCATAGCGCCCTGTGGGGATGCCCTCGCCCCAGATGGCCGGAACCACTTCAACGTCGAGACCGTGACGCTGGCACATATCGATCCAGCGATGCGAGAACATGCCGTTACGTGCCGCGAGAATTTTATCCCCGGACGAAAGCGTGTTTGTGATCGCAGTTTCCCAGCCGCCAGTTCCCGTGGACGGGAAGATAAAGATATGCGCATCGCGCGATTTCAGAACCGTTCGTACCCCTTCGAGACAAGGCGCGAGGATGTTTCCAAATACTGGCGAACGATGGTCGATGGTTGGCATTGAACAGGCGTTGCGGATTTCTTCCGGCATATTCGTCGGGCCAGGTATGAAAACCGGATTCTGAAAGCTCATTGGACGCTCCATCGGATTATTCAACTCAGTTTAAGCGCTCAAAATGAAATAATCCATTTTTCTGAAAAACTTTTTCTTTTTATTAGAAAAATGTTTTTATGTATTAATTTCAAATGGTTGTTATTTTTCAAACCGCAACGACTCTTGCCGTCGCGCAAATTAAATACCGGGCGCAGCTTCGATCCGAGCGAACCCGCGCCGCGTCATCTAACGACGCGCGCCGGTCCGAAACGGAAATGCTGCATGGCGGTTCACATCCTTGTAGAGAAGGTAGCGAAACTTGCCCGGACCGCCCGCGTAGCAGGCCTGCGGGCAGAAGGCGCGAAGCCACATATAGTCGCCAGCTTCAACCTCGACCCAGTCCTTGTTCAGTCGATAGACCGCCTTTCCCTCAAGCACGTAAAGCCCATGCTCCATGACATGGGTTTCGCAGAACGGAATCGCCGCTCCGGGCTCAAGGGTTACAATCGTCACATGCATGTCGTGGCGCATGTCTTCCGGATCAACGAAGCGGGTAGTCGCCCATTTGCCGTCAGTGTCCGGCATTGGTGTTGGCGCAACATCTCGCTCATTGGCGACGATCGGTTCGGGAAAGTCGAGGCCCTCGACCGCTTCGTAGGCTTTTCGAACCCAATGGAAGCGTGTCAAAGCACCGCTGGAGTTTTTCAGCGTCCAGTTCGAGCCTGCCGGGATGTAGGCATAGCCGCCGCCTTGCATCTCATGCGTTTTTCCCTCGATGGTCAGAGTCAACGCACCATCGAGAACAAAGAGCACACCCTGAACTCCACTGTCCGGTTCGGGACGATCACTGCCGCCACCCGGCGCGACTTCCATGATGTATTGAGAAAAAGTCTCGGCAAAACCGGAGAGAGGACGGGCCAGCACCCAGAGGCGTGTCTTTGTCCAGAAGGGCAGAAAACTTGTCACGATGTCACGCATCGTACCCTTGGGGATCACGGCATAGGCATCGGTGAACACCGCACGGCCCGTCAGCAGTTCCGTTTGACAGGGATGACCGCCGATAGGCGCGAAATAGGTAGGATTCGACACTTTCTTCTCCATAAAACTTTGAAATGAATGCAGACGACGATCATCGATCGTCAAAGCGTGCTGCCTGGCGGCAGTTCGGCGGCGGTAGTTTTACCGCCGCCGGATCGCTGCCTAGCTTCTGGCCGGGCTGACGACGAGTGCTGGCGTTGTTTCGTCGAGAATCTCAGGCGTTGTGGCGACCTTCTCGCCGGCGAGAACGCGACGGGCTTTGTCTTTGTCTATGTCGCCTTCCCATGTTGCGATAACGACGGTCGCCACGCAGTTGCCGATGAGATTGCCAAGCGCCCGCACGATACCCACGAACCAATCCACGGACAGGACAAGGACCAGCCCGATCATAGGAATGTCAGGAATAGCCGAGAGTGTTGCCGCCAGAACGACGATTGCTGATCCGGGAATTCCGTGTGCGCCTTTCGACGTCAGCAAAGCGACACCAAGGATCAGCAGCATGTGACCGAACGACAGGTCGGTATTCGTCGCCTGTGCGATGAAGACCACGACAAGCGTGAGGTAAAGCGAGAACGCATCCAGGTTGAAGGAATAGCCAGTCGGTATGACGAGGCCGACGGTCGAGTCCTTGATGCCCAGCCCTTCGAGCTTGCGCATTATCTGCGGCAGCACACTGTCGGATGACGCCGTTCCTGCAACCACCACCAATTCCTCACGGAAGTAACGGATAAGGCTGACGATGCTGAAGCCTGCCATCTTCAGGATCGTACCGAGCACGACGAATACGAAGAAGAATACGCCGCCGTAAAACAGGAGCACCAGAACGCCCAGTTGCTGGAGCGACGCGACGCCGTACTTTCCCACCGTGAAAGCAACCGCACCGAGAACGCCGAGCGGCGCGAGACGAACGATGAAGCCGATGATCTTGAACAGAACCGCAGTCACCTGTTCGATCGTGTTGGCAAGAGGCCGCCCCTTGTCACCCATCAGCGCCAGTCCGGAACCAAACAGGATGGCGATCAGAAGCACCTGAAGGATGTCACCCGTGGTGAAGGCATTGAAGATCGTTGTTGGAATGATCTTCATGAAGAAGCCGACGGAGTCGGTCACTTGCTCGGCATTTGCCGTGTAGGATGAAAGGGCATTCGCATCCAGCGAGTTAACATCGACGTTCATGCCCTGGCCGGGTGAGAACGTGTAGGCAATGATAATGCCCAGGATTAGCGCAATGGTCGTGACCACCTCGAAATAGATGAGGGATTTCAGACCGACGCGGCCGACTTTCTTGAGATCGCCTGCGCCCACGATGCCGTGCACCACGACGCCGAACACCAATGGCGCGATTATCATTTTGATGAGCTTGATGAAGCCATCCCCCAGCGGCTTCAACGCTACCGCGAAATCGGGCCAGAAAATACCGAGTGTAATGCCCAGAAAAAGAGCGATTACAACTTGTCCGAAAAGCGACTTGGCAAAACGTTTCAAATGATCCTCCCGATCAACCGTTTTCTTCACAACACCAAATATATGAGCTTGAAGCGCTTGGCCCATTCAGCCCCTGCGGGCAGAATCCAACACCTAAAAGGCGCGGTCTGGCATTGCGAGCGAGACAATGATGCACATACAGGATCGGCAACCTTTTCCCTGCCGATATTCCGTCGAGCGATGTCGGCTGCACAATCCGGCCATACGATCTAGACGTCAAATATTTCTTTAGTTACTATCTATATGTTTTTGATATAGATGGATCAGGCTTCTGGAACTCCGGCACCTTCGCTATTTTGTCGCCGTGGCCGACGCGCTCAGCTTCACGGTGGCCGCTGAAAAACTGGGTGTTTCTCAGCCGCCCTTGAGTCAGCAGATAAAATCCCTGGAAGCGGAACTCGGCGTCGATCTCTTCAAACGTTCGAGCCGGCAAGTCGGCCTCACGCGTGCCGGATCGGCTTTCCTCGAGCGAGCACGGTCGATCCTTGAACAGGTACACGGCGCTTCCGAACATGCTCGATCCATCGGCAGCGGAAGTTCGGGTATATTGAATATCGGCCTGACGGGTTCGGTGCTGATCGGCCCGCTGGCGCATATAATGAAGGCATTCAGCACCCGTTATCCCAATGTCGATGTGCGCACCCATGAAATGTCGCCGGGAGAGCAGATCGTCGCCCTCAAGGCGCGGCGCACCGACCTCAGCTTTTTAAGAAGTCCGCCTGACGATCTCGATCTCACACTGGAACTGGGATGGCGCGAAAAAGTCGTGGTGGTTCTGCCGAAAGACCATCCTCTCGCCCGGCACAGGATTATCAAACTTCGCTGGTTGAAGGACGAACGATACGTCTCGCTGCGCTTGAAGGATTCCCGCTTCGCGAACGAGCTTATGAATGCCTGTATTGCGCAAGGTTTCGTACCGCGCATCACACAGCAGGTGGTTGAATCCTATTCTCTGCTTAGTCTTGTCGCCGCTGAGTTCGGCATCGCGCTTGCGCCCGAATCCGTCAGCCAGCTTTCTCATCCGAACGTCGTCTACCGGTCGCTTGAAGAGCCCTCTCTCATCGCGGATGTCTTTGCCGTTCGCCTCTCCCATGATGACGCAATCATCGAGAACTTTCTCTCTACGATGCGCGAAGAGCTATTGCACAACACACCCAGTTTTAATGGCGCACAAACTGGTCCTGACCAGACTTAGATCGTCACTCCGTCAAAAATCGCAGGACGCGCCTTTCGAACCATGGCGTTTTCCAGATGTGCCGCGAGAAGATCGGCGGCACGACTAATCTCGTTCGTCTCCAACGCATCAAGGATTGCGAGATGCTCTTCATTCTGCTGGCGCACCTGCTCCCGATTCAAGGTCTGCCTGTATTCGACAAGCCGGCGAAGCTGGTTCTGACGAGCGATGATTTGCGGCAGAAAACGATTGCCGGAAAGCACCGCCAAGCCTTCATGAAACTGCGAGTTGGTCTCGAACAGCTCGATCTGGCCCAGCGACTGCCAGCCGCCATCACGCACGATCTCTTGCTGCCGCCGCAAGCGGGCGAGCATGTCAGCATCGATGCGAAACGTCTCGCAAAGCAGGCCTTGAGGCTCAAGCATGCGGCGAAGCTGATAATTTTCGCGATATGCAGACATGGAATCGATAAGCGGTGCGAAGCGATAACCTCTGCCTTCGCGCGGTTCTATCCAGCCCTCACGAGCAATCCGGGTGAGAATGCGATGTATGGCATTGCGCGGCATGTCGTAGCGCCGTGATAACTCGCTTTCGGTGACGTCCTGAGGCAGCTTTCCGGTCAGCCTGTCGTCGGCAATTGCAAGATAGATGCGATCCTCCCCGGACGATTGACTGTCCGGTGCTGCCTGAAGATTTTTTACGAAAAAGCCCTTGTTGGCGATCTGTTCGACAATGCCGCGTTCTGCAAGCAATGCCAGCGCGGCGCGAATGGGCGACCGCGAAGTGCTCAAAAGCTTTTCAAGCTTTGCTTCAGTCAGATGATGACCGGCCTCAAGCCCTTCCACACGCAAATCGATGAGAATGCGTTCTGCCAATTGTTCATGGAGAGGATTGGCCATCAGCGTTTCGCCCCTGTGTCTAAACTTTGCGATAGCACGTATTGCGCAGACTCCGGAATTGTTTCAATGTAGGATTTAATACAATTTAATCGGCAATAATGTGAAGTGTGAGACAGCGCAAATTGGACGATCATTCCCGTTATTTTTCAGCCTCTGAGCTCGAGATTTTCGCAGCAGCCTTGTTCCGGCAGGCAGGTCTTTCCGAGAGCGATGCTGAGATCGTTGCAAGCGATCTGGTCAAGGCCAATCTCCGGGGCATCGATTCTCACGGCGTCTCGCGTATTCCGATGTATCTGAACCGCTTGCGGCAGGGGCTGGTAAAAGCACGTCCAAACATAACGGTCGTGAAAGCGGCGAATGCCGTTGCCTCTGTCGATGGGGACAATGGCATGGGTTTTCTGGCCGCTCACCGCGCTATGGATGAAGCCATCAACATGGCCCGCGAAAACGGCATCGGACTGGTCGGTGTGAAACGCTCGACCCATTTCGGAATGGGAGCGCTCTATGCGCTTCAGGCAATCGAGGCCGGCTATATCTCGATGATTTTCACCAACTCCTCCCCCGCCATTCCGATGTGGGGCGGCCGGAGCACATTTCTCGGTGCCAGCCCGATTGCGGCGGGCGTACCCGGCGGCAAGCATCCGCCCTATGTGATGGACATGGCCATGACAGTCGTCGCGCGCGGCAAAATCCGGCTGGCCGCCATGAAGGGCGAGAAAATTCCGACTGGCCTTGCTTTGGACAATGAAGGCAACCCGACCACCGACGCGGCAAAAGCCTTTGAAGGCGTTTGCCTGCCATTTGGCGGCGTGAAAGGCTCAGTGCTTGCGACATTGATGGATTTGATGTCGGGCGTTTTCACCGGCGCCAATTATGCCGGACGGGTGAAAAGCCTCTATTTCGATCACTCCGAGCCGCAAAATGTCGGGCACCTGTTTTTCGCAATCAAGCCCGATCTCTTCATGACGTTTGAAGACTTCGACCAGCGTATGGACGACTTCGTCGAAACGGCGCGAGCCTTGCCCAGGGCAGCAGGGGTCGATGAGATTCTGATGCCGGGCGAGCCAGAAGCGCGTTGCGAGGCTGAACGATTGCGAACGGGCATTCCAATAACTGCCAATGTCATCGCCGATCTCAAGCAGGAAGGTGATGCTGCGGGCATCGAATTTCCAGAAGGCTTGAACACGTCGCTGGCGGGCGTTTCCTGATGAAAGGCAACGCATTATCAGCCCATATCGGATACCTCTTTTCCAAACTGCCATTGGAAAAGCGCGTGCCGGCGGCACGCAAAGCCGGGTTCGACGCCGTCGAACATCCCTCCCCATTCGCGTTGTCTGCAAAAGAATTGCGCAAGCAATTGAACGACGAAGGCATGTCTTTTTCCCAACTTGCAGGCGGTGCGGGTGATGCCAGTCGCGGCGAAAAGGGACTGGCAGCACTTGCGGGACGCGCGCAGGACTTTCGCGCCAGCTTTCTCAAAGCACTCGATTATGCCGAGGAAATAGACTGCCCGTTTATTCATCCCATGGCGGGCGTCGCGAGCGATCGCGTGATTGCCGGGTCAGTCTATCGCGACAACATCGCATTTGCCGTCGAAGCATGCCGCGGGCGCGGCCCATCCGTTCTCATTGAGGCGATCAGCCGGACAGTTGTACCGGACTATTTCATGGGCAAATTGGACGATGCTGTAGCGATTTCCAATGATTTTGAGCCCGGCGAAATCTCCATACTGTTGGACACATATCACGCTGCGGCCGAAGGCATTGATGCAGGAGCATTCATTGCCGCTCACGGAGGCCGTCTCGGTCACATCCACATCGCCGACCATCCCGGACGCCATCAGCCGGGTACCGGCAATATCGACTTTGCCAAATTTCTCTCAGGACTTTCCGCCGCCGGTTTCAGCAGGGCCATCGGCTTCGAATACATCCCCGAAGGCGAAACGCTAGCTTCACTGGGCTGGCTTCCGGAATGGAAAGCCAGACTGGCCAATCACCGACCCGCAGCACTTGCCTGAGCCGCTCAATTTTCACAAATCGAGGACATCAAATGAACCAGCGAGCAGAAATCTTCCGTCCCGACGACATTCGCCCGCGCGAACGTGGCGGCGGGGCAAGGACAATTCCCCTGGTCAGCCGTGCTTCGGGCACGACCAGTTTCATCAATGGCATAACAGAGTTTCAGCCGGGCGCCGCGATCCCCGTTCACAGCCACAATTGCGAAGAAAGCGTCATGCTGCTCGAAGGTGACGCCATTGCAGAAATCGACGGCAAGCAGCATCGGCTAAAGCCCCATGACACGACCTACATTCCGGCAAACCTGCCCCACCGCTTCATCAACGCGTCGGAAAATGCGCCAATGAAGATCTTATGGATATACGCGTCAGTCGATGCGACCCGTACCATCGTTGAGACGGGCGATACACGCTCGATCGATGACGAGCACGCGAAGGGCTAGTCAGGCGATCCATGCGGGAGCGTGCGTGCCTAACGGAACCGGCACCGAAGGCCAGCGCCATGCAGCGTCTTGCAGCGGCGATTTCAGCGCCGTAACCAGACCGAAATCGGTTTGATATTCAGCCAGAAAAGGCGTCGCCTGCTCGAACGTCATGCTGGCATCCGGCATTGCGGTTTCCACGCCAAGGCTGGAGTAAGTCGACCACATCCATTCCGATGTTTGCGCCAGCGAAAGACGCACGCTCCAGCTTCCGCCCTCTTCATATTGTCGAATAAGCGCGATCATCGCGCCGAAGGCCGCCAAATATCCGCTGAGATAATCCAGCGGCTGGCAAGGCAAATTGCGCGGCTTGGACTTACCATCCCAGCACATGCCAGTGGTCGCCTGAACGAGACTGTCATAGCCCCGGCGACCAGACCACGGCCCCATTTCGGAGAACGCGTCGAGGTCGATATGAATTATGCCGGGATGCTTTTTGGATAGGCTTTGCGCGTCAAACCCTTTGGCTGCGAGCGCGCCAGGACGATATGAATCGAGAAAGATGTCCGCCTCGCAAAGCAATCGTTTGAGCCTCTCGCTGTCCTTGCGCAGATCGACAAATGCGGCCCGCTTGCCGAAACCCGTATCGATGACGAGAGATTCGATAGAAGGTAGGCCCGGCCCGGAGACGAGCAGAACCTCCCCGCCGAATTCCGCGACAGTACGAGCCGACATCGGGCCGGCGATCACGCGCGAAAGGTCGAGCATACGAATGCCCGAAAGTGGTTCAGCACCGCTTGAAATGCTGCGCAGAGGCGCGTCGCCGATACGGTTCACGCTGAGCATCTTCTGACTAAGTACAGCGTCGGCCTGCGGCTCGGCCAACCATTCCTCGCGAGTTCGGACAGCCGCGATGCACAGGCCTTTTGCGATACCTTCCGCTTCCAGCTCAAATGGATCACGCTTTTTTACCGCCTGCGCGACGTCATCGACATGCCGAACACCCAGCATCTCAAGAACGCCATCGCGCAGATGCGGGAAATTTCCGTGCAGAAACACCCAACGATCATTCGCTGCTTCGTAAAATCCGGTGAACGGATCACGGAATTTGACAGCCTTCCCATCGACCAGGAGATAGCTTGAGCTCGCCATGGATAAACCGGAATGACGCGTGCTGACGCGAACGGCGCGTTTCTTACCGGTTCTGATTTCATGAATGCGCGAAGCGGCAAGCCCCACTGCAGCAAGCGACGCGACCGCGTTTGCCGTGACAGGCCAGGGGGTCGGTAGAGACAGCCCATCGTCAACGATCTCAAGACGGTCGAGCGGAGCATCCTCCCATCCGACCGTTGCGAGGAGTTCCGCAAGTATCGGCGCCATCCTGTCCTGATACATCACAACCTTCCGAGGTTCGGCACCGAGACTGTGCCGCGCATCAGACAGCGTGCAGTTCGGAATGCGGTGGTGCGCTTAACGTTCCAGCCGCCCCTATCGCTGACATCCGCACCGACCGGCAGAACACCGGATGGATTGCCAATTCGAATTTCCTGCCAGACATTCGGGCGGCAGAGGCGCTGGGCGATCGTTCCTTCAATGCGGCAAGCTGCACCAAGACACATCGCGGCAGTGAGCGTGACGGCGCGATGCGCGCGCTCCATCGACACCATGCGGATTGAGACGTCGTAGGCCCCGGCCTCGACTTCAACCTTGTCCAGACGCTGGAAACGCGCGGGCGCTCCGACAAGCGCCACCTTGGGGTTGGAGAGGCCGACAGCTTCAGGCGTTGCACCCAATCCCATCAGCACCCCGCCCAAGCGGCGGATTTCATCGAGCCTCGCCATTAATCCGGGCCGCGCCTCGATTTCGTCAGGCCCTTCCGCGCCAGTCATACCGAGCGCGGACGCTGAGACGAAGACGACCGGATTTGTCGCATCGATCAGCGAAACCTCGATCTCGGTTCCGTCTGAGATTTTGATGCGGTCGATGACATTGCCCGTCGGGAGCAACCCGTTGGTCACCGTGCCGCCCGGATCGAGAAAATCGAGCGCGATCTTCGCGCCTGTTCCGGCAACACCTGCGATGGCGAAGTCGCCTTGCGTTTCGGCTTTTCCATCGATGACCGGAAAGCGCGCGTGAATGATCTTAGACGTGTTGACCTGATGGATGCGGACAAGAGCCTCGCCATCTTTGGCGTCCACCAAGCCCTCATCGACTGCGAACGGCCCGACGGCCGAAGAGAGGTTGCCGCAATTGGCGCCCCAGTCGACGATTGGCCGATCCACGGCAACTTGCGCAAAAGTATAATCGACATCGGCGTCCGCACGCGCCGAAGGACCGATCATTACGGCCTTGGAAAGTGACGAAAGGCCTCCGCCCATACCGTTGAGCTGACGGCCATAAGGGTCCGGGCTGCCCAAAACCGAGAGATAGATATTGGCTATATCATCGCGTGTTTCGGGCAGGTCAGCGGCATTGAAGAATACGCCTTTGCTGCTTCCACCTCGATAAAAGGCGGCGTTTATCCAGCTTTGGGTCATTACAGCTCCTCCTCTGCAATGTTTTCGCGGCTCAGGCCGCGTGTTCGGCAGCTCCGTAACCGGCGCGTCGTCCGAAGACCGCACCTGATGTCAGGCCGGACCCGCCGGGATAGCCATTGAAGAACACGCCGCCGACAAGCTCGCCGCATGCGAACAATCCATCGATTGCCGAGCCGTCAGCGCGCTGAACCGCGCCGTCCTCGCCGACTTTCAGCCCGCCATAGGTGAAGGTGATGCCACCGGTAACGGGGTAAGCGCGAAACGGACCCTTTTCGATGGTCTGCGCCCAGTTGGACTTCGGCAGGTCGAGACCCTTGGTGCCCTTGCCGTCCTTGATGGTCGGGTCGAATGGCGTTTGCGAATCCACTGCCGCGTTGTAGGCGGCTAATGTTTCGCGAACCTTCGCCTTGTCCTCGATGCCATCGAGCTTTTCGATCAGCGCGTCGAGAGTATCGGCTTCCACGAAATGGGCGTCGTGGAACAGATATTCTCCGTAGAAGAGATCGAAGACCTTGGAATCGAAAATCTGCCAGGCGAAATGGCCGGGCTGTTCCAGCACCGCGCGACCAAACTGCGCGTAGGTGTAATTGCGGAAATCCTTGCCCTCATCGACAAAGCGGTCGCCATTGGCGTTGAGCATCACGCCCAGGAAATAGCAAATCTTGCGGTAGTTCTTGCGCTCCATATGCGGCAGTTCAAGATTGCCATAGTCGGCCATGAACAGATCCATCGGCGTCGCGTGGCAGCCTTCGAAAAAGCCATACTCCTGCGCACCGAGCGCTACTGCCATCTCCAGGCCGCGGCCCGTATTGTGAGGCGTGCCGCGCACTTTGGCACCGATCCAGTTCTTGCCCAGATATTTTTCGCGCAGTTCAGCGCTGGCCTCAAAACCACCGCAACCAAGTACGACGGCCTTGGCGGAAATATCCTCTGCCTTGCCATCGGACGAACGCGTTTTGACACCGACGACTTTTCCGTTCTCGACGATTAGATCGACGACTTCGCACCCGAAGCGTATTTGGCCGCCCTTTTTCGTAAAGGCTTCCATTTCCGATTCCACAAGCCCGACGCCTTCTTCCTCGGCAGCCAAGGTCAAGCCGCCCCAGAAAACATGCTTGCCGTCTTTAAGGAAGGACTGGCGCGAGTAGATCGGTTCGAATTTGACGTCGTGAGATGCGAGCCAGAGCATCGTGTCATAGCTCTTTTCGATCAACGCTTTCTGCTCGACACTCAATGGGCGGCCATCATTGAAATGCAAGAGATCGGCGGCGAATTTTTCCTGCGTGTATGTGCCGAATTCGGTGTTCGGAATACGCTCGTCTTCGGGATCGAGCAGCAGCGGGAGCAATTCTTCATTGGAGGTATAGGCAAAGCGCATCGCACCTGCCGTATATTTCGAATTGCCGCCGGCAAGATCGGTCTCAGCCTTTTCAACGACAAGAACGGACTTGCCCTTTTCCTGCGCGGCAATGGCAGCACAAAGCGCTGCATTGCCCGATCCGACCACCACAACGTCCCAAGGCTGACCCATAAATCTTCTCCAAATCGGACCTGATATTTACCGCTAATTACATCAACTCAATTTCGCATGCAATTGTATACAGAAAATTTTGACATGCGGCCTTGCCACTAGCCAAGCTCCACAAAGGCTTGCTGGCTAGGACTGTTCGCTTTCCAGAATGGCGAGACGGGTTTCGAGGGCAGATGTTATGTGGTTGAGCCCGGCTTTCGCCGCAGCATCGATGTCACGTCCCTTGATCGCGGCGACAATCGCGTCGTGTTCGAGCTTGCCGCTCGCTATGCGTCCAGGATGAACGAAAGTCGTCTGCGGCAAAAGCGCGATGGTTTCCTGTAATTCCTCGACGGCAACCCGGAGATATCGATTGCGGGCCGCATCATAGAGGCGAGCGTGGAAAACACGGTTCAGCCGCGCTGCTTCCTGTGATGTTTCTGCCGCCCCGAACTGCTCGTTTACGCGCTCGAGATTGGAGATTTCGACATCTGTCGCATGCTGGGCGGCAAAGCGCGCGACAAGGCTCTCAAGCTCCTTGCGCATGGCGTAAAGCTCGAAAATCTGCTGCATACTGAGGACAGTTACAGCCAAACCCCTGCCGGATGCGGCTTCGAGAAGGCCTTTCTCCTGCAATCGCCCCAGCGCTTCACGAACAGGGGTGCGGCTGACACCAAGCCGATGCGCGACTTCTTCCTCCCGCAACCGGTCGCCTGGACCGTAAATTCCCTCATGAATCGCATTCAGGATGGCCTGATAGGTGTTCTGGCCGCGGGTTACCTGCACTATTCCGGTCGACATTCGAAATCCAAAACGAGCGTAAAATCACGCATGATTACGTATTGTGAGCCCCCCCATCGCGAAGAAGCAGTATGCAAGTGTGCACGAAAATCGATATTACAAGAACACGGTTACCGAGATGGGGGGCGTGCCCTCCCAACACCGCTAATCATTAGCTCCATTCCTGACACGCTTATCCCTGTTCTGATTTATGTCAACTTTCATTCTACGCATCCGCACCTTTATCATCGGCACCCTCGGCGGGGTTGTCGGCTTCCTGTTGGGTTTGCCGCTCGGCTGGCTGATGGGCGCGATGATCGCGACAATTCCGTTCGCCATTGCAGGCATGAATATGCCGTCGTCATGGCGTTTGCGACAGATTATGGTCGGGGTTATCGGCGTGATGGTCGGCGGCTCGTTCCGGCCAGATGTCGTCGAGAATGCGATGCAATGGCCGTTTTCCCTGGCGGCGGTGGGAATTTACGTGCTGATCATGACGATCGTCGGCGTATTCACCTGCATTTACATCGGTAAGATGGACCGGCTGACTGCTGCATTTTCCGCGGCACCCGGCGGCCTCAGCGAACTTTTGATCCTAGGTCCTGCACTTGGCGCCGATGTCCGCACGCTCAGCCTGGTCCACGGCATGCGGCTGGTGGTGATCCTGCTTACCGTGCCTGTTATCGTAGCGACGATCGGCCTGGCCTCACTTGGCGGCACGGCGGTTATCGACAGATCCGTAAATCTAGGCATTTCCATGCCATTGCAGGACGCAGCAATCCTTCTCGCATGTCTTTTCATTGGCATGCTGATGGCCAGAAAGTTGAGATTTCCGGCAGCCAATCTAACCGGCCCGCTGCTGCTGAGCGCACTCGCCCATTTCAGCGGGCTAACATCGTTTCACCCGCCCCAACTCATAGTCATCATTGCGCAGATCACCATCGGGGTATCCATCGCACAGTTTTTTGTTGGTATCACCGGCAGGCAAATGCTGAGCGGATTGGCCATCGGAGGCGGGCTGACTGCCATGTCGCTTTCGCTGGCAGCCTTGTTCGCCTTGGCGTTCGAAGCTTATCTCGACATTCCATTTTCAATGGGTTTCATCGCTCTCGTACCCGGCGGCCTGCCGGAAATGAGCCTGATCTCGATTTCACTCGGTATCGATCCGGCTTTTGTGAGCATGCACCATCTGTTTCGTGTCGTGCTGCTGCTGACACTCTGCCCTATTCTCATTCCCCTATGGGCCGGGAAAGCAGCGCCGACCCCGCCACCGTGAAGGTTCTGGTTCGCCTTTCATCCCAATGATGGTTTGATAGGAATACCGTTTTCCCTCTCGCAGAGTTGCCAATGCCGCATTTCGACCCGATCACAGCACGCCTCATTCTCGCACTTGAACGTTACGGGTCCATCGCCAAGACGGCTGAGCATGAGAACATCGCACCATCGGCTGTCAGCCGGCGCATCGCTGATCTTGAATCACGGCTCGACACCGTGCTGCTGGACCGTTCGGCCAGCGGTGTAAAACTGACCAAGGCGGGCGAAGCCTATACCAGCCATTGTCGACGTATTTTTCGCGAAATAGCCGATCTCGACAGTGAGATGACGCATTATGTGAGCGGAGAACAGGGCGAGCTGCGCATTGCTGCTTCCAGTTCGGCCTTATCCGGGCGGCTTCCCGAACTTCTGGCCGATTTCGCCCGCGGCCATAAAGGAATCCGGCTCGATATTCGCGAAATGGGCGCGGGAAAGGCCCTTTCCGTACTTGAGGATGCGCAGGTGGATATGGCTGTCATCGCCGACAACTATGATTTCACGCGTTTCGATACCTTCCCCTTCGAGGACGATCACGTCTGGGTCATCGCGCCGCGCGAACATCCCTTGGGAGAACGGATCGCGAAAGAGAAGCGATTGGCATTCTCGGATGTCATGGGGCACGAAATCGTCGGCATACACCATATGGGCGCGCTCGACAGATTGTTGAATGAAGCCGCAAAGACATTCGGGCGCACGCTTGCATCGCGGGTCAATGTCGAGAGCTTCGCATCGCTTGTGAGGATGGTCGAGGCCGGATTCGGCATCGGCTTTCTGCGCCATTCGTGCCTGCATCTTCTGGCCGGAACGGACCTCGTCGGCGCCCGCCTGACCGATGCATGGGCGTTGCGGCAGTTGGTTGCAGCAACCCGGAAGAAAGCCGGAATGGCGGCACCCATGAAGGCGTTTCTCAGGCAGGCGAAATCGAGCTACACGCCCCTGCCCTGAAGTTGCGCCAGCACGAGATAAAATCGCGTCCGAAATTATTGCATACTATTGTACACTAAATATAGAAATAGGAATGGGAGGAGAAAAACGGTTGAAAACGCATATTTCTCATGAGGAATTGACGTGTCTCACAACCGCGCTTTTCAAGGCTAACGGATTACCGCAGCGCGATGCCGATCGTGTCGCGGAATGTCTGGTTCTGGCTGATTTACGCGGGGTTTCCTCACACGGCATCTCCCGCCTGCCCATCTATCTGGAAAGGCTGCGCAGCGGGTTGGTCAATCCCAATCCGTCGCTTGCGCTGGAAGAGCCTACACCCGTCTGCGCACTGCTCGACGGCGACAATGGATTTGGATTCGTCGTTGCGACACGTGCGATGGAAGCCGCGATCAAACGGGCCGAAAAGTTCGGCATCGGCATGGTCGGCGTCAAGCATTCGGCGCATTTCGGCATGGCTGCCTGCTACCTCTTGCAAGCGATTGACAAGGGTTATGCCAGCTTCGTGTTCACCAATGCGTCGCCGACAATGCCGGTATGGGGCGCAAGCGAGCCGTTTCTCGGAACCAGTCCTTTCGCGTTCGGTGCACCCGGTGGAAAGGGAGGGCTGCCGATGATTCTCGACATGGCGACCTCCGTCGTCGCGCGCGGCAAGATCCGGCGAGCGGCAGCACTTGGAGAGCCGGTCCCCGAAGGCTGGGCGCTCGACAAGGACGGCAACCCGACCACCGATGCGAAAAAAGCTTACGACGGGATCATCCTGCCCCTTGGCGGACCGAAAGGCTCGGCGCTTTCGTTGATGATGGAGGTGATGGCTGGGGTCATGACTGGCGCAGCCTTCGCGGGCGATGTCGGCAATCAGTATGAGGATATGGATCGCCCGCAAGATGTCGGTCACTGCTTTATCGCAATCAATCCCAAAATCTTCATGGGAGATGATTATGCGGAGCGGATGCAGACATTGATGACGCGCGCGAAGGCTTCGCGTCCTATCGACCCCGCGCAACCTGTTCTGGCTCCCGGCGAACCGGAAGCTCTGCGTGAGGCGGAGCGTAGGCGGACCGGAATCCCGCTCGAGGAAGAAGACATCATGATGCTTGCAGCTCTCGCTGATAAAGCAGGTATCAAGGCGGACTGGCTCAATTCAAAGAAGGAATTCTAGACGTGCTTCGCATAGCGATATTGGACGACTACCAAAATGTTGCCCTCTCACTGGCGGACTGGTCGCGATTGGACAACGAAGTAGAAATCAAGGTTTTCACCGAAAATCTCGGCAGCGAGGACGACGCGGCTGCAGCATTGGCGGATTTCGATGTTCTCTGCCTTATGCGCGAACGCATGCCGCTTCCCGCGACACTGATCGAGCGACTGCCCAGGCTCAAACTGGTCAATGTGACCGGCGCACGCGTACGTGTAATCGATACCGAGTTCGCGCGTTCGAAAGGCATTGTTGTTTGCCATACCTACCCCGGCGAATCCCGCTTCGCGACACCTGAAATGGCCTGGGGTCTCATACTCGCCTGCGCCCGCAATATCCCATCCGAGGATGCAAGAGTTCGCGCCGGCGGCTGGCAGCAGACCATCGGCACGACGGTTGGCGGCAAGACGTTGGGGTTGGTCGGGCTTGGTAAATTGGGCAGCCGCATGGTGCCAGTCGCGCGCGCCTTCGAGATGGATGTCATCGCCTGGAGCCAGAACCTCACCGATGAGCGTGCAGCCGAGATCGGCGTTCGCCGCGTAAGCAAAGCAGAACTGTTCGAGCAAGCCGATGTCGTCTCAATTCATCTGGTACTTTCGGATCGCTCGCGAAACACCATCGGCAAAGCCGAAATCGATGCGATGAAACCCGGCACCACGCTGATCAATACTTCGCGCGGCCCATTGGTCGATGAATCCGCGTTGCTCGAAGCACTCGAAGCTGGCCGGATCAAGGCTGGACTGGATGTGTTCGACGTCGAGCCTCTACCGGCAGATCATCCGCTTCGCAATGCTCCCAACACTGTGCTTACGCCGCATCTCGGCTATGTCGTCGAGGAGGCATACGGCCGGTTTTACAGCGACATTATCGACAACATCATCGCATGGCGCGACGGCGCGCCGATACGCGTTCTCTGATCAACTGCAGTGGAAGTAAAAATGAATCATATGAAAACGGCCGACCTCGTCGATGCACATGATGCGGAGCTTCGGTTCTGCCAGATGCAATGGAAAAAGCTCGGAAAGAAGCCGAGCTTTCACGGTCCCATCGAGACGGTTCGGTGTTTCGAAGACAATGTGATTTTGCGCAGTGTGCTGGAAACGCCCGGCGAAGGACGCGTGCTCGTCGTCGATGGCGCGGGGTCTTTGCGAACGGCACTCGTCGGCGACATGATCGCGCTGATCGGCCAGAAAAGCGGATGGGCAGGCATCGTCATCAATGGCGCTATCCGCGACGCGGACGATATCGATCAGATGGATTTTTCCGTGCTCGCACAGGGAACCTCGCCGAAGAAAAGCAGCAAGCTGGGGACCGGCGTGAAAGGCGTCACGGTCTCCTTCGGCAATGTCGATTTCGTGCCGGGTCACTATCTCTACGCCGACAGCGACGGCGTTCTCGTTTCAGAGAAAAACCTCATCGGCTGATATGAAAAAGGCGGGCATCGATGCCCGCCTCTTTCTTTATGCCAAAGCGGCGACTGCCACTTTCGTAAAGGCCTTGGTGCCGAGCGTACCGCCCAGATCCTTCGTGCGCGTTTCGGGCTTGGCGAGAACCGCGTCGATCGCATCCTCGATAGCTTTCCCGGCTTGCCGGAAATTCTCCTTGCCGGTGCGTGCACCATACCACTCCAGCAACATCGCAGCCGACAGGATCATCGAGCAGGGATTTGCCTTGTCCAAGCCTGCGATGTCGGGTGCCGAACCGTGCTGCGCCTGCGCAGCAGCGAGATCGTCTCCAGCATTGATCGAGCCTGCCAGTCCAAGACTTCCTGAGAGCTCGGATGCCAAATCCGAAAGAATGTCCGAGTAAAAATTGGTCGAGCAGATCACGTCGTACTTGCTTGCATCGCGCACCAGCAACGCGGCCATTGCATCGACCAGTACGTCGTTGAGTTCGACGTCCGGGAACTCCGTGGCCACCTTGCGCACGCACTCCATGAACAGGCCGTCCGTCACGACGAAGGCGTTCACCTTATGAACCGCCGTGACCTTCTTGTTGCGCGTTCGCGCCAGTTCGAAAGCGCGCCTTGCAATCCGCTCGCTTGCGGCTGCAGTTACCTTGCGCATGGATATTGCAACGCCTTCCACGGGCATGAATTCGCCCGGACCGGAAACCATGTTGCGATCCGGGTACATGCCCTCGGTGCCCTCGCGCACGATCACCAGATCCATGTCCGTGCCGCGATGCGGCAGATTCGTGCGCGTGCGCGCCGGGCGGATATTGGCGTAGAGATCCAGCTTCGTGCGAAACGCGGCCGAGAAATTGATGCCGCCCTTGTCGCGCGGGGGATAATCCAGATTGGACATCGGCCCAAGCAGTATACCGTCCATCTCGCGCGCTAGAGGCAGAATATCATCAGGCAGGCTGGTGCCATGCGTTTTGAGCGCCGCAAGCCCAACTTCCCTATGCGTGTAATCTAGACCGAGATCGTATTTGGCATCGACGGCCTTCAGAACATCGAGTGCGGAAGCGACGATTTCCGGGCCAATTCCGTCTCCGGGCAATACAAGAAGTTTCATCAATTATCCTTAGTCGGTGAAAATTTCGGACGGCACAAAGACTTCGCCGCTCATCAGCTTGCGGGCCGTTCGGATCACGCCGCCGCTGAGAACTTCCATCTGCGAACCGCTGCCCTTCGTACGCAAAGCAATCTCGATGACACCAGCGGGATGCTCGATGACGACATTACGGTCGTCGCCCGCTTCGCGAACGGCAAGGCCGTCGGCAACCGATTCTTCCAGCATGGCGCATGTCGAAACACAAAGCGCACCCGTCACGGCAAAGGCGGCATGTGCCTTGTGTGGCACTAAGTAGCGAGAAGCGATGTTGCCGCCATTTTGAGGTGTCGCGAGTATCGCAACTTTCGGCACCACTTTTCCGGTCACATCGCCCAGGCCCATGCGTTCACCGGCAATTTTACGCATTGCTTCGATGCGAGCGAAAAATGCCGTGTCGGCATCGAGCTCATCAGGGCTTTCATAGCCGGTCTTACCGACATCCGATGCCCTCAGTATCATCATAGGCACAGACACATCTATAAGCGTGACATCGACGCCGTCGATCTGCTCGGTCGCATGGCCGGTCGGCAGCAGAGCTCCGGTCTTGGAGCCGACAATATCCATGAAGTTGAGCCGGATCGGCGCAGCCGTCCCCGGCACACCGGCAATTGCTTCATCGCCTTCATAGATCACCGCGTCGCGCGTCGTTTGCACGACGGCTTCGATGCGGCTTTTGGTATTGATGTTGTAGATGACAACCGGCGTCGTTCCGTCCTGTCGCTGCACCATTCCCGTTTCGAGGGCATATGGCCCGACACCCGCAAGTATGTTGCCGCAGGAAGGTGCGGTGTCGACGATCGCGTCGGCAACGGAGACCTGAGCGAACAGAAAATCGACGTCCACCCCTTCACGCTCGGATGGACCGACCATGGCGACCTTTGATGTCAGCGTGTCCGCGCCGCCCAATCCGTCGACTTGACGTTCATCTGGCGAGCCCATCGCGGCAAGCAATACCCGGTCCCGTTTTTCGATCTCGGACGGCAAATCCGCCATGTTGAAGTAAGGACCTTTGGACGTTCCTCCCCGCATCAGAATGCAGGAAATGGCAGTCTGTGTACTCATCTAAAAACCCTTGTGTTGGCCCCGCGCTCAGCAGCATGAGGCGTAGGCGTCAGCGCAGCGGCCAGCTCAGATATTGATAGAAATATTCCTGAAGCAGACCGCCCGGCATTTGCATGTTGAGTGCGGAGGCGAGGACGAGGACCAACGACACGGCTGCACCCGTCAGAAGGATCGTCATCAGCCAGTTGGCCTTCGCCACGAAACGGATGAACGAGACGAAGAAGAGCAGCAGCGCGAGGAAGTAGCCGAACAGGCCGATCAACCCGACGAAGCAACCGAGCCAAAGCATGTAGCGCAGCGGCCCGACCGGGCCGTCATCGCCCTGCTTTCGCTCCTCCTCGCCGTCGAAAACCGCGGGGTTTTCGCGATTGCCCCGAAGCTGCGGAATGAGCACGGTCGCCGCCGCGATCAGGCCTACGATAGCGATGCCCGCCGGGAATACCTGTCCGAGGAAGGAGAGGCCGATGCTCTCATAACCAGCGAAAAGGAAGATGCCGACGATTAGCAAAGTGAAAGCGATCTGCGGCCAAAGCTCGGTCGTATCCGAAACACGCCCGCCGCCCTCAGTCTCGATCTTGCCGCCCTCTTTCTTGCCGGCGCGAACGCCAAGCCAGACCGAGATCACGATGATTGCCGCGATGATCAGAACGATCGGGCGCAGGAAGAATTCCCAGCCTGCAAACTGCACGGCCTGATAAAGATAACGCTCACTCTGCGTCGCCAGGACGAAGCCGATCAGGAAGGCAGGACGCGGCCAACCGAAACGGCGGAGCAGGATGCCGAACAGGCCAATCACCAGCAGGGCGACGAGATCGTAGAACGAACGGCTTGGCTGGAATGCCGCAAACGAAATCACGAGAATCATGAACGGCGCGACCAGCGCATATTTGACCGTCGTGATGCGTGCAATGCCTGGCGCAAGCACGATGCAGAGGATCGTTCCGATGACATTTGCAACGGCCAGCGACCATACGATCGTGTAGGTCATGCCAAGGTTTTGACCAACCATCGCCGGGCCGGGCTGAAGCCCGATCAGCACCATGCCCGCCAGGAAAATAGCCATCGAGCCGGAACCTGGAATGCCGAACAGCAGCGTCGGCACAAGGCCGCCGCCTTCCTTGGCGCTCGTGGTCGATTCCGGTGCGATGACACCGCGAATATCGCCCTTGCCGAATTGCGAGCCGTCCTTCGATGTCTGGACGACGTGACCATAGGCAATCCAGTCGACAACGCTGCCGCCGAGGCCGGGAATCATACCGAGAATTGCACCCAAACCCGCGCAGCGAATGGTGAGCCAACGATACATCCACGTATCTTTGAGGCCCTGAAGCCAGCCACTGCCGAGGGCTGATGTCTTGTCGGCAATCGTCTGGTTTTTGCGCAGAAGATCGCCGATTTCAGGAATGGCGAAGATGCCGAGGCCGACAATGACGAGCGGCACGCCGTCCATAAGATAGAGCGAGCCGAAATCCATTCGATACTCCCCCGTCGCAGGTGCTGCACCGACCGAGCCAAGGGCCAGGCCGGCGGCACATGCCGCAACGCCCTTTGCAAGACTGCTGCCTGAAAGCACGCCGACCATCGAGAGACCGAAAATCGTTAGCATGAAAAGCTCGGCTGAACCGAACGAAAGGATCAGCGGCCGCGCCAGCAGCACACAGAAGGTCAAGACGACTGCACCGAAGATGCCGCCGAAAAGAGACGCGCCGAAGGCCGCACTAAGCGCACGCGCAGCCTGCCCTTTCTTGGCCAGCGGAAAGCCGTCGAGGATCGTCGCCTGCGATGCGCTCGACCCCGGTATTCCCATGAGAACCGAAGCGAACGTATCCGCAATGGCAAGTACTGGCAGCATGCCGACGAGCATCGCCAGCGCCGCAGTCGGCTCCATACCGTAAACGAATGGAAGCAGCAGCGACATGCCGACAATGCCGCCAAGCCCAGGCAGGATGCCGACAACCAGCCCCACCACCACACCCACCATCAGGTAGGCGAAATGGTTGAGCGTCAACACATTTGCAAGTGCTTCGTAAATTGCGTCGATAACCATGGGAAAACCTCGTCCTTATGGCAAAAATGACGGGGAAGCCGCCAGCCCTAAGGGCATGGCGGCGCTTGTATCGTCGGCCGGGATTTGAAGGTGGCGGCATTCCTGCCGACGCACCCATCCGTTTCGTTACGGGGCTTTAAAGCCGGGCGTTGTATTCCTTGGTCAGCAGCTCGCGAACCCACTCACGCGCTTCCGGCGCAATGGTGGTGGCGACCTCGTAAAGCCCCTGAACATTATCGCCCACGGCCTGATCATACTCACCGAGGATCTCGCCCTTGCTGGCCTGCAGATCAGGATCGTTCACCGCATCAATGAATGCCTGACGATAGGCTGCGACGATTTCCGGCGACGTACCCTTAGGCAGCATGGCAGGCTTTTGAGCCGCGAAGCCTGAACCGAAGAAGGCTTTGTAGGCATCGTACTCCAAACCCGATGGCGCTTCGCCATGCATCATTTCATAGGCTTCGACGAAATGTGGAATGTCGGGGAAAGTCGGATCGCGCTGGACGTTGCCTTCCGCGTCGATAACTCCCCAGGAGAACATCGGCACCGCGCTGCCCGCATCGACCAGAGGCTGTACGTTGGTCAGATAGGCCGAGGATGTCTGATAATCGATTGTCGCTTCGCCGCGTTCGAAAGCAAGACGGCCGTCGCCGCGTCCGGTCATGCCGAACACATGGCGTACGTTCAATCCCAACAGCCTGAAGGCGAGCAGCGGCACCAGATCGAGCGATGTCGCACCCTGGCTTGCATAGACAAGCTCCTGATCGGTCAGCTTTCCAAGTTCGGACGCGTCCTTGACGTCGAAACGGGCCGGCAGATAGGCAACGCCACCCGTGGGCGAAACGATGACGGGAATGAGATCGGCGTAGTCGTAGCGCGCGCGCCGATCGCCCAATAGGAACGGAAACTGGGTCGACCCCGACGTTCCAAGCAGGCTCAGCCCATCGGGCCGGGCGCGTGCGACAAATTCATTGGTACCCGTGATCGAGCCGCCGCCCGGAACGTTGCGGACGATGACATTTGGAGAACCTGGCAAATGGCGCGCCAGATAAGGAGCAAAGAATCGCCCCCAAACGTCCGAACCGCCGCCTTCCGAAAATGGAATCACGAATTCGATGGTTTTACCGGAGAAATCTACGGGTGTTTGCGCAAAGGCCTTTGCAACCGGAAGCGAACTGGCGGCGGCAACAGCAGTGCCTGCCAAAAAGGTGCGACGATTGAGTCTCATTGTGATGTGGCCTCCTCCCACTATGCTTTAGTTGGCTTCGTTTAACACCGTATACAAAGGTGTACGAAATTAAGGCCACCCTAATCATCAATCTCCGCGTTGTAAAGCGATGCCTAATTCGACCATTTCCGCGGTCGTTTCAGGACATTTATGTCGATTTATGCCGCGAACCGCTCTTCAGCAGCACATCTTTTGCATGTTCTAAAATGAAGTGATTCCGCGAATTTCGTTCGGCGCCCGGCGAGCTGCGCTCGCGCCAAATCACTGAAAACTGCCGTTTGTCATGCAAATTGCGCGGGGCTGGCATTGACATCAACCACTGTTGTATACTGTATCTTACATGCAGATCAGGTGCCGTATTCGAGGGACGGCAAGTTGCCTGATTGTTGCGTAACTTTCGGGAGGACTTAATGAACGTCACTATCAAACGGCGCATTGTGCTGGCCATGCTGGCCGCAACCGCCTTCGCTGCACCCGTTCCTGCTATGGCTCAAGAGTATCCGGCAAAGCCGGTAACGCTCATCGTGCCGTGGGGAGCCGGTGGCGGCACCGATGCAACCGCGCGGATAATCGCCACTTTGCTGGAGAAGGAACTCGGCGTTCCGGTTCCCGTGGAAAACCGTACCGGCGGCTCCGGCGTTGTCGGACATTCGGCCATCGCCCGTGCCAAGGCTGATGGCTACACGCTTGGTATCGCGACCCTCGAAATCGGCGGCATGCATTATCAGGGCCTGACTGAAATCGACTACAAGGCCTTCACGCCTATCGGCCTTTACAACGCTGATCCGGCCGCCATCTTCGTGCGGGCCGACGGCCCATATGCAGACTTGGCGGGGCTGATCGAGGCAATCAAATCCAGCTCGGATCGTGAACTGAAAGCGTCCGGCTCGGCGCAGGGCGGTGTGAACCATCTCGCGGTTGCGGGCATGCTCAACGCGCTGGATATTCCTGTTACGCGGGTTGCCTGGGTGCCCTCCGAGGGGGCTGCTCCTGGAGTGCAGGATCTGGCTGCGGGCGGCGTGGACTTCGTGACCGCATCGCTCCCCGAAGGCCAGGCCTTGATGGATGCCGGTCGCGTCAAGCCGATCGCTATCTTCGGCGCTACACGCAGCGAAGCCATGTCCGATCTGCCGACCTTCTCGGAAGCAGCCGGTGTGGACTTCGTCATGGGTTCCTGGCGCGGTATCGTGGCACCGAAAGATCTTGATCCCGCCATCGTCGAAAAGCTTCAGACCGCAATCGGCAAAGTGGTTCAGGACCCGCAATACACCTCGTTCATGACCGCTCGCGGCTATGCCATGCAGTGGACCCCCGGCGCTGATTTCGAAGCCTTCATGGCCAATTCGGACGCGCAGATGGGCACGACGCTCAAAGCCGTCGGTCTGGCAAAGTAAAAAATTGAAGGGGCTGCCTGAACGCGGCCCCTTCAACCGGGAGGAAAATCGATGCGTATTCACGACGGGCTGCTTGGCCTGTTCTTTCTGCTGCTTGGCGGATTCGTCATCTGGCAGTCATCCACCTTTCCATCAATGCCGGGCCAGGCAATAGGTCCAGGTACGTTCCCCACGATCTTCGGCGTGTTGTTCATCGTTGGAGGGTTGATAATCGGGCGGAGCGGTCTGGTTGCAGCGTCCGGTCGCCTGCTGGAACTCAACGAAGGCTGGAAGCATCCGGAACGCGCAATCGCGGCACTCATCGCCGTGGTTGGCACTTTGGTCCTCGCTTTTTTCTTCGAGGAAATCGGCTTTGTGATCGGCTGCGCAGTGTTGATGATCGCGCTTTACATGCTGCTCGGACACCGCTCACCGATATGGGTGGCAGTCTCGATCATCTTTGTCGGCGTCGTCTATTACGGCATGGCCAAGCTGCTTTTGGTCCCGCTGCCTCTTGGCCCATTGTCGTAAGGAGGCGTGCATCATGGATAATGTCATCGCTGCACTGCCCCTGGTTTTCGATCCCTTTAATCTGACCGTCATGCTGCTATGCGCGCTGTTCGGTCTTTTCATCGGCGCGGTTCCGGGCCTGTCGGCCACCATGGCGACCGCCATGCTCGTGCCCATCACCTTCTACATGGACCCGGTTCCGGCAATCGGCGCCATCGTCACCATGTCGGCCATGGCCATTTTCGCCTCCGACATTCCCACGGCACTGATCCGCATTCCCGGTACTGCCGCGTCGGCAGCCTATGTCGATGACCTCTACAAAATGTCCCAAAAGGGCAAGGCCGGACTTGGCCTCGGCCTGTGTGTCGTCACCTCCGCCATCGGCGGGGTATTCGGTACGCTTGTGCTGATGGTCGCCGCGCCTCAACTCGCAGAGGTGTCGCTCAACTTCACCTCATTCGAGTATTTCTGGCTGGCGCTTCTTGGCCTCAGTGCAGCGATCATGCTGGGCACCGGCTCGATCGTCAAAAGCGTTATGTCCCTGTGCCTTGGACTGCTTATCGCCTGCGTCGGCCTCGACACAAGTTCAGGCTATCCGCGCTTTACCTACGGCCAGGAGTCGCTGCTAAGCGGCGTCTCTTTCGTGCCTGCGCTCATCGGCTTTTTTGCCGTACCCGAAATCATCCGCGCCATCGTCCATCGCGACAAGACGGAGACAGCCAAATCGATCGCCAAAGTGTCGGACCTGTTCAACGGTCTGGGCAAAACGCTGTGGAAATATAAGTTCAATCTGGGCCGCGGCTCTGTGCTCGGCACTCTTATCGGCATTCTGCCGGGTGCCGGGTCCGATATCGCAGCGTGGATAACCTATGCGGTTTCGAAGAAATTCTCCAAAACGCCCGAAAAATTCGGAACGGGCTATGAGGAAGGTCTGGTCGATTCAGGGGCTGCCAACAACTCCGCGCTGAGCGGGGCGTATGTCCCGGCAATGGTTTTCGGCATTCCCGGTGACTCGATCACCGCCATCGTCATCGGCGTGCTTTACGTTAAGGGCCTGAACCCCGGCCCTATGGTGTTCATCAACAATGCCGTGGAAGTGAACGCCATTTTCATGGTGTTCATGCTGGCCAATCTGCTCATGGTGCCGCTCGGCATTCTTGCCATCATCGTTGCAGCACCTGTCCTGAAAATCCCCAAGACCGCATTGGCACCGTTGATCCTGGGCTTTGCGATTGTCGGTTCGTTCTCGATCGATCTTTCCATCTCCAGCATCGTCATCATGATCGTGGTCGGTGTCTTTGCCTACCTTATGGAGGAGAGCGAAATCCCGGTGGCACCGGCAGTTTTGGGGCTGGTGATGGGTACGCTCGTAGAGCGAAACCTGATCACCTCGCTCATCAAGGTCGACAACAACCCGCTTGCCTTTTTCGAGCGTCCGATCGCAGGCACGCTGGGTGTCATGACGCTTGCTCTGTGGTTCATACCTCCATTGATAAAGCTTTACAGAAAGTCACGCCGGAAGGAGGCCTCTGTATGAAAGACATGAAGATCGAACAGCCGAAATCACTGGCAGAGATGGTTGCTGTCCGCTTGCGCAAGGCGATCATCGATGGCGAGATCGGCCTGGGAGAAAACATATCCGAGGAAAAGCTGGCCGAGAGCTTCGGCGTCAGCCGTACACCTGTTCGCGATGCACTGATCCAGCTTGAGCAACAGGGTCTGGTCGTCATCCAGTCCAAGAAGGGCAGCTTCGTCTTCACACCGACCGCTCAGGACGTGGCCCTCATCTGCGAATACCGCAAAATGCTGGAGGTCAACGCGGTTGAGTTTGCCATCCGTCGCAACAAGGACGTTCTTTTGAACCGTTTGCGCGCGGTAATCGCAGCCATGGATATTGCGATGCAATCTTCCGATACGGTTGCCTATGGGCAGCTCGACGCCGATTTTCATCAGGCATTTGTCGACTGCTCAGGCAACCCGTATGTCGTGGAGGCTTATCAGCTTGTTTCCGGCCAGATCGCGGCACTTCGTACCCATCTGACAAAACCGATCGAGAGGCTGCGAGAGCTTTCTTTCATGGAACACAAGACGCTCGTCGATCTGGTTCGCGCGGAAGATTACAGCGGCTTCCGCAATCTTTTGAACGGCCATGTCGATCGGACCGCGGAAATCTACGTCACCGCGCTCACCAAGGGCGTCGGTGAGAATGACAGGATTTCAGCATAAGAGCTTGGTCAACCGCGCGCTGACTGCGCCCTGAATCCGAGATGAGAAGAAATCTTCTCGGCAGCGGCAAGCAATTGGCTGACCTGTTCGGTCGAGGGCATGCTGCCTATGAACTGCACTGAGTCCGTCATTGCGATTGCGCCGACATAGCCGCCGAGCGCATCGAATATGGGTGCCGAGAGTGCGTTGAGCCCGACCATCGCTTCGTTGGGAGCCACCGCCCAGCGCCGCTTGCGCGTGATTTCAACCTCTTCGCGCAAGGCATGTGCCTCGGTGATCGTGTAGGGCGTCGTCATCGCCAGCCCCGCCGACAGGATTTGCGGCAAAAGCATCGGGTCGCCAAAGGCCAGCGTAATCTTGCCCTGCGCGCTGGAATGATACTGGAGGATCGATCCCGGCTTCACCGCGATTTCGATATTCGAACGGCTCGGCATCAGCAAAAGAATGCGCATGCCTTCCCGTTCCGGCTGGCTGATCGCTACGGCATGACCGAGACTGTCGCGCAGCTCGCGCGCGGTGTGGCGGGCTGCCGAAGCCAGTTCGAAACTCTCGCTGACCGCCTGACCAAGCGCCATAAGCCGGGCACTGACATTGTAGCGTTCCGTATCCTCGTCGCGAACGAGATAACCGGCGCTGACAAGCGTCTGGATATGCCTGTGAATTCGGCTCTTCGTCGTGCCGAACACGCGTGAAAGCTCCGAAATCCCGACCGAAGCCTGATGCTGGGCTACGTATTCGAGAATATTCAGCGCAAACTCAACGGCTTGAATGCTGCCTGCCTTGGTCTTTTCTTCCATGCGCGAAGTCCGTCATTCGGTTCTGTGCTGGCCGTGATACCCGCAAGCAGCGGGTATCAAGCGAAGCCTAATTCTGATCCGGTATAGGATATTCGTCCCCGTTTAGCACCCAGTTCGCCTGCCTGGAAAAATCCACCCTCGGCGGGGAGAAAATATCGATGAGTTGATTGAGACCGGCATCCATCCCGCGCGAGGTATGGATCGCAGGCGGCGGGATGATTGTCAGCGAAGGCGATTGGACAAGCGCGTGCTCGTCCGGCAGCCATGTGTTGAGGTCAGTCGTCCACGGCCAGCGCAAATGATGGGTGAAGGAACCGTCGATCGACAGTGAGCCTTGCTCGAAATCATCATGGTGATGCGGCGATAGTTTTGTGATGTCGCGAGGCCCCATTTGCGGGTCGAGGAAATTCACCATCAGCGTCGTGCAGCGGAAGATACGGCCAAAGCGGCCCGGCTGCGCCGGCACATCGAGGCTGTAGGAACGTATCTTGTAGCCGCCAACCGGCTCCGGCCATGCCGCGAATGGCGGCAGATTCGGGTGCGGCTCTGCGTAAGAATCCGCATTGGAGCAGAGAGCGCTCAGGTCTTTCGCCTGCGTGGAAAATATCCGAAAGAAACGGCCGCCTTCGCTCAATGTGACCTTGCTGTCGCCCGGCGGCACGATGACCAGACTGTAGCCCGCGACGTCAACATTCTCGCCATTTGCTTCTACGCGACCGCCTGATTTGCTGTCAGGGAAGACCAACATGTACTCGTCAGGATGGCTTTTTCGCTCGAAGACGCCGTTTGCTGCACCATCGCTAAAGGCGACCAGAAAGTTCTGGCCACGCGTAAGCCACGTCTTGCCGCTCGCATCGTCAATCTGTGCATCGTTCTCGTAAAAGAGGCCGAAATCGACACCAGCAAAATTGCTCGGCACCGGCGCCTTCGCAGTTGCGGCCAATATGGCACGGGGGTCGGTTTTGTCGTACATATCTCGCTCCCAGATCGTTCTTCCAGTCAGAACACAGCATCTTATTATAGAACGATATGGAAATGTCCCGTCTGTCAAGAACGCTCTTTGTGAGTGGATATGAAATGTTCCTTGACAGAAATCAAATTTATGAAAACTTATAGGACGGAACATCGTTCTGCATAACGAAACGGAGGAGACGTTTTATGCTAACGCGCCGCACTGTTCTGGCATTGTCCGGAGCTGCCGCAGCAACGCTTGCTGCCCCCTATATTGCCCGCGCCCAAACCACGAAGATTATCTTCGCGCACGCCACTGCCGAAAGTCATCCTGCCCACATTGCAGCGGTGGAATTCAAGAAGGCCGTAGAGGCCCTAATTCCGGGTGCAGTGGATATCCAGATATTTCCAAACCGTCAGTTGGGTGACGACAAGCAAATCCTGGAATCGATCGTCGCAGGCACGATCCCGCTGGCCTTGGCGAGCGGCGTTCTGTTTCCCCTTGTCACCGGTCGCACCGCACTTGATGCCTATCAATTGCCGTTCCTGATCCGCGACTACGATCATTTTCAGCAACTCGCGACCAGTGAAGCCGGTCAGGCCATTCTTGACGATCTGGATGAGGCCGGGCTGGTCGGCCTTTCAACGGTCGACATCGGCCAGAGGAACTTCCTATCCGGTTCGAAGTCCGTGAAAACGATTCCTGACTTCGCAGGCTTGAAAACACGCATCGTCCCCGTTCCGCTGCATCAGGCAATCTGGGAGAAGGTTGGAACCTCCCCCGTTGGTCTGCCTTATGGTGAAATCTACGGCGCGCTCGAAACCGGCGTTCTGGATGCTGTCGAAATCAATGTTTCGTCGATCATCGGAGAAAACCTCTGGGAGGTCGGCAAGAACCTCACACTGACCGGCCACTATCCGTGGCAGACGGTCATCGCCGCCAACAAAACGTTCTTTGATGGGCTTCCGGCGGAAGTCCAGCAGGGGCTGCGTCAGGCGGGACGCGACACGATCGCGCCGACCCTGGCCTACACCAAAGATCAGGAAATAACCGGCCGCGAGGAACTCAAGGCGAAGGGCGTCCAGATTCACGAACTCGAAGACCTTGATGCCATGCGCGAACGCGTTGCACCCATTGTTGAAGAGTGGAAGGCGAAGTCGCCGATCATCGCCAACTTCGTGGCCGCTGCTCAGGCCTGATCTATCCAAACAAACCTCTGGCGTCCGGTGAAAGCGCGTTGATACGCGTCTTCTGCCGGGCGGGCACGGTCCATCGTCCTTTCCGCACGGTCGCGTCCAAAACCGCCAGCTTCTGTCATGGCATCGATATTTCGAAGAAGGCCCATCATGAGTGCAGCTCAAACAAGTGCAATCGCGGGACCGATCGGCTGGTATATCCGGCTGGTCCGGTTCGTTGCCGGCGCGACCATGCTGGCGATCGTCGGCATTGTTCTTGCGCAGGTTCTGGCACGTTACGCATTCCACACCTCGCTGATATGGGCCGAGGAGCTCTGCCGCTATCTCTTGTTGTGGCAGACCTTCTTCGTCATCGGCTATGCCTATCAGCGCGGCGAGATGGTCAATGTCGATTTCGTCCCGAACCTGCTCGGCCCCAAGGGACAGTTCGCGCTCAAACTCGTTCTGGCCATCCCGATTCTGGTCTTTCTCTGGTTGCTCGCGCAGAGCGGCTACAGCTATTCGCAGCGCTTTTCGAACCAGATCATTCCGGCTTTCGACTTCATCTGGAACTCGCTGACCGGCAATCGCGCCGCGGTTCCCATCAGTCTCGTCTACATTTCAGTTTCGATCGGCTGCGCGCTTCTTGGCCTGCACATCATTGGCGCACTCATCGCGGACTTCCTTGCTTTTGGAAAACCCGGCGAAGAGCCCATTCACCAGAACATTCCCGAGGCCTGACACGATGGCTAGTTTCTTCGGCACTTTCATAATCATGCTCGTAACCGGCGTTCCGATTGCCCTGGCGCTCGGACTTGGCGGCGTCGCCTATCTCTACTTCTCCGGGAACGGAATGCTGATCCTGGCCCTGCCGCAACGCATGATGGCTGGCGTCGATCAGTTCATCCTGTTGACCATCCCCCTCTTCGTGCTGGCCGGAATGCTCATGAACATGGGCGGCGTGACAGACCGCATCGTGGTCTTTGCACGAGCATTGATAGGCCACCGCCGCGGCGGCATGTCATCGGTGACCGTTCTGTCGTCGGGCTTCTTCGCCGGCATTGCCGGAAGTGCCACCGCCGAAGCATCGGCGCTGGGTTCGATCCTGATCCCATCCATGGCCAAACAAGGCGTTCCCGCAGCCTATGCCGCAGCCCTTGTCGGCGTAAGTGCCATCATGGGCGGCATTATTCCGCCGAGCATCACCATCATCATCTACGGCGTGTTGTCGGGAACCTCTATCGGCCAGCTTTTCATTGCCGGTGTGTTTCCTGGCATTCTCCTCGCCGTCGGACTGCTGGTCTATGCATCTTGGCGCGCAAAACGCGACGGCTTTCCCGTAACCGAGCGGACATCATGGGGCGAGCGTGGACGAGCAACGCTGCGCACGCTGCCTGCCCTGTTCCTGCCCGTTATCATTCTGGTCGGCATCCGCGCAGGTATCTTTACCGCCACGGAGGCCGCCGCAGTCGCAGTCGCCTACGCGATCATGATCGGAATGATCTATCGCGACCTGACCATGACCCGCATCTGGAATGCTGCGGTTGCGTCCGCGGTCGTCAGTTCCGCCATTCTGTTCATCACGGCCATGGCCAACATCGTCGCCTTTGTTTTCACACTTGAGGGTGTGCCAAACGCGATTGCAGCCGGCGTGCTTTCGATCAGCGACAATCCTTACGTGGTACTGCTGATGCTGAACCTGGTCCTGCTCGTGCTCGGCATGTTTCTGGAGCCTATCTCGATCCTGATCCTGACGATGCCGATCCTGCTGCAGTTCCTGGGCATCATCGGCATGGATCCGGTGCAGTTCGGCATCATGGTCATCCTGAATGCCGTGATCGGCATGGCAACACCGCCGGTCGGCATCCTCCTGTTCATCGTCTGCGCGGTCTCAGGCCAACCCTTGACCAAGGTGGCTAAGGAGGCTGCGCCGCTCATCGGTATCTGCATTCTCGTTCTGGTGCTCGTGGCGTTGGTCCCTGCGATCTCGCTTTTCATGCCCCATTACATGATGCCGATGCGGTGAGCATGGCCGTGCAAAACGTTCAAAGGAATATCGAAATGACGTCTGGAAAATTCGAGAAAATGGCTGCGTTTCGTCAGCGTTTCATGGCTGGGGAGCATCTGGTCGGCACCTTTATCAAGACGCCCGCAACGCATCCAATCGAAATTCTGGGACATGTCGGTTTCGACTTCGTCGTCATCGATGAAGAGCATGCGCCATGGGATCGCGTCGCAATCGATTCCGCACTTCTGGCCGCGCGCGCTTCAGGCACGGCGGGCATTGTGCGGGTGTCCGAGCCGACAGCTGCAAAGATACTTGCCATCCTCGATGATGGTGCAGCAGGTGCTCTCGTGCCGCACGTTTCCTCAAAAGTGAAGGCACAGGAACTTGCCTCGGCCTTTCGCTATCGCGGCGGAAAGCGCGGCTTTTCGAACACGACGCGCGCCGGTGCATTCGGTGCGGTCGGCCTCTGGGATCATGTGGATGCCGGAGACCGGAGCGCAACGTTCATTGCGATGATCGAAGACCCGGAAGCACTGGACGAGATCGACGACATCCTTGCTGTCGACGGCCTCGATGGCATCTTCATCGGCCGCGGCGACCTGACGGTTGCTTTCGGTGCTTCCGGCATGGACGCGCCTGAAATCGTCGATGCCTGCACCCGCATCATCGCTGCTGCGAAGAAAGTCGGCAAACCGGTGGCCGTCATGGTCGCCAATGGCGAGGAGGCAAAGCGCTTTCGCCAAGCCGGGGCAACCGCATTCATCACGGCCTCCGATCACGGCTTCATGCGTCAGGCCGCATCGAAGGCGCTTCAGGAAATCGCTGCCGTTGGCGCGTGACGCCGGACACAACATTCACAAGGAAAGGGCTCATCATGGCCGATACAAGCACGCAATACCCCAATATCGTACCGCTGCCGGAAATGTCCGAAGCGCGCGCGAAAGAAGTAGCGGACCTTCTCGTCGGCGCAGTCGATCTGCATTGCCACTCAGGTCCAGCCGCCATGCCCCGCATCCTGGGTCACTATCAGGCTTTCCAGGACGCGCAGGATGCAGGCTTCAAAGCCCTTCTCTATAAGGATCATTACTACGTCGGGATGCCGCATTGCGCAGTCATCGAGGAATTCCATCCCGATCTCGACATCAAGCTCTACTCCGGCGTGGCGCTCAACAACGCCTCCGGCGGCATCAACCCGCACGCCGTCGATCATTCGATCAAGCTTGGCGGCAAGATCGTCTGGATGCCGACCTTCGCGGCCAAGAATCACATCGAGGCCTATGCCGCCAAGAGCTTCCCGAAGACCGCAAAGCCGATGCTGCCGCCAATACCGCTGACAGCACTGGATGCCAATGGAAAGCTGACCGACGATACACTGCAAGTCCTCGACCTGATTGCGGAAGCCGACATCATTCTCGCTGGCGGACATCTGCATGTCAGCGAACTCTTCAAGCTATTTGAGGAAGGCAAGAAGCGTGGCGTCAAGAAGATGATGGTCAACCACCCCACCTACATCATCGGCTGTTCGGACGATGACATTCGCGGGCTCGTCTCGCTTGGCGCTTATATGGAACATTCGATCTGCATGTTTGTGCCAAGCCGTGCCAAGCAGCATGAGCCGGCGGACCTCGTGCACCTGATCGAAGTTGCAGGTGCCGACCGAACCATTCTCGGCTCTGACCTCGGCCTTACCCAGGCTCCAAAGCCGGTCGATGGTTTTCGGATGATCGTCTCGGACCTTCTGGACAAGAATGTCTCGCCGGATGTGATCAGGCAGATCACCTCGAAAAACGCCTCGCATCTGCTCGATCTGGCCTAGACAATTTGAAAGGGAGCGGGCGCATGGCAGCACGCAAAGTCATCATCACCTGTGCGGTTACGGGTTCCATCCACACACCATCCATGTCGCCGCATCTTCCGGTGACGGCAGAAGAAATCGCCGATGCCGCAATCGGTGCTGCCGAGGCAGGCGCTGCCATCGTGCATCTGCATGCGCGCAATCCGGTTGACGGCAAGCCCGACCAGACGCTGGAAGGATTCGAACCATTCTTGCGCGTCATCAAGCAACGCTCCGATTGCGTCGTGAACATCACGACAGGCGGCGCTCCGACGATGACGGTCGAGGAGCGCATGCGTCCGGTGGCGCATTTCAAGCCTGAAGTCGCGTCACTCAATATGGGGTCGATGAATTTCGGTCTGTTCCCGATGCTCAATCGCTTCAATGATTTGAAACATGAATGGGAGCGCCCCTATCTGGAGGGATCGCGCGACCGTGTATTCAAGAACACCTTTTCGGATATAGAAAACATCCTCACCGCCTGCGCCGAAAACGACACGCGCTTCGAGATCGAATGCTACGACATCGGGCATCTCTACACGCTTGCGCATTTTGTCGATCGTGGATTGGTGAAGCCGCCCTTCTTCGTTCAAAGCGTGTTCGGGATTCTCGGCGGCATCGGCAATCATCCCGAAGACGTGATGCACATGAAGCGGACGGCCGACCGGCTTTTTGGTGAAGACTATCGCTGGTCGGTACTGGGCGCCGGTCGCAATCAGATGGCTATCGCAGCCATCGCCGCAGCAAATGGCGGCAATGTGCGTGTCGGATTGGAGGATTCGCTCTGGATCGGACCGGGCAAACTGGCCACATCGAATGCCGAACAGGTCACGAAGGTTCGCCAGATCATCGAGGGGCTGGGATTGGAAATCGCCTCGCCCAGCGAAGCGCGCGCAATTCTCGACCTCAAAGGCGCCGATCGCGTCAACTTCTAGAACCCATCCTCATTTACAAGGAGGCCAGGAATGAATGTCCTGATCGTCTACGCTCACCCCGAACCGGCATCCTTTTCCGCGGCACTGCGCGATAGCGCAGCCAACGCGCTGAAGGCCGCAGGCCACACAGTGACGATTTCTGATCTCTACGCCGACAATTTCAATCCGGTTGCCGGGCGTCACGATTTCCTGAGCGAAGATGATCCGCAACGCTTTCACTATCAGGGGGAGCAGGCAGCCGCTGCAAAGAATGGGACATTCGCGCCCGATCTTGTTCGCGAGCAGGAGAAAGTAGCGGCAGCCGATCTACTCATCCTGCAATATCCCCTCTGGTGGGGCGGACCGCCCGCAATCCTGAAAGGCTGGTTCGAACGCGTGCTTGCCTACGGCTTCGGCTATGTCGATGGGCGACGCTTCGACAGTGGCCTCTTCCAGGGGCGGCGCGCACTTTTATCGGTAACGACCGGCGGCACGACCGCGCGTTTCGGGCCAGACGGCGTCTATGGTGAGATTGAAAAAGTTCTGTGGCAGGTCCAGCGGCTTACACTTCAATATATGGGCTACACGGTCGAAGAGCCGTTCATCGCTTACGGCACTCCGCGGATCAGTGATGAAGGACGCGCCGCCTATCTCGACGAATTCGCCAGGCGCGCCGTAGAGACCGCTGCAAAGCCGGTCGATCGTAGCAAAAGATCCGACAATCCACTCGACCTAGTTGCCGAAAGCGCCTGGTCCAAAGCAGGTTAGAATCAGCTTTCGGCTTTCATGGTTTTGGCTATCTCAAGAAGCTTGTCTCGATCACGCCCATGACGCCCGATCAGCTCTTTTGCCTGATTGGGCGATAAATCGGTGTTCTCGGCGAGAAACTTTACGTCGAGATCATCCATACCGGCGCTGGAACCCGCACTGACGAGTTCATACGAACTGTCCCTGGCTTCGAAGTCGTCCGAAACCGAAAGCGCAAGGTTCTTCTGGTCCAGAATTTCGAACCAGTCGCTCCACTCTACCAATTCTACACCACCAGCATTTTGCGGACGCTCAGCCCGATCCTGGTCCTGATATGCGTGCTGTCCAAAGACGATGCGCAGCATCGGCTGAGTCCCGCCTTCAGTCGAAACATCGACGATAGCTGGAAAGCCAGCTCGCGCTGCCGCCCAATCACGGATTTCTTCATGATCACTGAGTGAAATGATTGCCATATTTGATCTCCTTCCACTACGAACGTGCCCGCAGCAGACAAGGTTCCTGTCCATCGCCGGATCGCGTCACCGCCTCAGATCAATGGATCGTCGACTAATAATCCTCAAATTCGGAAAATGCCTCACTGTCGCCTTACGTGAGTAAGAAAACTCACCCTTGTCAGTATGAGGGGACAGTATGAATCAGGCCGACCAAGCAGTTTTTCTGCTTCTGAACGCAGGAAGTGAAACCTGGGGGCTAACCGCCTATATCGCATATTTTTTTGCGAAATATGTCATCTTCCTGATCCCGGTCCACCTTGCTGTTCTTTGGTTTGTCGGCAATCGCTCGGTTCGCCGGCAGGCACTGATCCTTTTAAGCGCACTCATAATCGCAATCGGCACCAGTTATCTGATTGGAGCGATTTATGATTCACCGAGGCCATTCCTGATACCCATCGGGAACACCCTTATCGAGCACCGGTCGAGCCCGTCATTTCCGAGCAACCACGGTCTCGTGATGTTCACCTATGCGATAACGATGGCGCTCTTGGCGCACTGGAAACACGCGTTGGCAATAGGTCTGGCCGGGATTCTGGTCGCATGGTCCAGAATCTATATGGGAGTGCACTTCCCGCTTGATATGATCGGCGGCGCGATCATCGCGGCCGGTGCGTCGTATCTCGCAATGCGGCTCGACAAAATTGCCGGGCGCCCTGCCATCGATCTGGCCGACGCAGTTTATCGGCTTTTGGCAGTAGAGCCCGCCAGCCGTCTTGCAGAGCGATTTCGGAAATGAGTGAGCCGCATAGTCAGCTATTATCAGCCGAAGCTGCTGCCCTGCCCGCTATGTAACCGAATGTCAGCGCTGGCCCTAAAGTGATCCCCGCTCCCGGATATGCTCCCGCCATGATCGAATTGGCATCGTTTCCGCAGGCAAAAAGTCCGGGTATTGCCTGTCCACTATCATCGAGAACTCTGGCATTTTCATCGATGGCAAGACCCATCGATGTTCCTATGTCACCAGCGAAGATTTCAACGGCATAAAACGGCCCATGCTCCAGCGCCCTGAGACACGGGTTGGGCTTGTTCTCAGCATCGCCGAGATATGTCTGATACGCAGTCCCGCCCTTGGAGAATTGTTGGTCAACGCCCGCAACCGCGTCGTTGTTGAACGCATTTAGTGTCTCACTCAGCGCCTGCGCATCAATTCCCGTAACTTGCGCGAGCTCTAAAATATCCTTCCCGCGCTTCAGGTAGCCGGATTTGAGATGCGCGCCAATACGTCCAGGAAAGGCAGGGGCTGCACCCAACCCGTAACGGCGCAGCGCGCGATGATCGCAAATGAGCCATGCCGATCGATCTCCCCGTTCCAGAAGCTTTGAAATCAGCCCCTGAACGAAGTCATGATACGAGCTTGCTTCGTTGACAAAGCGGCGACCGTCCCGCGCGACCGAAATGACGCCGGGTTTCGCACGGTCGAGGAAAAGATGCGGAAAAGGACGCGACGTACCGTCACCGTTCGGCAAGAGCGAGACCGGCGTCCAGAACGCGGCATTGCTGTTGGAAGTGATGAAAGAGGCACCAATTTTTTCCGCCGCACTGATCGCATCGCCAGTTCCTGCCACCGGAGACATGCTGAAATGCGGTATTCCTCTCGATACGTGATCGAATGTCTCTTCTCGGCGTTCATTGCTATGCGGGAAACCTCCCGTCGCGAGAACCACGCCGTGCCGCGCCTTTAAGAGCGTTTCACCTTCGGGGCCGCGTATGCGCGCGCCGGTAACTCGTCCGCTGGGTTCTCGCTCCAAGGCAACGACAGCCGTCTCGTACCGGATCGGTATTCCCAGATCGAAAGCCGTTTCGGCCATTCGCCCGGCGATCGCCGCCCCCAGAACGAGACGCGTGCCGCGCTTGTATGAAAGACGGTCACGCGCATATCGCGCTATGACCGAGGCCGCATGAAAAGCCGAACGGACAGAGCGCGTCATCTTGAGGAAATGACCGATATCGAAGCGATTCAGCATCATGCCGCCAAACAGCGTGAAATCGCCGATCGGCGGTCGCAATCTGTCTAGGTTTGCGCCTAATCGGCGGCCATCATAATCCTCGGCATCTATAACCCGTCCCCCAAGTGCAGCGCCGGGCGTATCCGGGTGATAATCCGGCGAGTAAGCGCGGTGCGTGAAACGCAATGCGGTGTTGTCGTGGAAAAAGCCGATCGCCTCAGGGCCTTTGCGCAAAAACGCATCGATCAGCGCCGCGTTGCCGCGATTACCCGTCTCGCTTGTAATGTAAGAACGGGCGTCTTCGATATCGTCGCTCATGCCTGCTGTGCGCATCAGCGGATTGTCCGGAATCCAAATGGCACCGCCTGAAACCGCGGTCGATCCACCGAAGAACGCGGTCTTTTCTATGATGACAGGCTTCAGACCCTCATGCGCCGCAGCAATGGCAGCAGCCATGCCCGCGGCACCGGATCCGACGACCAGAAGATCGCACTCCTCGACCGAATTCGATGCAGGCATCATGCTTCGTCCGGTCTTGGATACCGTCCCATCGCCCAGCCGCCATCGACCGCGATCACCTGGCCGGTGATGAAGGCGGCTTCCTCGCTTGCAAGGAAGCGTATGACCCGTGCCACATCTTCCGGCTTGCCGACGCGGCGCAGCGGCGCCTGTTCGATCATGATCTGACGCCGCCACTTTTCCGTGCGAATACGCTCAGCGGTAAGCGGTGTTTCAATGAGGCCGGGCGCAACGGCATTGACCCGTATATTCGCAAACCCGTAATCGGTCGCCATCTGCCGGGTGAGACCGGCAACGGCTGCCTTGCTGGCAGAATACCCGGCGCTCGCCGTCGCGCCGATCTGGGCGAAAATCGACGCTGTATTGACGATCGAGCCGCCCCCCGATTTCTGCATGCGTTCGACTGCAAATCGAGACAGCCGGAAAAGACCCGCAACATTCACGTCGAAATAAGCCTGTAACTCGTCATCCGTCGTTTCATCGGCGCGTTTGCCGCGCGCAATACCAGCGTTGTTTACAAGCACATCCAGCTTCAGTTCATTGGCCGCCAGCACTTCGTCCAGCATCTGCGGAAGCTTGGGATCAGTCACATCCGCTTCGAGCGTAATGACCCGGGCTTCGGAATGAAGCGCGTCGTCAGCGGTGCTGAAATCACGATCGACCGCGATTACACGATGAACGTTTGCCGCAAGGAAGGCGTCGAGTGTCGACCTGCCGATGCCTTGCGCCGCGCCGGTTATCACAACGGTTTTTCCTGCGAAATCGCTTTGTAAAATTGTCATCGTCTTTCCTCAGAAGGCAGCCGTCCCGCCGATTGAACGACCGCCATCGACGATCAGAACCTGGCCCGTAATGAACCCGGCATTTGGTGAGGCGAGAAAGGAAACCGCATGGGCGATGTCTTCGGGTGTGCCAAGCCGGCCCATTGGCTGCTGCGCGCGCAATGCATCGAGATTGGTATCCGAGCGGGCAAGCAACATGTCCGTCTCGATGACACCCGGAGCAACCGCGTTGACTTTGATGTCGCGGGACGAAAGGTCGAGCGCCATTGCCTTGGTGAGACCCGCGACGGCCGCCTTTGATGCTACATAATGCGCATAATGCCTTGAGCCGAAGGCTGCCCGCGAACACAGATTTACGATCCTTCCGCCTGCAGACATCCGTGCTGCAGCCTTCTGGGAAAGCGCAAACATCGCCACCAGATTGACCTCATAGCTGCGGCGAAAATCTTCCGATGTCAGATCCTCGAAAGGAATAACACTGAATATCCCCGCATTGTTGACGAGAACCTCCAAACCGGTGACGTTTTCCAGCAGACCGGCAATTGCAGCCTCATCGGTGATGTCGATCGCGACGGCACTTGCGCTGCCGCCATCGCCGAGGATGATTTCACCTGTCTGCTCAGCCGCCGCCGCATCTCTGTCGAGTGCGAGCACGTGATATCCATCATTGGCCAACTGTCTTGCGATAGCCCGGCCGATACCTGCCCCCGCTCCCGTTACGATCGCGATTGGGCTTCCTGTCATTTTCATTCCTGGCTTTCCATAAATACCGCAGGCTCTTGGCCAAAACGGGAACCGGCGACGCGCCATCAGCGCGTCGCCGGATGATGTCAGTTCATTCCGAAAGTGTTCTCGTCGATGCCCTTGTAGAGATTCTCGCGAACGATTGCGGCAACCGCATCAGGGTCGGTGCGATCGACGTCTGCAAACAGCGCCTTCCACTTGGTTTCGAGCTCGAGATACGCCTGGATAATGTCTGTCGGGTCCTCGACATTGCGCACGGAGACGGCCTGCTTTGGCAGGTCCGCGACGAGGCTTTTCTTGAACTCATCCAGCTTCGTCAGAAGTTCGGGGCTTGGTTCCGTTACGTTGAGTCCCCGTTCGCGGGAACCGTCGAGCGCAGCAGTTACGCCGACATGATAAGCGACCTGCGAACGCGCCAGGCCCACTGCCATTTCGTCCAGGAGCACGCGGCGCTGCTCCGGCTGCAAGCCCTGCCAGAAATCGATATTGTAGACATAAGTCGCACCGAGCACGACGCCCATCGGGGCGAGATTTACGGTCTTGGCGACCTCCCAGAATTTGTTACCCTTATCAAGATTGGTTGGATCGGACATCGTGCAGTCGATCGATCCGCGTTCCAGACCGGAATAGACGTCGCCGATCGGGACGGAGACCGGAACGGCACCAAGCGCCTGAACCCAGGCCGTCTGCGCACCACCGGCAGTACGGATTTTCAGGCCTGCGGCACTTTGCGGAGACGTGATCTCCTTGATGCACATGAAGTTGTAGACCGGTGTCGAATAACCCCCCGCGAAAAGACCGCCATTCTCTTTCCACTCGGCGATCAACCGCTCGTTTGTCAGACCCAGCTCGGTCCAGGCAAAGGCTGCCGCGAAATCATCATCCGAGACGAAGACGAGATCGTTTACGACATTGTTCAACGGAAGTTCGGAAGGCGTATAAGCCGGATAGACGATACCGAGCGCCGCGACACCGTCGGAGACGCCCTGCATCGTGGTTGGCGCAGGCACCAGCGATCCGCTCGAGTAAATCTCGAATTCGATGCCGCCATTGGTGGCTGCTTTCACGTCTTCGGAGAATTTCTGATAGGGAAACTCGTTCAAGATATGAACGGGCGTCATCCAGTTGGTTGCTTGGTAAGTTTCTGCCTGAGCAGTGGTCACGGAAAGCAGCGCAAGCGCCGCAACCGATGCAAATAGATTTTTCATTTCTCTCTCCCTTATTGTGCGTCCCCAAGAGGCGCGTAGAACTCCGTTCCGCCGACTGTTTCCGCGGTTGCCGGAGGGTTTCACCAGGACATCATTCCCGGAAGCCAAAGCGTGATGATCGGGAATGCGATCAAAAGTCCCAGAGTGATAAAATCGACCGCAATGAACCACGACACGCCCTTGAAAATCGTGCCGAGCGAGACGCGTGATCCCATCGCCGATTTGATGACAAAGACATTCATGCCGACAGGCGGCGTGACGAGGCCGATCTCGAGAAGCTTGATCGTCAATATGCCGAACCAGATCATGTCGATGTTGTGCGATGCCAGCAGAGGCGCAAGCACCGGCAAGGTCAGAAGCATGATGGATATGCTCTCAAGTACCGCACCCAGAATGAGGAACAGGACGCAGATCATCAGGATGACCGTGATCGTGTCGAAGCCCTCGAAGAAGCCCATTATCCATGTCGGGAGGGTTGCAAGCGCAACGAAGCGGGCGAAAAGTGCTGCACCCACAACGATAATGAAGATCGAAGACGTGCCGGACGCCGTATCGACAAGCGCCTTGCGTATCACCGGCATGGTCAGCCGCCCGCGCAGCAGCGCAATCGCAAAAGCAAGGAATGCACCGACTGCACCTGCTTCGGTAGCGGTGAATATACCTGTGAAGATACCTCCCATCACACCCGCAATAAGGACTGGAAGCGGCCAGGCATCGAGAAGAAGCGCACGCTTTTCCTCGGCCGAGATTTCCACCTTCGTTGCAGGCGCCAGCTCCGGGTTTACCCAGCATCTGATAGTGATCATCACAATGAACATGACCGCGGTCAGGACCCCCGGAATGATGCCGGCAACAAAGAGCGTGCTGATCGACACGTCCATAAGAAGGCCGAAGACAATCATGAGAACGCTTGGCGGGATCATCGAGCCGAGTGTTCCGGCAGCGGCGACGGAAGCGGTCGCAAGGCCGGGCTGATAGTTGGCGCGCAGCATCTCCGGTACGGCAATCCTCGAAAATGCGGCAGCCGTCGCCACGCTCGATCCGCTCGCCGAGGCGAAGAGAGCGCTTGCAACAACCGTCGAAGATGCCAAGCCTCCAGGTATACGCGCCAGGAATATTCTGGCCGCTCCGAAAAGGCCTCGTGTCAGACCTGCCTCGACAGCGATGTACCCCATGAGCAGGAACATCGGGACGGCGGATAGATTCCAGTCGCCGATGAGATTGTAGGGCACACCCTTGGCAATGCCGACGGCTGGCCGCCAGCCCATCATGAAGTAAATTCCGAAGAATGCGGTGCCGCCCATCGCAACACCGATCGGAACCCTAAGACCGATGAGTGCGAGAACCGCCGCCAGACCCATGAAGCCGATTTCAATACGTTCCATTGTCTCGCCTCAGTAGGTTTCTGACGCCGAATGATTTTCGGCATCCTGGGATTGTGGACCGTTGATCATGCGTAGGATCAGAACGACGACTGCAATGGCCAAACCCAATGGGAGCATGAATTTCGCGGGCCAGATGACGACGCGCCAGATGCCGTCGAGCGTCTCGTTGATGCGGTAAGCGCGCATCGCGACATCCCACGAAAACCACGCCAGACCGGCATAAAAAATCGTCGTGCAAAGATGCGCGATAAAGACCATCGCCTTTTGCGCGCGCGCCGACACTAGGTCGAAAACAAGCTCGACGACGATCGAGCCGTTCTTCGCCTCGACCCATGCAAGCGGCAAAAACACACCGGCGATCATGTAGTAATTGGCAACCACCTCGGCAGTGCCGGGAACCGGTTTGTGGAATACATATTTTCCGACAACATCGGCCATCACGTGGAGCATCATCAGCGCCATCGCGATACCGGCAATCAGCGCGAGTGCGCTGGTCAACAGGCTTGAGAGCCTAGCCATTTGTTTTTCCTCCCAGAAAATCCGGCTGCTATTGCATCCGATAACCGCCATTCACATCGATTACCGCGCCGGTGATGTACGCCCCGTCCGGCCCCATCAGGAACGAGACCGATCCTGCAACATCCTCTGGCGTACCTATGCGCTGCAGGGGAATGTTCGCTGTCGCCTGCTGGTCCTGATCCGGCGACAGGGATTGGCGAAGCATCGGTGCATCGATAAGGCCGGGCGCGATCGCATTGATGGTCACGCCCATATGGGCCGCCTCGCGCGCACCAACCTTTATAAGACCCATGACCGCGCTCTTGCTGGCAATATAAGCGGCGCTCGACCGGTAGCCGCCCAGTTGCGCGGCAACCGATGAGAACCCGATAAAGCGCCCTGCCTTAACCGGCTGACGCGCGCATCGGCGCAGATATTCTCGCATAAGCAAAAAGGTCCCGGTGCTGTTTACGCGATGCGTCAGCTCCCAGTCCGAAACTTCAATTTCCGTAATGGCAGGCCGATCGCCACCAGGTGCGAACAACAGGATTCCGGCGGCTGCGACAACCGATCCTATGGAGTGCTCAGCTCGTTCGGCGAAGAGATCCGCCACTGCTTTTTCGGATGTAACGTCCAGCGCTGCAGCACTATGGCCGCTCCCCGGCAAGTCGCGAATTGCTGCACGCGCATCATCGACATGAAGGTCCGTTGCCAGGATTTGAAATCCATCGGAAGCCAGGCGACGAACGATCGCCTTGCCGATCCCGCCGGCCGCACCGGTCACGAGACAAACTTCACTCACTAAACGCTCCTCCACTTGAATGAGGCGAAAATGAACACAAAAGGCGCAATATGTAAATCCTAAACATCACTATTGCGCATTTTTGAATACATTATTAAATCGGTAGCTCAATCCAAAATGTTGGTTCACCATCCGGCGCGAACCAAAAGGAGGATCGGATGGAATGGGTTACGGAAGACGACCACGCAGTCGTCACGAGTTCCGAGCAGGTACTTACTCTGCTGCGCGAACACATCTTGTCCGGCAAGGTGGCGCCGGGAGAGCGGCTGCATCAGGACCGTCTGGCCGACATGCTGGGCGTATCGCGCACGCCTCTGCGCACTGCACTCACGACACTGTCGCAGACTGGTCTGGTCAGCTACGAATCCAATCGCGGGTTCAGGGTGCGCGAATTCTCGATCACCGAGATGATGGACGCGTTCCGCATTCGTGCCGAGATGGAAGCGCTCGCCTGCCGCCTCGCCGCCCCTCGCATAACCGAAGCGGAAATCAGCCATTTGCAGGCACTGGTTGATGAAGGCGACAGGCTGATATCGGGCGGCGTCCTCACGGCAGAAGCTCTGCCGCCCTATCGTCAGATGAATGTGGATTTCCATACCGGGATCATGAATGCCGCGGCCAACCGCTGGATCGTCACATTCACGCAGCAATTGCACAGCGTTCCTCTGGCTTCCGATCGAATTATCATGTGGGACAATCATGCGATCATCGAGCGGTCCCACGACGACCACCACCGGCTGGTCGCAGCCTTCAGGCAGCGCGACGCTCAACGTGCCGGAGGCATCATGTACGAACACATCGCGTTCGCAGCGCAACACCTGCTCGGAAGATTGAAATCCCATCCTGACGATTTTCTGCGGGTTCCCGTTGTCGACGAGGATGTCACCGAAAGTCGAAAAAGATCACGAAAAAGGAAGTCCGTATGACGCTCAAACTTTTCTATTCGCCAGCCTCTCCCTTTGTTCGCAAGGTGCTCGTCGTAGCGCGCGAACATGGGATTGAAGGCCAGATCGAACTGCTCGATTCAGCCGCAGGACCGGTAAAGCGCGACCAGCGCATCGTTGTGCACAATCCGTCGGGAAAGGTCCCAAGCGCCTTTCTCGAAGACGACACACCGCTTTTCGATTCACGCGTCATATGCCTTTACGTCGATAGCATCGGCGAAAAACCTACGCTCTATCCTCAGGATGAGCAGCGGTTCAGCGTTCTGACCCTGGAAGCGCTGGGTGACTCGATGCTCGATGCAGCGCTGCTATGCCGTTACGAGCGCATCATGCGGCCGGGTGAGTTGCAGTGGGATGATTGGTACGACGGTCAGATGGAGAAGATCGATTCTGGTCTGGACGATCTCGAGACACGCTGGCTGCCCCTGATGTCGGGCGATTTCCATGCCGGCGCAATCGCCATTGCATGCACGCTCGGCTATCTCGATTTCCGTTTCGCCAACAAGGATTGGCGCACAAGGCATCCGAACCTGTCGGCATGGTTCGAGAAAATATCGAAGCGCCCATCCATGCAGGCAACGTTTCCATCCGGCTGATCCCGCACACTTTAGAGAGTGGACTGCTTGAGCATCGGCAGCCCATTCTCTATGAAAGAACGTCAACTGTGTGCCGTTCAAAAAGGATGATTCCATGAATTTCGACGTTCAGGAGATTGATGGATCGTGCCACTGCGGAACTGTTCGCTTCAACGTCAAACTGAAGAACGGACTTCATACGGCACGGCGCTGCACCTGCTCATACTGCCAGTTGAAAGGCGCCGTCGTAATCTCGGCTGCGAAAGATGGCATAACCGTATTTTCCGGCGATGACGCTCTTACGAAATATCAGTTCAACACGAATGCAGCCGAGCACTATTTCTGCTCGAAATGCGGAATTTATACATTCCACAAGCCACGCTCGAACCCGGATTTCTACGGCGTCAATGCAGCCTGCCTCGAAGGCGTAAGCCCCTTTGACTTTGAAGAAGTGCCTGTAAACGATGGCATCAACCATCCGATGGACATAAAGGGTTCAACCGGTCCGCGACTTGCCGGAACCCTCAAATACATTCCGGCTGAGTGATTGTGTAGTTGAAAGAAAGCGACTGTCACGGATTCCAGTCGATATCCGGCAGCGGTGAACTCACAAGCGCATTGCGCAGAGCAGGCCTCAATGTCTTCAGATTCTGGAGGAAACTGCGCGAATTGTCATCGCCATAAGCACGACGGCTGACAGCGAAAAACAAAAGGCCCTTGTCGCCGCTTCTATCCACATGGCGGACGTAGCGATACGCATTCCACTCCACGATATACTCACCGTTTGCGTCTTTTGAGGAGACGATGAAGTCCAGAAAAACTTCACCGCTTTTGTCGTTTTGCATCAAATCCATATTTACAAGCGGGTCTTTGCTTTTGCGCTCAATCAAGGTATTCATCTGGACAGTGGCCGCATCGATTGGCGCGAGATCGCCAGTCAGAACTTCCAGCAACAACATGCTGCTGTAGGTCTCCACTGCCTGTCCCGCCGGCACATATTCCTGCTTGATGTAATTCGGATTGGGCTGAGAGCTCCACGCCAATTGATGTGCCGTTCCATCCAGCGTGATCGGATCCGGCATATCCAGCCGATCGATCACCTCGGTTTGCGCAATTGCGGGCAGAGCCGAAACCGCAAATACCACGCAAGCAACGGACAAAACGCGACTAAAGCTGTGGCCTAAAATTGCCGAATTGGAGATTGTCGCTGCACTTTTCATGCAAATACCCCCCTGCAAGCATCAAATATGCGGATTCTTTCACCTCTATTCTATTAAATTATTCCCATTGGTTGAGGACACCCCGAAATTACTTTTGCAACTTCGCAGAAATTTCGGAGAGATACGCGTCTCCATGGCCAGCTTCAACGAGGTCGTTCAACGACGAGAGAACGCCTGAGGCCGCGCCGTTTTGCGTATCCAGGTCGGTTGCCATCCTGACGTAATAGGACAGATCTTTCTGCGCGTTCGACACCGCGAATTTCATCTTGGAATTATCGCCCGAAAGAACGAAGGGGCCGACACGATCAAGGGCCGCGCCATATCCGCCGCCCTTGGTCAGCACATCGACGAAGACTTCGGGCGAAATTCCGCCCTTTTTCGCGCAGGCCGCAGCCTCTCCCAACAGCGTCACAAAGCCGAGAGATACGAAATTATGCAAAAGCTTCAGCTTGTGCCCCGATCCGGCAGGCCCGGCGTAGAAGGTGTTTTCCGAAAAGCTCTGCAATAGCGGCAGCATTTCCTCAAACAGGGCCTTGTCACCGCCGATGAGAAGGTTGAGCCGTCCCTGTGCGGCTTCAAGCGGCGTACGCGTCATGGGCGAATCCAGAAAGCGCCCGCCTGCTGCCGCGGTTGCTGCGGCGATGCTTTCGGTAGAGCTCGGAATTGCAGTCGAGCAATCGATGATGACCGTTCCGGGACGAATGGACTTCAATATGCCCTCATCCCCAAGCAAAATGCTTTCGACTTGAGGCGTTCCGCTGACGCACAGAATGATGACATCGCTCTGGCGGGCGAGTTCGTTCTTGTCGCTGATCGATTTCGCACCCAATTCGTTGAGATCGTCCGCCGGCTGGTTGCCGGGATGGTCGAGATAGGCCAGAGGCCAGCCTTTTTTCGCGACGTTGAGCGCAATGCCGTGCCCCATAAGGCCGACGCCGATCATTCCAACTTTGGGCTTTGTCATTTTATCGTCCCTATCAATTCATCGCACGGCAGATCGCATCGGTAACGTCGGTGCAGGTGGCCTTGCCGCCAAGATCATGCGGTACGGCGTGACCTTCCAGAAGCACCTTGCCAACGGCCGTCTCGATCCGATCCGCCGCCTGCGCGAGTTCGTCATCACTATGCTTATCCGCAAGCCAGCGCAGCATCATAACGCCGGAAAGAACGGTAGCGACCGGACTTGCAAGATTTTGTCCCGCAATATCCGGCGCGGAACCGTGTGCGCCCTGGAAAAGCGCGTGACCATCGCCGATTTCGCCAGAAGGTGAAATTCCCATGCCGCCGACAGTGGCGGCACCAAGGTCCGAAATGATGTCGCCGAACATATTTTCCGCGACGATAACGTCATAGAAATCGGGGCGCTTGACCATGTGGACGGTAATGGCATCGGCGTAAGCGTAGTCGATGTCGACCTCGGGATAATTGACATGAACATCGTCGCAAACCGCGCGAAAGAATGCGTAGGAGCGAAGAATATTGGCCTTGTCGCAGACGGTTACGCGACGCTTTCCATCGCGCAGCGCGCCATTTCGCTTTTTCGACAGCTCGAATGCGAATTTCGCAACGCGCTCGGTCCCCTTGCGGGTGATGACAAGACTGTCGGAAGCGAACTCGTCACGCAGAAGCACGCCGGCGCCACGGCTCGCATAAAGCCCTTCGGTGTTTTCACGGATGATGACATAATCGATGCCGCCATTGTCGAAAGCCCGGAGCGGCGAAAGCACACCCGGCAAGAGCTTTACCGGGCGGACATTGGCGTAAAGATCGAGCTTGAATCTCAGGCGCAAATGAAGGTCGTTTCCGACCTCCGTTCCATCAGGATAAACAACGCCCGGCAGTCCTGCGGCTCCGTGCAGAATGGCATCCAGATCACGGCAGGCCGCGAACGTATCATCCGGCAGCACGTGGCCGGTTTTTACATAATGCCCTGCCCCGCCATCGAACATCTGAAAATCGAGCGTGCTGGAGCCGCACGCAGTCTTGAGAACCTGCATCGTGGCCTGTGCGACCTCCGGGCCGATGCCATCGCCCTCGATCGTTGCAATTCGGTATTTCGCCATGTCGGCACTCCCTCAAAATAAATGTAAATGCCGACTTACCAATCGGTCGCGATGTACTTTGCTTCCATGAATTCAAGCATGCCGTGATGCGCACCTTCGCGACCAAGGCCACTCTGCTTGACCCCGCCAAACGGCGCGGCAGGATCTGATACCAGACCGCGATTAAGCGCCAGCATCCCGGCTTCGATCCGTTCGCAGACTCGCAGGCCGCGCGAAAGATCGGTCGTATAGACATAAGCGACCAGTCCATATTCGGTATCGTTGGCGAGCCTTATCGCCTCTTCTTCCGTATCGAAGACGTATACCGGAGCAACGGGGCCGAAAATTTCTTCCCGCGCCAATGCCGCGTCTTCCGGCACATCGACCAGAACTGTCGGCGGATAGAAATATCCCTGCCCACCGCTTTTCTTTCCACCGCAAAGAATTTTGGCTCCACGCGAAACCGCGTCATCCACCAGTTCTGCAACCTTGTTGACGGCAGCGGCATTCACCAGCGGTCCGCAATCGGTGTCGGCATCCGCACCGGCACCCACCTTCATCGCCGCCATGCGCGCCGCCAGACGGCGGGCGAATTCGTCAGCCACGCCGCGCTGAACATAGAGCCTGTTGGCTGCGGTGCATGCCTCACCGCCATTGCGCATTTTTGCGACCATCGCGCCCTCGATGGCCTTGTCCATATCGGCGTCGTCGAAAACGACAAATGGCGCGTTTCCGCCCAGTTCCATCGAGCAATGAATGACCTGATCTGCCGCCTTGCGGAGAAGGATGCGTCCAACCTCGGTCGAACCCGTGAAGGACAGCTTCCTGACACGCGGATCGTCGAGCATCGCATTCACAACTTCCGAGGTCGTGGAAGAAGTGATGACATTGACGACACCATCGGGAACGCCCGCTTCGCTCAATATTTTCGCTACGGCATAGGCCGTCAACGGGGTTTCCGTGGCGGGTTTCAAGACGCATGTGCAACCCGCTGCCAATGCCGGTGCGATCTTGCGCGTTGCCATTGCAGCCGGGAAATTCCACGGCGTGATCATCAGTGAAACACCGATCGGCTGATACTGCACGAGAATGCGGTTCGCGCCGGATGGTGCAACGGAAAGATCGCCATTTATGCGCACCGCCTCTTCCGCAAACCAGCGGAAAAACTCTGCCGCATATGCGACTTCACCACGCGCATCTTTGAGCGCCTTGCCGTTTTCGAGGGAGATTAAACGGGCCAAAGCTTCCGCATCGCGCGTCATCAGCTCAAAGCATTTGCGCAGGATTTCAGACCGCTTGCGCGCAGGCGTTGCGGCCCATGCCGATGCGGCATTGGCTGCAGCATCAACGGCGGCGATCGCATCGCCTGCATCCGCGTCGGCAACGCGATCGAGCACAGCACCATCTGAAGGATTTATCACGGCAATACGGTTGTCCCGGCTGCCCTTCCGCCATTTGCCGCCGATGAAGAGGTCCGTTGGGTAATTCATCTCAGTCATAATTTCCTCTTTCAGTTCTCGTGCGCGGCTTAAATCCCGCTCAGGGCACGCGTCAGTATGGATTTGATTGCACCGGGGTTCAGCGGCATCGGATTGTTCTCGACGAGACGCGCTGCGTTCATCGACAATTCGGCAAGCGCATCGAGCCTATCATCCGCGATTTTGATTTCTCTTAGAGTCGCCGGAATTCCGATGCGGGCAAACAATTCCCGCACGCTTGCAATTGCCACCGTTGCAGCCTTTTCATCGGAATCTGCTGCTGTGGCCACCCCTATCGCACGCCCAATCTCTGCATAATCAGCAGCGGCAGCGGAGGCATTGAAGTCCATCGTGTAGGGCAGCAATATGCCCACACCCAGCCCGTGCGCGGTATGTGTTTCCGCACCTACCGGATATTGTATGGCGTGCGCCGCGGCTGTGCCGCCGCTGCCGAATGCAAGACCAGCATAGGTTGACGCCAGCATGACCGCCGAGCGCGCCTCGATGTCTTCACCATTTTCCACGGCGCGTTCGAGGTTGGAAAATATGAGCTTGATTGCGCTGAGCGCATATTGGTCGCTCAGCGTATTCTTGCCGACGAAAACCCGCTCCATCGCCATTTGCGGATCGGCCGGGCGCGCGACCGCAGCAAACGCCTCAATGGCATGCGCCAAGGCATCGGCACCTGAAATTGCCGTCAACGCCTTGGGGCAGGACAGCGTCAATTCAGGATCGCAGATTGCCGTATGCGGAATGAGCGCCGGGCTTGAAATGCCGACCTTCATCGTCCGCTCAGGATCGGCAAGTACTGCAACCGGCGTTACTTCCGAACCGGTGCCGGACGTCGTTGGAACAGCGATCAGCGGGCGGATCGGGCCGGGCACCTTGAACTCTCCGTAATACTGAGAGAGCGGGCCAGGATAAGACAGCAGCAAGCTCACCAGTTTCGCGAGATCCAGGCAGCTGCCGCCGCCAAGCCCGATCACCACTTCCGGGTCGAAATCGCGAAAGGTTTCGACGCATTCCAGAATGCCGGCGAGCGGCAATTCCGCTTCGGTCGCATCGAAAACGATCGCGTCCAGTTCATGCGCCTTCAGATCGTCGAGGATTTCGCTCATCACCGGCAATTGCGCAAAACGCTTGTCAGTGCAAATCAGCACGCGCTTCCCAAGATCGGCAGCGGCACGTCCTATCGCGCGACGCTGGCCGGGTCCGAACAGAAGCCGTGCAGGTGCGCGCGTCACACCATAATCAAGCCGCATGGTTATTCTCCTCTTCGCCCGTCAGGCGCTCTTTCTTGGCAAGTATTTGAATACGCTCCCAGATTTCAGGAGCCAAACGGATGTCGTCGTCCAACAGCGTATCACGCGTCTGCAGCGCCCTGTCGCCGGGTATGCGAACTGGAAAATTTACGTCAGCCGGATCGGTAGCGCGCACCTGATCCATGAAACGGGCAATGACGGACGCCATGCCGCTCGCCGGTTCCAGCACGATAAAGACATCGCCCTTGTTGCAGGCGTTGTGCGAATCCAGCGTGCCTTTGACGTCCGTGCCGATAGCGGCACCGGTGAGGCTTGTAACGAGGAGCTCGAATGCGAGGCCTAAAGCATAACCCTTGGCTCCGCCGAACGGGGCGATCGAGCCTTTCTTGGCGGCTTCGGCATCAGTCGTCGGATTGCCATCCGCATCAAGCGCCCAATCGTCGGGGACGGGCTCGCCGCGATTGGCGTAATCGTGAATCTTGCCCATGGAAACGAGGCTGGTCGCCATATCCAGAACGAAAGGTTCCGGGTCTGCGGGAATGCCAATCGCGATCGGATTGGTGCCAAGCATTGCGCGCCTGCCGCCCCATGGATGGACCAATGCCTCGCTGATCGTCATGCCGATCAGGATTTGCCCCTGTTTCGCGACGTGTTCGGCATACCAGGCAAGCATTCCGAGATGGTCGCAGTTGCGGATTGCCGCTGCTGCGATACCGGTTTCCCTGGCACGGGCGGATACCTCTTCCAACGCGGCCATAGCGACAACCGGACCTAGTCCATGCTCACCATCGACGTCGAGAAGTGCATGGCCCCGCCAGCTATGTTTTCCGCGACTTGCGGGATTGGTTGCCCCGCTCGCAATCCGCTCAACGATGCGTGGAAGCCGCAGAAGGCCATGTGACGCCGTGCCCCGCAACTCCGCTTCGAGCAGCAGGGACAGTTGCGTCTCTGCGTCTACGTCCGCGACGCCAGCCGCCTTCAATGCGGCAAGTCCGGCAGATCTGATTTCGTTCAAGCGTGGCATTGCAGTCCTTGTCGTTCTTCTGCTTTCGGGAGGATCGCGCGTCGGTGAAAATCGACGCGCGATGCCACTTCATCAATTGCCAAGCGACAGATCGCGCAGCCACAAGGTGATCGCCGGTACATATGTAATCAGCATCAAAGCTGCGATCACGGTGGTCACGGGGAAGATCAGCGGTCGGAACATCGTCTGCACGGGTATTCGGGCAACCGTTGCAGCGGCGAAAAGATTCACCCCAAGCGGTGGCGTGATCATTCCCATGGCGAGATTGACGATCATGATGATGCCGAAATGAACCGGATCAACACCGTAGGCGATAGCCACCGGCGCAAGGATCGGTGCCAGCACAAGAATTGCTGCTGACGTTTCGACGAACATTCCGACTACGAACAACAGAATGTTCACGAACAGCAGGAAGGTGACAAAGCTGTCGAAGCTGCCACGCGACCATTCGCCGATCGTCGCCGGGATGCCCGAGAGGCTGATCAGGAACGAGAAGAGTCCAGCCGCCGAAATGATCAGCATAACTGCGCCGGTAGAGATAGCGGAAGCGCGGAAGATTTGCGGCAGGTCCGAAAGTTTCAGTTCCTTGTATATAAAGAGCCCGACCACCAGCGCATACACAGCAGCTATAGCTGCAGCTTCGGTAGGCGTGAAAATACCACCATAAATTCCGCCGATGATGATGACAGGAAGCATCAACGCCCAGACGGCATTGAACGTCACCTTAAGGAAGGGCTCGCGATTTGCACCGTCTTCCTTTCCGTATCCTTTCAGCCTGCACCAGATCTGCACCATGATGAGAAGTGCTGTCGCGATGAGCAGGCCTGGTCCGATACCCGCAATGAAAAGCTGCGTGACTGAAGTCTCCGTCGCGACCGCATAAAGGATCATCGGAATCGATGGAGGTATGATGACGCCCAGTTCGGCAGAAGCGGCCTGGACGGTCGCAGCCACGCGAACTGGATAACCATGCCGGACCATTGCCGGAATAAGGATCGCACCGACCGCGAATGTCGTGGCGACGGACGAGCCGGAGATTGCCGCAAAAATCATGCATGTGATGACGCATGAGCTTGCCAGACCGCCCTGAATGCCGCCGACAAGACCCTTGGCAAAATCCACCAGACGGCGCGAAACGCCGCCATGTGTCATCAGGTTTCCGGCCAGAATGAAGAAAGGAATGGCCAGAAGCGGGAAGCTGTCCAGCGCGTTGAACATCTTTTGAGGAACAACAAGCAAAGGCAGATTGCTGAAGAAGGTAATGCCGAAGATTGCAGACAGCGCGATGGCGACTGCGACTGGAACTGAAAGCGCGAACAGAAAGATCAGCGCGGTGACGAGAGCGACGTTCATTCGTGCATGTCCTTCGAAAGTTCGCGGGGGGAGAAGTGGGCGAGAAGGATGCCTGGGACAGCAAGTGCCGCACCGACCGGAATGGCCGCGTAAAACCAGGCCATCGAAATATGAAGCATAGCGATCTTCTGGCCGCTGACCCGCAGCGCCATCATCGTGCCGTACCAGGCCAGAACGCCGAGAAACACAAGCACCAGCGTCGTCACCGCGATCATGACCACGCGCTTGATAGGCGCCGGGACGATGTCACGAATGAATTCCAGCGGGATCATCGCGCCGTAGCGAAAACCAGCGCCGGAGACCATGAACACCATCCAGACCACGACCCCGCGCGCTACGATTTCCGTCCACGCGGCAGCATGACCAATGCCGAAGCGCGTGATGACTTGTATGGACACGAGCGCGGTCGCGACGGCCAGCAAAACGGCAGAAATATTATGCGTCAGCGAAATTAGCCGTTCGCTGGCGGATGCGAGCCTTGAGCGCATCACGTCTCCTCCCTCAATTCTGTGATTTGGAAGCTATGGCGCGGCAGTCATTCTGCCGCGCCGGCATGCTTACTTCTGCGCGTCGCGGATGCGATCGAGCATTTCAGTGCCGTACTGCTTGGAAAAGTCTTCATACACCGGGGCTACAACTTCGGCGAAAGCTTCCTGATCGACGCTATCGACAACTTCCATGCCATTCTCGCGGAGCGTTGCCAGGCCTTCGACTTCATTCTTGGAAACATATGCGCGGTTGGCTTCAACACCGGCTTTTGCCGCTTCGCGGACCCAGCCCTGCTCTTCCTCGCTCAGCCCGTCCCAATGGATCTTCGACATCATGATGATTGCCGGCGAGTAGAAATGTCCGGTCAGGGTCGCGTATTTCTGCACTTCCCATATGCGGTTTGCGATGAAGATCGACATCGGCGTTTCCTGGCCGTCAATGGTGCCCTGCTGAAGAGCGGTGATGACCTCGGTCCAGCTCATAGGCGTGGGCGCAGAGCCCGCAGCCTGAAACGACTTCAGATGGATGTCGTTTTCCATGGTGCGGATTTTCATGTCCTGCAGGTCGGACGGCAAGACAATCGGCTTGCGCGAATTGGTGATGTGGCGGAAGCCGTTCTCACCCCAGCCAAGCGCCATGATGCCTTGCGGTTCGAACTTGTCGAGCAACTCCTGACCTATCGGGCCGTCCAGAATTGCACGTGCCGAGTCATAGGACTTGAACAGGAATGGAAGATCCAGAACGTAGGTTTCAGGCACAAAGCCGCCGACAGGCCCGGTGGATGTGACACCCATCTCGATCGAGCCGATCTGCATGCCTTCGAGAATCTCGCGCTCGCCGCCAAGGACGCCGTTGGACTTGATATTGACCTTGATATCGCCGCCGGACAGTTCCTCGATCTTCGCCTTGAATGCTTTTGCAGCAGCGCCGTAGTGCGATTCTTCAGGCGGGGTCATGGCGATATTGAAATCTTTTGCATAGAGCGGCGCGGAAAACGCCACCATTCCTCCGAGCAAAATTCCCTGCGCAATCCTTGAAAAATAAGTCATTCGTGCCTCCTCCCGAGGTTCAACCTTGTCGAGTTCAACTTCCTCTCAAAGCGATCGCTCCTATCGAGACGATGCCCTTTACATCGTATATCCGATACGATATTTAATCCCATATACGATAGAAATCCGCGATGCAAGCTTCCAGTTCTCGTGGCAGAATGCATTCGGCAACAATCAGGCAGGACATGAGTTTCCCACCCATGGAGTTAGAAACAGCAAGGGCAAAGCTCGCCCAGCGGCACTCAATCGGCGACGACGTCTACCATGCGATCGTCTCCGATCTGATCGCCCTGCGCATACCTCCGGGAGAGCGCATGTCGGTCGATGCCCTGGCGCGGGACTTCGGCGTTTCGCAGACGCCGGTGCGTGCGGCGCTCATCCGTCTTGAATCGGAAGGGCTCGTCGTAAAGAAGTTCAATTCCGGCTACAGCGCAGCGCCCATGCCTTCCAGTGCACGGTTTCGCGATGTCTATGCCATGCGCCTGTTGATCGAGCCGGAAGCGACGTTTCTTGCAACAACGAACGCCAATGATGAGACGATTCGGCAGCTTCAGGGTCTCTGCAAGGAGATGAAGCAACTCGTCGCGGCTGACACACGCGCGAACTACGGGCGCTTTGCCCTGCTCGACGGCCAGTTTCACGCATTGATCGTGCATCTATGCGGCAATGAGGTGATCGCCGAGACACTGGATCGGCTCTACGCTCACATGCATCTGTTCCGCTTGCGCTATCATTCGGCTGTGGCCGAAGAAGCCGTAAAAGAACATCTGCTGATCGTGCAAGCCATGGAACGCGGCGACGCAGACGCCGCGCGAAAAGCGATGGCCGAGCACATTCTTTCATCGCGCGAGCGCATGGAACCCTTCTACCAGATCATCGACTGAACTGCGCAATGCGCTTAACGGCCCGCTTTCGCGGGTGAATGACGGGCATGCGCCCGGGGAGATAATAATGAATTTGAAAGACGTTCTTTGGTTTGACCCGAACCAGATTTTCATTGGCGGCGCATGGCGCAAACCCGAAGGCGCGGCGACGATCGATGTCGAGAACCCGTCAACCGGCCAAGTGATTGGAACCATCGGGCGCGGAACGCCTGAAGATGTGAATGCGGCCGTCGATGCAGCACAGGCAGCAATGGATGGTGAATGGGGACGCCTCACCGCAACGGAGCGCGGCCGCATCCTCATGAAAATGTCGTCGCTGGTTCTTGAACGCGCCGAAGATCTCGCGATGATCGAGGCCCTGGATGTCGGCAAGCCGCTGCATCAGTCGCGCAACGATTCCATCGCTCTGGCACGCTATCTCGAATTCTATGCAGGTGCGGCCGACAAACTCTTCGGCACCACGATCCCCTATCAGGATGGGTTCACCGTCTACACGTTGCGCGAGCCACACGGCGTTGCGGGGATCATCATCCCCTGGAACTATCCGATGCAAATCCTCGGACGCGGTGTTGGCGCAGCGCTGGCTGCGGGCAATGCCTGCGTGCTGAAACCTGCGGAAGACGCATCCTTGTCTTCACTCGCCTTTGCCGCAATCGCCGAAGAAGCCGGTCTTCCGGCTGGTGCGCTCAACATCGTGACCGGGCTCGGGTCGGATGTCGGCGCTGCACTTTCGGGCCATTCCGGTGTGCACCATCTGTCGTTTACCGGTTCGGTGGGAACCGGCGAGCGCATTCAGGCCGCAGCAGCCCGCAACGTCGTTCCGGTAACGCTTGAGCTTGGCGGCAAGTCGCCTCACATTGTGTTCGACGATTGCGACCTCGACAAAGCGATGCCGACACTTGTCGGCGCATGCATGCAGAATGCCGGACAGACTTGCTCCGCCGCCTCGCGCGTTCTGGTTCAGCGCGGCGTCTACGAAGAGGTCAAGCGCCGCATGGCCGAAATCTACCGCGGTCTGGAGGCCGGTCCGGCCATCGGCAGCCATAATCTCGGACCGCTCGTCTCACGAAAGCAGAAGCAGATCGTCAGCTCGTTCATCGAGATCGGCAAGGCCGAACTCGTGGTCGCCGCCGAAGGAAAAATCCGCGACGACGCTTCGGCTGAAGGCAATTATGTAGCGCCTGTCCTGTTTGCCGATGTTTCTCCCGACCACAAGCTGGCGCAGGAAGAAATTTTCGGCCCGGTTCAGGTTCTCATCCCGTTCGATGACGAAGCTGATGCACTCCGGATCGCCAACGGCACCGAATTCGGATTGGTGGCCGGCGTCTGGACGCGGGATGGCGGCAGGCAGATGCGCATGGCGCGCAAGCTGCAAGTCGGTCAGGTTTTCATCAACAATTACGGTGCTGGCGGCGGTATCGAACTGCCTTTTGGCGGGGTCGGCAAATCCGGGCACGGCCGCGAAAAGGGCTTCGAGGCTCTTTTCGGATTCACCCGCGTCAAGACGGTAGCGGCGTCACACGGCTAAACGCCACGCGGCACCCAAACCCTGTTCAAAATCGACAAGGCGGCATGAGCAATCATGCCGCCAGAGAGACTTGTTTGTCCAAAATCCGGGAGAGAGAAAATGAAGATCGCACTTTTAGGCGCAGGCGGGAAAATGGGCATACGCCTTGGCCGCAATTTGTCCAAAACGTCCCATGACGTGCATTATGTCGAGATCAGCGAAGCTGGCCGCGAAAGGCTAAAGACCGAACTGAATGTTTCGCCGAGCGATCAGGCGGACGCACTGAAGGCGGCGGATGTAGTCGTGCTTGCCGTTCCCGACACCGTAATCGGCACTGTTGCCGAAAAGATCGTTCCGACACTCGATTCCGGCACTTTGGTCATCATCCTCGATCCGGCAGCACCTTATGCGGGACATCTGCCGGAACGCGAAGATATCGGCTATTTCGTCACCCACCCATGCCACCCGTCCATCTTCAGCGACGAAGAAAGCAAGCAGGCTCGTGATGACCGCTTCGGCGGAATAGCTGCCAAACAGTCGATCGTAAATGCATTGATGCATGGCCCGGAAGCGCTCTATGCGCGCGGCGAAGAAGTCGCGCAGATCATCTGGGGGCCGGTCCTCAGATCGCACCGTCTGACAGTCGAGCAATTGGCCCTTCTTGAGCCCGCACTGTCTGAAACCCTGGCCGCGTCCCTGCTTGAAGTCATGCGGGAGGGTGTCGAAGAAGTCGTAAGGCGTGGCGTTCCTGAAATCGCGGCACGCGATTTTCTGCTCGGCCATCTCAATATTCTTGCGGCCGTCACTTTCGGGCATATTCCCGGTGTTTTCTCGGATGCATGCAACAAGGCAGTCGAAAACGGCAAGCCACGCCTGATGCGCGATGACTGGAAGGGAATCTTCGAACCGGCCGAACTGGCCGAGAGCATCCGCCGCATTACGTGATCGCCTGGGGAAGCACGCAGGACATATTCTCTCATCGCCACGCCCGCATTCTGCGTCTGGCCATTGTCAAAGAACCGGGAAGCGGGGCGCTTGGCCGTGCCTTCCTAGTGTAAGTAATTATGTGGCGCGACGTCCGCACCCCGCCGTTCGGAGCTTGAGAAGCCAAGTTGTTGGCTTCTCGTCCGCTGCGCGGACCGCTCCTCACCTGCTACCCAGTCGGTCGGGCACAATGTCTCCTGCATTCAATAGTGCAGGCAAACATCGCGGTTTCTCCGCACGCTTTGGGATGTTTCATCGGCGGGGTTTGTCACTTCCCGCCATGAACGCATCTTCGACGCGCCGACCTGTCGGATGCCCTCGGAACTCACGACTACCGCAGTCGCAAATGGGAAGTCACCGCTGTCTGAACCGATACCCGGTGCGCACCGGCTTCCCGCTAAGACAGTGGGGGAATGATAGGGGCGGGGTGTGAGGGGTGAATAAAAAACATGAAATTGGAGTTTTTATTCACATGCGGTGGCATCGCTGTGCTTGTTTCGGCAGGCACAGCATGATCACCGGAGACCGACGAGTTGCATCAGTTCTTCGGCTGAACCGACTGCCTTAGACCAAGATGCGGATAGAGGGCATCGACGGCGAGGACGTCGCTGTTGAGTTCGGCGATCAGCCAATCCTGGACGTCTGCCACGATGGGACGCAGGGGCTTGTCTTTCAGGCGCACGAGATGGCACTGGCGGCCTGTCTTCATGAGATGTTCGCTTGCCGGTACCAGGGCTTTGGTTCGAAGCCAATGCGCAACGACATTCAGCCAGCCCAGTCCGACGCCCTGCCCGAGCAACACGGCTTGCACCACGATGGCGTAATCGGAAAAGATCATCGAATTTCCGGTGTCACCCTCATTCAATGGTGAAAACAGGCTCGACCAGTTCGGCTGTGCATCGCTGAGATTGATCGTGGTGTCCGGTATCCGCCTCACATCACTGCCGTTGACGCTGTGACTTTCCCGGTAGGACGGGCTGCAGATCGGGACCAGTATTTCCGGCATCACGAAGACGGCCTCATGGCGCTCATCGGGGCCGTTCACAAATCTCATTCCGATATCCACATCGTTGACCGGGCCGGAAACGGCGCCCATCACAAGCTGGAATCTCAAATCGACGGCAGGAAACTGGCGCTTGAATTCCGCCATGCGAGGCATCATCCAATGCGTCGTAAATCCAGTGGAAACCGACAGGGAGACAGTTTGAACACCGATGCGGCGGTCTTCGATTTCGCCCAAGGCGCTTTCTATTCCGGAAAACCCTCTGGAAATAGCATCGAAAAGAAGCTGGCCTGATTCGGTGAGGCTCACTCCACCCGCCTGACGCATGAACAAAGCTGTCCCGAGATTCTGCTCCAGACGGGTGATCATACGGCTGACTGCGGCGGGCGTGACGTTCAGTTCATCGGCGGCTTTGGAAAAATTACCGCATCGCGATGCTGCTTCGAACGTAAACAGCCCATTCATGGACGGCAGAGATCGTCTCAATTTGTTCATTACATAATGTAACACCTCCCTGAACTTTTTTTCAATTGCCGATGGCCTGCTTCTTTGGTCTGTTGCTGATCAAGGAAGGCACAAGACCTTCGGGGAACAGAACATGTGATTGTGCAGGGCGATGATTGCCCAGACAGACTCACCTGTTCAGGTTTTCTACTCAACAAGGAATGTCGCGCCTGCCACCCAAGCATCAGCGCACATAAATTTTTCAGTGGAATCAGATGGTTGATATAAAAAATTCAGGGCGTGTGGGCGTTTCCATCCGAAACGCGCAAAAGAGCTACGGCCAGTTCCGCGCTTTGGACAATGTCAGTCTGGAGGTCGCTCCCGGCGAATTCGTTTCCATCCTCGGACCTTCGGGATCGGGAAAGACCACTTTTCTGGGTATTCTCGGCGGCTTCGTGCAGCCGACGTCAGGTTCAATCTGGTTGGGCGATCGGGATATTACATTCGAGCCGCCTCACAAGCGCGATATCGGTATCGTTTTCCAGAATTACGCGCTCTTTCCTCATATGAGCGTTGCCGAGAACATCACATTTCCACTGCGCGCGCGCCGGCTGCCGAAATCGAGCTGGCCGGAGAAGCTCCAAAGCGCGCTGGATATGGTCGAGCTCAATGGTTACGCGGATCGGCGCATCCACGAATTGTCCGGCGGTCAGCGGCAGCGCGTGGCGCTTGCGCGCGCCATGATTTTCGAGCCGCGGCTGATCCTGATGGACGAGCCCCTGTCGGCACTCGACAAGCAGTTGCGGGAATCCATGCAGATCGAGCTACGGCAATTGCACAAGAGGCTCGGCGCGACGATCATCTACGTTACCCACGACCAGCGCGAAGCGCTGACGATGAGCGATCGCGTCGCCATCATGAACAAGGGCAGGTTTGTACAGGTCGATACGCCGGAACAGCTTCACGACAATCCGGCAGATTCTTTCGTCGCCCGCTTTATCGGCGAAGCGACGCTTCTTCCCGTCCAGCGCGAGAATGACGACACGGTGCGGCTGGGTGATGCAATTTTGCGTAGTTCGCATCGCGTCCCACAGGGCGATCAGCTTTATCTTGCGGTTCATTCCGAAAAACTCGTGGTTGCGGACGGCAGCGAACCGACCGGCTCGAACCTGCTGACGGGAACCGTCACGGAAACACTCTATCAAGGCGAAAGCATACGGCTTTTCCTCAAACTATCGTCCGGCGGCGATCTCAGCCTGCGGTTGCCCGGCAATTATGCGGGCCGATCGCAACTCAAGAAGCCCGGCGATCCGATTATCGTCGCACTACATCCCGAAGACACGATCGTCGTTCCGCAAGCACCCTGAAACGCACGGTCGTTCTGTATTCAAGAAGGAAAGAAACTATGAAACTTACTCAATTCAAGGTCATGACATTCGACGTCGTCGGCACCCTGATCGACTTCGAAAAGGGCGTTCTGGATGCCGTGCGGGCTCTTGGCGGTGAAAAGACGGCGGGACTGTCGGACGACGACATTTTCGAACCCTACAAGCGCGGACGCGACAAATTCTATGGTCGTTCGTCGGTCGCCATGAAGGACGTCTATCTGTCGCTGGCAGAGGAACTCGGCTTTAAAAATGATGTGGCGACTGCGGAAGCCTTTCAGCTTTCGGTTCTGCGCTGGCCGGCTTTTTCGGACTCCGTCGAGACGCTGGCGCGTCTGCGCAAGAATTTCCGTCTCGTCGCGATGACGAATGCGGACCGTACCGCCTTCTCGGCCTATTCGGACGCGCTAGGCAATCCGTTCCATGACAGCGTCACTTGCGACGAGGCCGGTTGCGCCAAGCCGAACCCGCAATTCTTTGCCTTCAACAAGGGCCGCCAATCCGTGGCCGGATACAAGCAGTCGGAAATCCTGCATGTCGCGCAGAGCCAGCATCACGACATCGGTGTCGCGAAAGAACTTTCCTACACGACATGCTGGATAGAGCGGCGCCAGGGCCAGAAAGGTTTCGGCGGCACGCCCGAACCCAAGGTGCTGACCAAGCCCGACTATCACTTCTCCTCGCTCAAGCAGCTTGCAGACGCCGTCGATGCGGAACTGGTTGCACGGTTTCAGACCGCAAGCGCTGCCTGAGAAAGACAGGAGATGACCGCCCAGCCGCCCTTCCCCGATATTGCCTCGCTCTGGCAGGAGACAGCCGTCGACCGCCCGGTCTTCGGCGAGCTGTCGGGCGGTCATCAATATGACGTCGCAATAATTGGCGGCGGTTACACGGGCCTGAGCACTGCCCGCTACCTCGCCGCACGCGGCATCTCGGCGGTGGTACTTGAAGCAAGCCGCATCGGATGGGGCGCCAGCGGCCGCAATGGCGGCGTCGTTTCCGGCAAGTTCCGCATTTCCTTTTCCGAAATCGCTGCGCGCTTCGGCATCGACACGGCCCGGCGCATGCACGATCTCGGTATCGAGGCGATCGATCATGTCGGCGAACTGGTCGAGGATTACGGCATTTCGGCTGCCGATTATCAGCCGACGGGATCGCTGCGCTGCGCGCATAATGCCGTCTCGCTCGCCGCTCTGAAAAAGGAGACAGAGTGGCTGAGACAGGCGCTCGGTGACAAGGCCTGTCGCATTCTTTCAGCGGAAGAAATGGCGGCGGAAACCGGCTCGCGGGATTTTACCGGCGGGATGCTCAACACCCATGGCGGCATCATTCATCCGCTCAATTTCGTGCTTGGCATTGCGAGAGGCCTAAAGTCCGCCGGGATACCGGTTTTCGAAAATACGCCGGTTACCGGAATGCGTCGTGACGGAGCCGGGGTGCTTCTGGAAACGCCGGGCGGCACGATCAATGCCAGGCAGGCCGTGATCGCTACCAACTCATATTCCGACCTGACGAAAGCGACCGCAAGCGTTCGCAAGGCAATCATCCCATTCCGCTCGGCAATGATCGCGACGGAACCGCTTTCCGGCAGCAATCTGCTCACCAATGGCCGCAGCTATACGGAAACAAGGCGCATGATGCGCTGGTTTCGCAAGGCCGGTGATCGTCTGCTCTATGGCGGCCGGGGTGCATTCGGCAAGACGGATTCGACAAGCGCTTTTTCAGCGCTCCACAAGGCGATGGTGCGCCAATTTCCCGAACTGTCGAACGTTGCGGTTACTCATAAATGGTCGGGTCTGGTCGCGATGACCATGGACAGCATCCCGCATGCCGGGCGGCTCGACGAGCGTGTCGTCTATGCGGTCGGCTACAATGGTACGAGCGTGGCGCTGGCTTCCACGATGGGCAAGCACGTTGCTGCGATTGTCGCTGGCGAAAAGCCGGATCTCGGTCTTCTGACTTCGGAGCGGCTGAAACCCGTTCCCTTTTATCCCATTCGCGAACCCGCCGTCCGGCTTGTCGCCGGCTGGTACCAGTTCCTGGATGCAATTGGGCGCTAAGACCCTGAATTCAAACATCAAAGCAGGGCGTGAAATCCTGCCAAAAGAGGAGAACGGAAATGAGACTCAAACTTTCAACTGCGATACTCTCCGCGTCCATCGTCACACTTTCCGCCGGGCTGGCATCGGCTGAACAAATCACCTTCGTTTCGCAAGGCGGCGCCTACCAGGAGGCGCAGACCAAGGCAATTCTCGACCCGGTTGCCGAATTGCTCGGCATCACCATCAATCAGGACAGTTCGCCCGACGCATGGCCGGTCATCAAGACGCAGACCGAGACGGGCAAGCCTGTCTGGGACGTCATCGACACACCCGCCAAGGACTGCATTCGCGGCGGCGAGCAGGGCATGATCGAGCCGCTCGATTTCTCGAAGCTGCCGAATGTCACCAACATGCCTGCGGAATATAAGAGCCCCTATTCTGTCGCGTATGAATTCTATTCGAGCGTCCTTGCCTACAACACGGACAAGTTCGGCGAGAACCCGCCGCAGAGCTGGGCCGATTTCTGGGACGTCAAGAAATTCCCGGGTACGCGCGCGTTGCGAAATCATCCGCTTGCGACACTTGAAGCAGCGCTTCTCGCCGATGGCGTAACCCCGGACAAGATGTATCCGCTGGATGTCGATCGGGCTTTCAAGAAGCTCGAGGAAATCAAGCCGCATGTAACGGTCTGGTGGACATCGGGCGCGCAATCCGCACAGCTTCTGGCCGATGGCGAAGTCGATATGGAAATGGCCTGGAATGGTCGTGTGACGGCAGTTGCCAAGGAAGGCCTGCCGATCGGCTACACCTTCAATGAGGGCTTTTTGCAATACACATCGCTTTGCATTCTCAAGGGTGCACCAAATCTGGAAACGGCGGTGAAATTCATCAACGCGGCGATGGCGCCCGACATTCAGGCGAACTTCCCGGCTTACATCGATTACGGTCCGGGCAATCCGGAAGCTTACAAGACCGGTAAGATTTCTCCGGAGCGTGCGGCCGAAATGCCGAGTTCGCCGGAAAATGCCGCCAAGCAGCTTCTGGTTTCGGATGAATGGTGGAGTTCGCCTGCTGGTGAAGAAGCGCAGAAGCGCTGGGCTTCTTTCATCCAGCAGTAAACACCAAGCCAATAGCATCGGCCCGAAATTCCGGGCCGATGCATGGATTGAAAAACTTGGAGCGCTCCTTGTGTGCCCGATAGGCCGCCGCCGCTCCAAGGAGGGTCATTGATGACGATGTCGACAACCAATCCTTCGCAACTTCACGACCGTCGCGAGCAGCGCCTGATGTTGATGCTGCTTGCCCCGGCGCTGCTGGTGGTTTTTTCGCTGCTGGTCGTGCCGCTGCTGTGGCTGGCCTGGCAATCGATCTGGCAGGATGGCGGCTTCACGCTCGTCAATTACGAGCGATTCCTGACCGATTCCGTTTATTGGATGACCTTCCTGCAAACTTTTCGCATCGCAATCGTCGTCACATTGGCGACGCTGCTGCTCGGCTATCCCGTCGCTTATGTGGCGGCGGCACTTCCGCAGCGCTGGAGCGTGATCGTTCTCGCTTTGGTGCTGCTGCCATTCTGGACCAGCGTTCTGGTGCGGGCCTATGCGTGGCTGATCCTGTTGCAGCGCACAGGCATCGTCAATTCGGCGCTTAAAAGCGCCGGGCTGATCGACACGCCACTGCTGCTCGTCAACAATGAATTCGGCACCGTGATCGCGACAATCCACATCCTGCTGCCATTCATGGTGCTGCCGCTCTATGCGACGATGAAGAAAATCCCGCCGGAACTCACAATGGCAGGGTCGAGCCTTGGCGGATCGCCTTCCTATGTCTTCACGCGCATCTTCCTGCCGCTTTCCATGCCGGGCATGATTGCCGGTATGGTTCTGGTTTTCGTTCTGACGCTTGGCTTCTACATCACGCCGGAGCTGCTTGGCGGCGGGCGCACCTACATGGTTTCCATGCTTGTCTCCCGCAACATCGAGGTTTACAACGAATGGGGCGCGGCCTCGTCGATCAGCGTCGTTCTCATGATCTGCGTTTTCCTGATCTTCAAACTGGCCAGCATGCTCATTCCATTCGAACGCATCATGGGAACGAGGTGACGCATGCGTAGACCCAATTTCCTGCTTTACGGCGCGGTCATCCTGATCCTCGCATGGCTGATCATCCCGATCCTCATCATCGTGCCGATGTCGTTTTCGGGTGCGCGATTCCTGACCTTCCCGCCGCCATCATGGTCGCTTCGCTGGTATGAGTCCTATCTTGGCAGCACCGCGTGGATGCAGGCGACAAAAGTCAGCCTGATCGTGTCCGTATCAAGCGCCGTGCTCGCGACGATATTCGGCACAGCCGCCGCCTATGCGCTCAACATGACCTCGTCACGACTGGTGCGCAGCTTGCAAATGCTGCTGCTATTGCCGCTGATCGTGCCGATCGTCATCACCGCCGTCGGCGTCTTTCTGGTCTATGCGCAGGTTGGCCTTCTCGCCAGCATGACGGGCCTGATCCTCGCTAACATCATGCTTGGCCTGCCCTATGTCATCACTTCGGTTCTGGTCGGCCTGCGGAAGTTCGACCACACCCAGGAAATGGTGTCGCGCAGCCTCGGCATGAACCGGCTGCGGACCTTCTTCGTGGTCACGCTGCCGCAAATCCGCCCAAGCGTCATCTCCGGCCTGCTGTTCGCTTTCATCTCGGCCATCGATGAAACAGTCGTGGCACTGTTCATCTCCGGCGGCCAGTATCAGACGCTGACCAAGCGCATGTTCACCGCATTGCGAGACGAAATCGACCCGACGATCGCCGCGATCAGTTCACTGCTGACTGCGATATCCTTCATTCTGGTAATGCTGGTGGCGCTCAACGCGCGTAGCACGGAACGTCGCCAGGGCAAGACTGCATGATCACAGACCATCTGATCCTCGGCGGCGGCTCGGCCGGATGTGTTCTGGCGGCACGGCTTTCCGAAGACCCGAAGCGAACGGTGGTGCTTGTCGAGGCGGGTCGCGACATCTCGGCCGGTGATATTCCCGACGAGGTGCGAAGCCGCTATCCCGGCCGCGCCTATCTCGACACACGCAATATCTGGGCTTCGCTCAGCGCATTGATGGGCTATACGCGGTCGAACAGCGCCCCGCGCTCATCGCGCCGTTACGAGCAGGCGAAACTTCTGGGCGGCGGCTCGGCAATCAACGCACTTATGGCCAATCGCGGCGCGCCTGCCGACTATGCCGAATGGGAAGAACTTGGTGCTAGAGGCTGGGGCTGGGAATCTTGCCTGCCCCATTTCCGCAAAATCGAGGCGGATCGGGATTTCGACGGCCCGCTGCATGGCAAGGATGGCCCGCTATCGATCCGGCGGATCAGCGACGACAGGATATCCCCCTTTGTCATTCAGGTTATGAAAACGCTGGAGACGCGCGGGCATCCTATACGTCCCGACCAGAACGGCCCTTGGGAAGACGGTACGTTTCGCGGCGCGGTTGCTGTCAGCGACAAAGGTGAACGGCTTCCGACTTCCATCGCCTATCTGACACCTGAAGTCCGTGGCCGGGCGAACCTGAAAATCATTACTGACAGCACGGCAACGCACATTCTTTTCGACGGGATCCGGGCGATCGGGGCCGAAATCACCGGGAAAAACCCGCAAACGATCAATGCGCGCGAGATTATCGTCGCATCGGGCGCAATTCATTCACCGGCGCTGCTTCTGCGCTCAGGAATAGGCCCCGGAGCAGAGCTGGCCGCACTTGGCATTCCTGTCATCGCATCCCGCGCCGGGATCGGCCGCAACCTCATGGAACACCCATCCATCGCAGTCGCTGCCTACCTGCCTACATCGATGCGAGAGAAAAATCAGGCGGAACACCATGAACAGGCGATCTGGCGATTTTCGTCAGCCCTGCCGGATACGCCACAGGGCGATATGCACGCGGCGATCCTGTCGCGCTACGGCTGGCATTCGGTCGGACATCGCATGGGCGGGCTGTTTTTCTGGATCAACAAATCCTACTCGCGCGGCTTTCTGAAACTCGGTTCGGCCAATCCGCTGGCCGAACCGGAAGTCGATTTTCGGATGCTGACGGACGAGCGTGATCTGGAAAGGCTGAAACTCGCATTGCGTATGGGCGCGCAAGCGCTGCTCGATCCGCATATGGACAGCCATCGCGGCACGGTCTTTCCATCGAGCTATTCGCCGCGTGTGGCGAAAGTCGCCGTTCCCGGCAAGTGGAACGCGCTCCAGCGAGGCGCTTTATCAGCGATGCTCGATCTCGCAGGACCATTGCGTAGCGCCCTCATCCATTCCGCTGTGACGCTTGGCACGACTATGGACGGCTTGCTCAACGACGATGTGGCGCTGACTGAATTCGTTCGAAAACATGTCGGCGGCACCTGGCATCCATCGGGCACATGCCGCATGGGATCACCTGACGATCCGATGGCGGTCACATCGCCGACAGGCCGGGTTTACGGCGTAGAAGGCCTGCGTGTTTGCGATGCATCGCTGATGCCATCGATTCCCTGCGCCAACACCAACATACCGACAATCATGATCGCCGAACGGATCGCCGATTTCATTCGTTGCGGCCAGTAGGCGGGAACGGCTACGCGGCCTTTCGGGAGCTCCCCGCCTTGACTAGCAATTGTTTTGCGGAAGACGGGTCAAGTGCTGCGGGCCTTTCGCAACTGGTCGTCATTGTCACGAAGCGCCCGGTTTCGCCGGATTTGAGGATCGCTGTCATCACTTCGATCACATGGATCGCGAGTTCCAGCGAGCAGCGGTGGGGCCGATCCTCGATGATGGCCTGCGCCATATCCGCAAGACCGGAGGCGCGGTAGTTGGCCAGCGGTCCATGCGGCGATTCCTCGTTCGCCACCGCGAAAGGATGCTTCCACGCAGGCATGCGCTTCACCGGTTTTTCAGCCGCGGTATAACGCACCTCGCCGCCGAAGAAATTCGGATCCGGGACGAAGAGGCTGCCCTTTTCACCATAAAGTTCGATCGGGGCGTGGCCGTGGCTCCAGACGTCCCAGCTTGCGCTGAATGTGATCGCTGCTCCGCTCCCGAATTCGAGCAATGCCAGAAGCGTCGTCGGCGTATCGACCTTCACCGTCTGGCCAGCGCGGGGCTTGGATATGATCTTGCGCTCGCTCTGCGGTGTCGCCGCAAGCGCGGCCACGCGACGGACAGGCCCGATCAACTGGACAAGATTGGCGATGTAGTAAGGTCCGAGGTCGAGAACCGGCCCGCCCCCTAACGCGTAGAAGAATGTCGGATCGGGATGCCAGTGTTCCATGCCGTGATTCATGACATGGCATGATCCGCTGGTAATCCGGCCAACCGCTCCGGCATCGACCAGATGGCGCGCCAATTGATGGGCGCCGCCGAGGAACGTGTCCGGCGCGGAGCCAATCCGAAGCCCCTTCTTTTCAGCGCGCCTCTTCAGGTCGAGACCGTCCTTCAGCGAAAGAACGAAGGGCTTTTCCGAGTAGACATGCTTGCCAGCATCGAGCACGGCCTTCGACACGCCATGATGGGCTGAGGGAATGGTGAGGTTGACGACGATGTCGATGTCGGGCGCGGCGATCAGCGCCTCGACAGACATAGATTTGAGGCCGAATTTCTTCGCCTGCGCCTCTGCCAGTGCAGGCTTCAGATCGGCACAGGCGACGATCTCAATGCCCCGAAAAAGAGGAGCCAGGCGAAAATAGGCCGTCGAAATGTTTCCGCATCCGATGACGCCGACCCGTAAATGCTTCGCGTTTGCCATCAGCGCACCTCTTGATATGCCTGCACGGCCTCGATCGAGCGGCGCGCGAAACGCTCCAGATCGGACGGATTGTCGTGCTCCATGGCATAGACGGTTGCCGGGGTTTTCAGTCGAAGTTCCTTGAGCAGCGTCTGCCAGCCTACCGTTCCGTGGCCGACATCCGCCCAGCCGTCCTCATCCGTGTTCTGACCTTCGGGCGCGATGTCTTTGACATGCACGGCCCGGATACGGTCCGCATAATCGGTGATCCAGCGCAACGGATCGTCACCGCCGCGTATGATCCATGCAACGTCGAGTTCCATGCATATCGAGGGTGCCGCATCGAGAATGAGCCGTTGCGGAATCGAGCCGTCGTCGAGCGCTTTGAACTCGAAATCGTGGTTGTGCCAGGCGAAATGATAGCCGCCCGATTTCGCCTTTTCTCCGATCGCGGCCAGCCGCGCGCCGAAATCGCGCCAGCCTGCGGCATCGGCAGGCCTGCTCTCCGGCATGAGAAACGGGCAGATCAGAAGCCGGATGCCGAGCGTATCGGCGATACGGCGCACGCCATCGAAATCGCCTTCCAGAGCCTCGATCGAGAAATGGCCGGACGGCATGGTGAGGCCATTGTGGTTCATTTCACGACGCAGCCCAGCCGGATCGTCATAGACGCCTCCAAAGCCTTCGACCTGCGTGTAGCCAAGATGCGCAAGCAGCGCGAGCACGTCGCTCCACGGCAAATGGTTTCGGGCACTGTAAAGCTGAAAAGACCAGTTCATGTCACTGTCCTGTCGGGTTGAATGAAAATATTCAAAGACGGCGCCCATCATCTTCGGCAAAGAGGGAGGCGCGCATCGGATCGAAACCGACCGCGATCGTGTCGCCGCTTTCGGGCGCGCGTTCGGAGGGCACGCGAACCGCGAAAGGCTTTTCGCCGAGCCGCGTCCAGACGAGCGTGTCGGACCCCATGGGCTCGACCACCTCGACCGGCAGATCAGCGGAGAAGGGCCAGTCCATCCCGCTATTAACCGCCACATGCTCAGGGCGGATGCCGAAAGCGGCTCCCGCTTGCGATACCGGAGCATCGATGAAGCCGTAACGCGAGAGCGGGATAGAAACCGGGCCGGATTGGAAGACGGGGCCATCCGCCGCCTGCTCGATACGGCCTTCGAGAAAGTTCATGCCGGGTGAACCGATGAAGCCCGCGACGAAGCGATTGACCGGGCGGTTGTAGATCGTCTGCGGCGTGTCGAGCTGCTGAATGACACCGCCGCGCATAACCGCGATGCGGTCTGCCAGCGTCATGGCCTCGATCTGGTCGTGGGTGACATAGATCATCGTATTGGCAAGCTGCTGATGCAGCCGCTTGATCTCGACGCGCAGCTCGGCGCGCAGCTTGGCATCAAGATTGGAGAGCGGTTCGTCGAACAGGAAGACATCCACGTCGCGCACCAGCGCGCGCCCGATAGCCACGCGCTGACGTTGCCCGCCGGAAAGTTCGGACGGCCTGCGCGCGAGCAATGGCTCGATTTGCAGAATATCGGCAGCGCGCGCGACGCGTTTCTGCACTTCGGGTTTCGGCATGCCTGCGACGCGCAAGCCGAAGGAGAGGTTCTTCTCCACTGTCATGCGCGGGTAGAGCGCGTAGGACTGGAACACCATGCCGATGCCCCTATCCTTCGGCTCCTCCCAGGTGACATTGCGACCGCCTATCCAGATTTCGCCATCGGAAATTTCGAGCAATCCGGCGATGCAGTTGAGAAGTGTGGACTTGCCGCAACCGGAAGGGCCGAGCAAAACGAGGAACTCGCCATCCTCGATGTCGAGATTGAGCGAATGCAGGACCTCGACACTGCCGAAGGACAGCGCGAGCTCGCGGATCGAGACGCTGGGGCTTTCGGTTTTCAGATTTACGCTTTTGTGCATGCCTAGCCTTTCACCGCGCCGGCAGCGATGCCGCGCACGAAGAAGCGGCCCGAGAGGAAATAGACCGCCAGGGGAACCGCCGCCGTCAGGATGGTCGCGGCCATGTTGACATTGTATTCGCGCACGCCGGTCGTGGTCGTGACGACATTGTTGAGCTGGACGGTCATGGGCAGGTTCGCACGCCCGCCGAAAATGAGCCCGAGCAGAAAATCATTCCAGATTCCCGTTATCTGAAGGATGATTGCGACGACGGTGATCGGCACCGCCATAGGCAGCATGATGCGGAAAAATATCTGCCAGAACCCCGCACCATCGACACGCGCCGCCTTGAACAATTCCTGCGGCAGTGACGAAAAATAATTGCGGAAGAGCAGCGTTATGATCGGCATTCCGAAAATGGTGTGGACCATCACGATGCCGGAAAGCGATCCGAAAATGCCGAGGTCGCGCTGAAAGACGATCAGAGGGTAGATGACGCCCTGGAACGGCACGAAGGCTCCGAAGACCAGAATGCCGAACAGCACATTCGCGCCGCGATATTGCCAGAAGGAAAGCGCGTAGCCATTGATCGCTCCGATGGTGACGGAGATGGCCGTCGAAATCACGGTGATCTTGACCGAATTCCAGAATCCGGGACGGATGCCTTCGCACGCAACGCCGGTGCAGGCTGACGTCCATGCCTTGATCCAAGGCTCGAATGTGACGCTCTGCGGCAGTGCGAACAAGTTCCCCTGCCTGATCTCGTCCATATCCTTCAGGGACGTGACGATCATGACGTAGAGCGGCATCAGAAAGAAAAGTGCCGCGATGATGAGAAAGGCGTAAATGCCGACCCGCGCCAGGGAAACGGACTTCGGCCTGCGGCCTCGCGGCTGGGCTTGTGCAGCCATCGTCATCAGCGACTTCCCCCGCGCCGGACATATTCGTTCCAGACCCACGGACCGACGAAGAGCAGCACGGGCAGAACCATCATGGTCGCCGCTGCCATGGCGATCGAGACGTTCATGCGCGTTGTGAAATGATCGACGACGAATTTGCCGGGCACTTCCGTCGCATTTCCCGGCCCGCCGCCGGTCTGGGCAACGACGAGATCATAGACACGCACGACCGACACACCGAGCAGGACCACCGCCGTCACGATTACCGGCCTGATCATCGGCAGGACGATGAAGATGTATGTGCGCCAGGTCGGAATGCCATCGACGCGCGTGGCCTTCCATATCTCGTCGTCAATCCCGCGAAGTCCGGCCAGCATCAGGACGACGATAAGTCCCGCGCTTTGCCAGACGGCGGCAATGACGACCCCGTATATGGCCCAGGTCTGGTCGATCAGCGGCGCGAAGGTAAAACTTTCCCAGCCTAGTTTTCGGACCTCGTTCTGGATGCCGAGCGACGGGTCCATCATCCACTGCCAGACAAGGCCGGTAACGACGAAGGAAAGCGCAAAGGGATAGAGGAAGATCGTTCTGAACGTATCTTCAGCGCGGATATTCTGGTCGATCAGCACCGCCAGCAGATAACCGATCAGCAGGCATGAGACGATGAACAAAACACCGAATATGACGAGGTTGTAGACCGAAACGTTCCAGCGATCGGTCGACCAAAGGCGCACATATTGTTCGAAGCCGACAATGTTGAAATTCGGGAATGTACGCGACCGCGTCAGCGACAAGACGAAGGAATAAAGCACGCAGACGACGAACACACCGATTGCAGTTGCGGCCATGGGCAGGCTGGCAATCTTGGCCGATAGATTATTGGTAAAGGCGCGCCTTCGTTTCATCGAAAAATCATCCCTCATGAAGAAAAAGAGGCGGTCGACTGCCGATGGTCCGCAGCCGACCGCAGCCGGGGGAGGATCAGTCGGCGTTCTCGATGATCTTGACGAACTGCGCCTGTGCATCGGCAGCCGACATGCCGGCATTGTTCCAGAACTGGCTGATCACATCCTGGACCTGCCCGTCGCCATCCGCCGACAACAGTGCGTTGCGCGGCTTGATCGGCGCTTCCGGGTTTTTGAGAAGCTCGAGACCCTTCTTCATGCAGTCATCGGCAAGCGCCATGTCCACATCGTCACGCACCGGCAGCGAACCCTTGGCATTGTTGAACTTTGCCTGGACGCTCGGATTGACCATCATCGACGCCATTTTGAGCTGTGCGGCCTCGACTTCAGGATCGGATTGCTTGGGGAACAGAAAAATGTCGCCGCCAAGTGTCAGATATGGCTGACTGGACGGACCGGGAATACAACCATAATCGACATCGGCCTTCATTCCGGCCAGAGCAAATTCACCGCGCGCCCAATCGCCCATGACTTGCGCTCCAGCCTTGCCCGTGATGACGAGATTGGTCGTGTCGTTCCAGTTGCGGTTTGCAGCGCCGTCATCGGTCAGATCGCGCAGTTTGCCGAAAGTTTCGAAAACTTGAAGCATTTCAGGACTGCTGGCCGCACCGACATCCTTATCGGAAAAGACCTTCATCCAAAGATCCTTACCTTGCGTGCCGATTAGCACCGCATCGAAAACCAACGATTCCTGCCAGCCCTGCCCGCCAAAAGCGAGCGGAATGGCACCGCTTTCGCGCAGTTTCGGCCCGGAATCGACGATGTCCTGCCAGGTGGCTGGTTCAGAGACGCCAGCTTTCTCGTAGACCTTCTTGTTGGTCCAGATCCACTGGTTCGAATGGATATTGACCGGCACGCAGTAGATGCGCCCGTCCTTGGTGCAGGGATCCAGAATTTCCGAGGGACGGATAAAATCCTTCCAGCCCTCCTTCTCGGCCAAATCCGTCAGATCCAGCAAGAGACCGGCCTCGATAAGCTCCTCGAACTGCCGTGACGTATTGAACTGGGCGGCCTCCGGCGCATCATTGCCGAGGATACGCTGCATGGTCGCAGCCCGTGCATTTTCACCAAGCGCGATGGCGGTATCGACCCATTTGTCGTCGCCAAGCTTGTCGAATTCCTCGGCAAAGACTTTTACCGCGGCTTGTTCACCGCCGGCTGTCCACCAGTGGATCACTTCGATATCCGCAGCCGCTGCTGCGCCTATGCCAGAGAAGGCTATTGAAGCCGCCAAAGCGGCAGTAAGGGGGTAACGCATGCATATCCTCCCAAATCTGTAACGTTACAGATTACAGAGTTGCATAGCTTTGCAACGATACGCAAGGATAAAATTTATCGCTTTTTGAACAATGACTTATTTGCTCTCAAACCGGCTTGGAGCTATATATCGCATCGTTTCAGTTTGAACGGATTCGAAAATGCGCGACGCGCTTTCAGACGGCCCCGACACACGAGGCGACCGCCCCACCCTCAAAACCATTGCCTTTATGACAGGCTTGGGCGTGACGACGGTTTCGCGAGCATTGAAAGACGCGCCAGAAATCAGCAAGGAAACGTGCAAGCGTGTCCAGCTCGTCGCGCGCCAGGTGGGCTACAGGCCAAACCGTGCCGGGATACGACTGCGAACGGGCAGGACCAACGTCATCAGCCTCATTCTCAACACGGAAGACGATATGGCCGGCTTCGTGTCGGATATGATCTATGGCATTTCGGACGAGATTGCCGACACGCCTTTCCATCTCGTGGTGACGCCCTATTCAAGCCGCAACGACCCGATGGACCCGGTGCGCTATGTCGTGGAAACAGGTTCGGCGGACGGCATCATCATCTCTCGCATAGAACCCAACGATCCCCGCGTGCGCTATCTGGTCGATCATGGCTTCCCCTTCGCCACCCATGGGCGAACCGCAGCCGGGCTGTCCTATGCATTTCACGATTTCGACAATGAAGCCTATGGCCGCATGGCGGTTCGCGAATTGTTGCAGAAGGGGCGGCGCAAGATCGCGTTGCTGCCGCCACCGCGCATGCTGACCTACCACACACATATGCGAAATGGGTTCATCGAGGCGCTTGGGGAAGCCGGTCTCGCCGAATTTCCTCTCGGCGATCTTACGATCGATGAACCGATCGAGCTGATCCGCGAACGCATTGCCTCTATCGCGGGTCGTCCGGACAGGCCGGACGGATATGTCTGCGCCAGCGGCACCGCCGCCTTCGCACTTGTCGCCGGGCTCGAAGCAGCCGGGCAGCGGCTGGGCGACGACGCCGATGTGATCACCAAGCAATCGTCCAAGCTCCTGCGCTGGTTCAGGCCGGAGCTCTATCTCGTGCAGGAAGATTTCCGGCTGGCAGGCCGCGAACTGGCCCGCGCGGTGATGGGCGTGGTGGCAGGCGGCGACCCGGCAAGCCTGCAGCACATTGTCGGCCCCGCCGAAGCCGCATTATCCGGCTGACGCCATCGCCCGGTCGTGGATCAGATCGTGGACGATCTGCGATGCGGGTGAAAGCGGGCGCCCGGCCGGACGCAGGATAGAGTATGGCGAGACGACGAGATCGGCGGCTACCGGCAAGGTCGCGATGCGTCCGCCTATGCCTTCACTGCCGCCGAAGAACTCCGCCACGGCGCGCGAGATCGGCGCGATCGCATTGGACTGAGAAATCAGCGCCAGAGTCATCAGCATCGAAGATGTCGAGATCACCCTGTTCGGCAGATTGAAACCGCGCTCCAGCAGATAGGTTTCCACCGTATGCCGCAGCAAACCGCTCGGCGCCTGAAGCACCCAGTCATAGATTACGCAATCGACCAGCGCGGTGCTGCCTGAGCGGATCAGCGGGTGATTTTCGCGCACGATCAGGCTGACCGGTTCCTCACCTATGAGGTTGGCATGGAAAGCGCGCGGGTCGACATCCTGCGGTATGCGGCCGATGTAGAAGTCAGCACGTTCTATCAGCAGCATTTCGGCCAGGCGGTCGCTCGTATCGACAACGATGTCTGCCGAGATGCCGGGATGCGTGACGCGGATTTGCCTCAACACCGGCAGCACCAGCTCCAATGCCGGACCAGTCACCGATCCGATCGTGACGAGACCGCGATCGCCCGCGCCCATTTCGATGATTTCGCGGTCGGCGGCATCGAGATCCCGCAGCACCTTCTGTGCCCAGGACGCGAAACGTTCGCCGAACTCGGTCAACACCACCCCGCGCGGATGACGCTGATAAAGCCCGGCCCCGACAATCGTATCCAGTTCCGCCAGAAGACGTGACGCGGCAGGCTGTGACATAGCAAGATGCGCAGCCGACGCGCTGATCTTCCCCGTTTCGGCCAAGGTCGCCAGCAGCCGAAGATGCGTAAGCTTCAGACCGCGCCGCAGCAGCCTGTCGCGGCTTGGAACCATGCGGGACTCGGAACGATCATTCATCGGACACCTTCGCAATCATAAATCCGATATATCAATACTGGTATATCGGGCTGCGCAATATAAATTTGACGCGCATATCATTCGGGTCCTACCGATAGCGTGCCGATGGAGGAGATCGGTTGTGGGCGCTGTGTGCCCGAGCGTGCGGTCGTCGGCCGTGCGTAAAGTTTCTGGGAGGAAATAATGACCCTTATGAAATACGCCCTCGCGGCGACCGCCCTGACGGCCATGCTTCTGTCCGCTCCGGCCTATGCGCAGGAAAAAGGATTCGTGGGCATTGCAATGCCGACGCAGTCTTCCGCCCGCTGGATTTCGGACGGCAACAACATGGTCGAGCAGTTCAAGAAAGCCGGTTACCAGACCGATCTGCAATATGCCGAGGACGACATTCCCAATCAGCTTTCGCAGATCGAGAACATGATTACGAAGGGCGTCAACGTGCTGGTCATCGCTGCGATCGACGGCACCACGCTCTCCAACGCGCTCGCCAATGCGGAAGCCGCGGGCATTTCGGTAATCGCCTATGACCGCCTGATCCGCGACACCCCCAATGTCGACTACTACGCGACTTTCGACAATTTCAAGGTTGGCGTGCAGCAGGCCAATACGCTGGTTGAAGGCCTGAAAGAACGCTTCGGCGACGAGAAGCCCTGGAATGTGGAGCTTTTCGGCGGTTCGCCGGACGACAACAATGCCTTCTTCTTCTACAACGGCGGCATGTCGGTTCTGCAGCCTCTGATCGATGCGGGAGACATCAAGATCGTGTCCGGCCAGACAGGCATGGACAAGGTCGGCACGCTGCGCTGGGACGGTTCCGTTGCCCAGGCGCGTATGGATAACCTTCTTTCGGCAAACTACACCAGCGAGCGGGTGCATGGCGTACTTTCGCCCTATGACGGTCTCTCGATCGGCATCATCTCTTCGCTCAAGGGCGTGAGCTACGGCACGGGCGACATGAAAATGCCGATCGTATCCGGTCAGGATGCCGAGGTCCCGTCGGTAAAGGCTATCCTGCGCGGCGATCAGTATTCCACGATCTTCAAGGACACGCGCGAACTCGCCCGCGTCACGGTCGGCATGGTCAATGCCGTTCTGACCGACTCCAAGCCTGAGATCAACGACACCGAAACCTACAATAACGGCGTCAAGGTTGTGCCGTCCTACCTTCTCGAACCCGTACCGGTGACCAAGGCCAACTGGCGCGAGGTTCTGGTCGATAGCGGCTACTACAAAGCCAACGAGGTCGAGTAAAAATTGCCGCAACCCGGGCGCATTGCATGCGTCCGGGTTGCACCAATCCGGTTTCGAACGGCGATGACGCGATATGCGTCACTCCGGCGAAGAAGACGGCGATCCATATGGACACGATTCTCGAAATGCGCGGCATCACCAAGGAATTTCCTGGTGTGCGGGCGCTGGACAATGTCAGCTTCAAGGTCAAACGCGGCGAGATTCACGCTCTGGTGGGCGAGAACGGGGCCGGCAAATCGACGCTGATGAAAGTGCTTTCCGGTGTCTATCCTCACGGGCACTATGACGGAGAGATCGTCTACAATGACGAGGTCAAATCCTTTTCCGGCATCAATGACAGCGAGCGCGACGGGATCATCATCATCCATCAGGAACTGGCGCTGGTGCCGCTGCTCTCGATCGCCGAGAATATCTTTCTCGGCAATGAATGCGCTAAGCACGGCATCATCGACTGGCGCGAGACCAGCCGGCGAACGGCGACGCTGCTTGCACGCGTCGGTCTTTCGGAAAAGCCGGAAACAAAGGTTGTTCATCTCGGCCTCGGCAAGCAGCAACTCGTCGAAATAGCAAAGGCGCTCTCGAAGGAAGTAAAGCTGCTCATTCTCGACGAGCCTACCTCCTCGCTCAACGAGAGGGACAGCGATGCCCTGCTCGAACTTCTGGTCGAGTTCCGCGAGCGCGGCATTTCCTCAATCCTTATCTCCCACAAGCTGAACGAAGTTTCCAAGGTCGCGGATTCGATAACGGTCCTGCGTGATGGTGCGACGGTGGGAACACTGGATTGCTCGACTGGAGACGTAAGCGAAGACGAGATCATTCGCGGCATGGTCGGGCGTCCCCTCTCCGACCGCTATCCCCCGCGTGATCCGAAAATCGGCGACACGGTCATGGAGGTGCGCAACTGGACCGTGCACCATCCCATCGATACGGCGCGCAAGGTCGTCGACGATGCCAGTTTCACGCTGCGCAAGGGTGAGGTTCTGGGCATCGCCGGACTGATGGGCGCAGGCCGCACCGAACTCGCGATGAGCCTGTTCGGCCGTGCCTACGGGCGCAACATTTCCGGCGAGGTGTGGATCGACGGACGCCAGGTGAACGTATCGACCATTCCCCAAGCGATCGATGCAGGGATCGCCTATGTAACCGAGGACCGCAAGACCTACGGGCTGGTTCTCGACCAGACGATCCGCCGCAACATACCCCTCGCGGACCTCGAAGCGGTCGCCAAGAACATGGTTATCGACAAGCGGCGCGAAGGTGCCGTCGCCGAGGAATATCGCAAGCGCGTCAACATCAGAAGTTCCTCGATCGAACAGCAGACCGTGAACCTTTCAGGCGGCAACCAGCAGAAGGTGGTTCTGTCGAAGTGGCTGTTCGCCAATCCGGACATTCTCATTCTGGACGAACCGACGCGCGGCATCGATGTCGGCGCGAAATTCGAAATCTATACGATCATCCGGGATCTCGCGGCGGCAGGAAAGTCGATCATCGTGATCTCGTCCGAAATGCCCGAGCTACTCGGCATAACCGATCGGCTCTACGTCATGAACAAGGGCAGGCTTGTAGGCGAGTTGCCGTCAGCCACGGCCACACAGGAAAAGATCATGTCCATGATCATCAAGTCGGGGGGATAGCGATATGGTGGACCAGACAACGGGACATGCGGGGACACGGCAGGCCGAGCGCGATTCCGCTTTCAGCTTCATCCGAAACCATATGCGCGAATACGGTATTCTGTTTGCGCTTGTGGCGATCATACTCTTCTTCCAGTTCGCGACAGGCGGCATTCTTCTGCGGCCGGTGAACCTGACCAACATCATCCTGCAGAACAGCTACATCGTCATCATGGCTGTCGGCATGCTGCTGGTGATCGTCAGCGGCCATATCGATCTTTCGGTAGGCTCCGTGCTTGGTTTCGTGGGCGCGCTGGCCGCCGTGATGATCGTCAAATACGACATGAATTTCGTGCTGACAGGCGTCATCTGCCTGGCGGTGGGGGCGGCCATCGGGGCCGCGCAAGGATTCTGGATCGCCTATTACCGAATACCCTCCTTCATCGTGACGTTGGCGGGCATGCTCGTGTTCAAGGGGCTGACGCTTTGGCTTCTCGCAGGACAATCCGTCGGGCCCTTCCCGCCGCAATTCCAGTTGATGTCTTCGGGCTTCGTGCCGGACTTTTTCGGCGGCGACGGCATCAATCTCTTCTCGATGGCCGTCGGCATAGGAGTGGCCTGCCTGTTGATCTGGCTCAGCGTCCGCGCCCGCCGCAACCAGCAGAAGAGCGGCATGGTAGAAGAGCCTTTCGCCTTCTTCGCAGCCAAGAATGCGCTTATCTTCCTGGCGCTCGTCTATATGAGCTATTTGATGGCGACATTCCGCGGCCTGCCGAATGTCTTCATCCTTATGGCGCTGCTGATCGCGGTTTACAGCTTCATCACCGGGCGCACGACAATCGGGCGGCGCATCTATGCGGTCGGAGGCAATGAGAAGGCAGCAAAGCTTTCCGGCATCCGTACCGAGCGTCTCGTTTTCCTGACCTTCGCCAACATGGGCATGCTGGCAGCCCTTGCCGGGCTGGTGTTCGCCGCACGCCTCAACACGGCAACACCCAAGGCCGGTTTGGGTTTCGAGCTTGACGTCATCGCAGCCGTCTTCATCGGCGGTGCGTCGATGTCGGGCGGCGTCGGCACGATCGTCGGCGCCGTGGTCGGCGCCTTCATCATGGGTGTGATGAACAACGGCATGTCGATCCTTGGCATCGGCATCGACTATCAGCAGGTCATTAAAGGGCTGGTGCTGCTCGCTGCCGTGATCTTCGACGTCTACAACAAAAACAAGGTTTGAGTGGAGCGACGTGATGTTGTTGTCGCAAATCAGGAAGCCGGATGGCACGGTCGCGGTCGTCGCGCGTGAAGGGACGGAAGCCTATGAGGTGCGCGGCGCAAAAAGCATCTACGATATGGCGATGGCCTGCGCGGAAGAAAACGGCGTGGGGCTTGCCTCCCACGTGGGCAGGCTGGGCTTCGGAGCGGCGGTCGATCTCGATCAGGCCTACGACCAGGGGCGGCTGCTCTCGCCGATCCACCATCCCGATCCTGCACATCTGCATCTGACGGGAACCGGGCTGACCCATCTCGGGTCAGCCGCCACGCGTGACCAGATGCACCAGAAGGCAGTGCAGGATGCCGATCAGCTAACCGATTCCATGAAGATGTTCCGCATGGGGCTGGAAAAGGGAAAACCTGCAAACGGAACGGCGGGCGTTCAGCCGGAATGGTTTTACAAGGGCACGGGCGCTGCGGTCGTCGCGCCGGGGGCAGCACTTTCCTCCCCCGCCTTCGCCGATGATGCGGGTGAAGAACCCGAAATCGCCGGTATCTACGTGATCGGGCGCGACGGAACGCCATTTCGGATCGGTTTTGCGCTTTCGAACGAGTTCTCCGATCATGTCATGGAGCGCGTGAACTATCTCTATCTCGCGCATTCCAAATTGCGCCCGGCATCCTTCGGCCCCGAAATTCTCATCGGAGCGCTGCCCGACGATATTCGCGGAACGTCGCGCATCAGACGCGGTGGCAAGGTGATCTTCGAAAAGCCGTTCCTCTCCGGCGAAGCGAACATGTCTCACTCGATCGCCAATCTCGAACATCACCATTTCAAATACGGTATCTTCCGCCAGCCGGGCGACGTGCATGTTCATATGTTTGGCACGGCCACGCTGTCTTTCGCCGAAGGCGTGCACACGCAGCCCGGCGACGAATTCGAGATCGAAGCTGCCGGTTTCGGCCTGCCGCTGCGCAATCATCTCTCGGTAGAGACGACCGGCGGCAATGAAAAACTGCTTCAAGTTCGCGCGCTTTAAGACGCGAGAACGCCAACCCTTCATCGATTTCAAAGAATTTCACGTCGCTCAATAACTGATCTCACTCAAGGGATCCTGAAGTCCCCGTAGGGCGTCCGTCACATTTTTCTCCGGCTTTCCTTTGCTCATTTGCAGCCTGCGCCCAAATCGAGTCGCCCGGTGTGAAATGGACATTGCACGACTTTCAAACCCAGAAAACATTGCGGATGAATGTTATCCGTTTGATTCTGAATGATTATTTTAACCTCCGGCCTTTTTCCTTACCCTCGCCCGGTGGTCGCGTTGACAGTTCGACGAATGTCTGGTTACCTTTGATCAGCAGATGAGCATTATTTGCACATTTGTTGTTTTGGTGAGGAAATCGAGTTCATTGGGAGGAAAACAATGCTCAGCCGCCGTACATTCATGTCCAAATTTTCGATTGCCATTTCGGCGATCTCGCTGGCTGCCGGTCTCGGCTTTTATGCAACCACAGCCAATGCCGAAGGTCTCAAGATCGGCTTCAGCCAGGTGACGTTGCAGTCGCCCTTTTACGTTCAGTTGAAGGATGGCGCCGAAGCTGCTGCAAAAGCAGGCGGCGATACGCTGGTGTTTCTCGACGCCAATGGCGACGTTTCCAAGCAGAACAATGATATTCAGGATCTGATCACGCAGGGTGTAAGCGCGATCATCATCAATCCGGTCAATCCCGATGCCGTCGTGCCTTCGCTCGAAGCGGCTGTCGCTGCCGGTATTCCGGTGATCACCGTCGACCGCAGCATCAACGGCGAAGGCGTCACCGCCCATATCGGCCGTGACAACAAGGCGATGGGCAAGCTGGTTGGTGAAGCGGTTGTTGCACGTCTGAAGACTGACGGCATCGAGAAAGCCAAGATCATCGAGATCCAGGGCGATGCCGGTGGCGCAGTCATGATGGATCGCCGCGACGGCTTCCACAGCGCTGTCGAAGGCTCCGGCCATACGATCGTTGCAGGGCCTTATGCGGAATATATTCGCTCGAACGCAGTGACCGCCATGCAGGATCTGCTGCAGGCTAATGCAGACGTGAAGGTCATATACGCCCACAACGACGATATGGCGCTCGGAGCGATGCAGGTTCTGCAGGAAAACAACCGCGACGACGTGCTGGTTGCCGGTGTCGATGGCCTGTCGGAAGCACTCGGCGTGATGGCCGATGGCGGAAACTATATAGCTACCGCCCTCAACGATCCGAAGTATCTCGGCGATGTGACCATTCAGGTCGCGCGCGAAGCTGCCGCCAAGAAAGAAGTCTCCAAGTTCGTTGACGCCGGTACAGCGCTGGTGACCAAGGATAACGTCAAGGACTTCCCGCGCGAGGGTCTGTTTGCCGAATATCGCCCCAAGGTTCTGGGCGAGTAAAACTCTTCTCCCAAGACTGCGGGGCACCCATGCGCCCTGCAGCTAAAACTCAGCGGGCAGTCAAGGCTTTGCCCTGCCCGCTTCTTTTCCATCCCAGCATCACAGGATTTCGTAATGCGCGCAGCCGTTCTCTATTCTCCCGGCGACATTCGTCTGGAAGAGGTTCCTTGTCCGACACTCAAGGCAGGACACGTCATCGTCCGCGTTGCCTCGGTCGGTGTTTGCGGATCCGACCTGCCGCGCATGCTGATCAAGGGTGCGCACAAGATGCCGCTGATTTGCGGCCATGAATTTTCCGGGCATATCACCGAGATCGCTTCCGATGTCGAAGGCTTCGAAGTTGGCGAGTTGGTTGCCGTTCCGCCGATGCTGCCTTGCTATAAGTGCGATCAGTGCCAGCGCGGCCAGTTTTCGCGCTGCCGCGATTATGATTATTTCGGGTCGCGCCGCGATGGTGCCTATGCCGAATTCGTCGCCATCCCCGTCTCAAACCTCCTGAAGACACCCAAGGGCATCGACCCTCGCGCCGTCGCCATGACCGATCCTGCCTCGATTGCCCTTCATGCGATCTGGAAGGCAGGCAGCATCGGAATGGGCCAGCGCGGCGGCGTCATCGGCTGCGGCCCGATCGGGCTGTTCGCCATCCAGTGGATGAAGCTGATGGGCGCGACGGAAGTCGTTGCCGTCGATGTTTCCGAAGAAAAGCTTGCAATGGCCCGCGAAGCCGGAGCCACCCATACGCTACTATCGGGCGCTGATGTGCCCGCGACGCTTCTCTGCGATACCATCGTGGAGGCCGCCGGACACCCGTCTTCCATCAACATGGCGACCAGGATGGCAGCCCCTGGCGGACATGTGGTTTTCATCGGCATTCCGGTCGGCGATGTTTCCTTTGACAACAAGACCTTCCAGCACTTTCTCCGTCAGGAAGTCTCGCTGCACGGATCATGGAATTCTTTCGGCGCACCCTACCCCGGCCCGCAATGGACCGTCACTTTGGACAAGCTCGGCTCCGGTGAACTGAAGTGGGAATTCATGATCACTCATGATCTCGATCTTGCGGAACTGCCCGCTATGTTCGAAAAGTTCCGCACCGATAGAAGCATGTTCTTTTCGAAGGTCATGTTCCGCCCCTAGGCGGTCCAATCGGTGGAGCCGCGGAGGATCGGCTCAGGGAGGAGTTCGACAGGATGACACGCGTCCTCAGTTTCGATTTCGGCACAGGCGGTGTCCGGGCCGGCGTCTATGACGTTGAGAGAAAAGCCATGGTTGCATCGGCGGAAGCAGCCTATGCAACGGATTTTCCGCGCGCCGGATGGGCCGAACAGCAACCGGACCAATGGTGGGCGGCATTGCTGTCGGCAGGTGCGCGCGCAGTTTCTCAATCGAACTCATCCGAGATTGCCGCGATTTGCGTCGCGACGACTGCATCCACGGTTGCCATATGCAAGAAGGACGGCGAACCGATCCACCCGGCAATTCTCTGGATGGATTGCCGCGCGACCGAGGAAGCCAATGCCACGCAAGCCGTCAAGCATCCGGTGATGGCCTATAGCGGCGGCAGCGATGCCGTCGAATGGCTGGTGCCGAAAGCCATGTGGCTCGCCCGGAACAAGCCTGAAGTCTACGCGCAAGCCGACATCATCTGCGAGGCGCTCGATTTCATAAATCATCGGCTGACAGGGGAGTGGGTCGGCTCGCGCATGAACGCCGCCTGCAAGTGGAATTACGATTCCGCCAAGGCCGAATTCGTACCGGAAATTTACGAGCAACTCGGCATTCCCGACCTGATCGAAAAGCTGCCGCAACGGATCATTCCGGTCGGCGATCCGGTCGCACCGCTGAAGCGCGACGTGGCACAGGCGCTCGGCATAACATCCGAGGTTCTGGTGGCGCAGGGCGGCATCGATGCCCATATCGGCGTGCTCGGCGCGGGAACCGTCGCGGTAGGCGGCATGCTGATTATCGGTGGTACGTCAGTCGTTCACCTGACCCATCTCGCCGGGCAAGGCGATGTCACCGGTTTCTGGGGTCCCTACCCACATGCGCTGGTCGATGATCATTGGCTGGTGGAGGCAGGACAGGTTTCGGCAGGATCGATCCTCAACTGGTTGAGCGACCGCATCTTCGGTCTCGATGAGGCCGGTCATCAGGCCCTCATTCGCGAGGCCATGACTGTCACGGACAGAAGCTCCGGCCTGCTGACGCTCGATTATTGGATGGGCAATCGCACGCCCTATCGCGACGCCGATCTGCGCGGCGCAATTATCGGTCTGTCGCTTGGGCATGGCCGCGCGGATATTTATGCCTCGGCGGTCGATGCCATCGCGCTCGGCTCTGCCAATGTGCTGGCCGTCCTTCAGGAACGCGGCGTCGAGGTCGGCAAGATCGTCATGGCAGGCGGCATCTGCAAGAACCCCCTCTGGCTGCAGGCGACGGTAGATGCCATCGGCAGGCCTGTCGAAGTCGCCCGCGAGGACAATCTTTCCCTGATCGGCGCTGCCATCTGCTCTGCGCATGCACTCGGCCTGTTCCCCGATCTGATCACGGCGTCGAATGCCTGCGCCGCGCCCACCAAGGAAGTTCTGCCCGATGCCGCTCGAAGCCGCCGCTATGACGAGGCGCTCGAACTCTACCGCGACACGACGGAGGTGCTGACACCAGCCTTCCACACATTGTCGGAAAGACAGGGAGGACGGCGATGAGCAGCGAGCCAATCGACAATCGCCTGACATCATCGGTACGCCTGCCTTCGAATGAGCAGCGCGAACATCTGATGGTGCGGGTCGCCAAGCTTTATTACGATCTGGAGCGGACCCAGAGCGAAATCGCCACCGAACTCGGCCTTACCCGCTGGCAGGTTGGACGGTTGCTGACCGAAGCCAAGGAACTCGGCGTAGTGCGCATCGAAATCACGCCGCGCGCCCACCGCAAGACTGAACTCGAAGTGCAGTTGCAGCAGGAATACGGCCTGCGCGACGCAGTCGTCGTGCCTTCCGGCGGCACGCAGGATTCAGCTTTGTTGATGGAGAGCGTCGCACAGGCAGCGGCAAAATATCTGGCTGGCCTGAATCCGAAAACCGACCTTATCGGCGTTTCATGGGGCCGCACCATGTCGGCTGTCGCAAAGTTCCTTCCGAGCAATTGGAACCCCGGCGTCCATGTGGTTCTCCTCAACGGATCGACCAATATCCGCTCGACTTCGACGCATACGAGCGCTGTGGCGGAAGAATTCGCGCAAGCCGGAGGGGGCACGGCGACGCTTTTGCCAGTACCGGCAATCGTCGGCAAAAAGACCACCCGCGATGCGCTCGAAGAAGATCCGATCATCGATCGCGTGCTGACGCTTGCTGAGCAGGCCGACGTCGTCTGCTTCGGCATGGGTGGTGTTTCGCACCAGTCGGTTTTGCTGAGCTCCGGCTATCTCAGCGAAGATGACATAGACCGTATGCGCGACGCCGGGGCGGTGGGCGATATACTCGGCCGCTTCATCGACCGGGATGGCAATATCGTCGATCAGACGATCGACGACCGCACGGTCGGCCTGCGGCTTGAAAGTCTAAAGCGCAAGCAGCGCTCGATCGGTGTCGTTTCGGGCGAAGAAAAACTCGATGTTGCGGTGGCTGCCCTCAAGGCAGGCTACGTTTCCGTGCTCATCACCGACGAGGCAACCGCACGCCATGCGCTGAAGGTGAAGCATGACATATGATGTCCTGACGGTAAGCAACGTCTCCAAGAAATTCCCGCCGAATATCATCGCGCTGGAAAAGGCATCGCTGAACGTACGCAAGGGCGAAGTGCATTGCCTGCTGGGTGCCAATGGCGCTGGCAAATCCACGCTGCTGAAGATCATTGCGGGTGCGCTGCGTCCAAGTACCGGCGAGTTGATGCTCGACGGAAAACCTGTCGATGTCTCGTCTCCGGCAGAGGCTGCAAGGCTCGGCATCTCGATGATCTATCAGGAACTCGACCTCGTCCCGCAATTGACGGTCGAGGAAAACCTTTTTCTCGGCCATGTACCGCGCACTTTCGGCTTTATTCACAAACGCGAACGGCGCAACAGGTCGATCGAAGCCCTGCGCCGCGTCGGGGCGAATTTCGACCCTCAAACCCGCGTCGAAACACTTTCTGTGGCCAACCAGCAGCTAACGGCAATCGCCCGATCGCTAACCATGGACGCCAAGATCATCATCATGGATGAGCCCTCGGCGTCTCTCAACGAGACCGAGCTGAAAAGCGTTTTCGAAGTGATCCGCGACCTCGTCAGCCAAGGCGTCGCTATTCTTTATGTGAGCCACAGGCTTGGTGAATTGCGCGAAATCGGCGACCGGGTGACGGTGCTGCGCGGTGGCTGCACGATAGACACTTTCAATGTCAACGAAACAGGCGATGAGGTACTGGTCGAGGCGATCATCGGCAAGGAGCGATCGCTTATCGAACGGCAGGAGCGAAAGCCTGTAACCGGCGCTGTCGCAATGCATGTGCAGCAACTCAAGGGATCGCAAGGCCTCGACATAAGTGATTTCGAAGTGCGCTGGGGCGAGGTTTGCGGGTTGACGGGCCTGAACGGCTCCGGGCGCACAAGCTTCCTGAAATCGCTATTCGGTGCGCTGCCCTTCGAGGGTGATGTTCGCATCGAAAACAAGCGCTTTCATCCGCGCCATCCCGCCCATGCGATCAAAAACGGCCTCGGACTTGTGCCGGAAAGCCGCAAGACCGAGGGCCTGATCCTGCATGCGCCGATCTACAAGAACGCCACGCTGCCTTCGATGCGCGAAAGCTGGCTGACCCGGCACAATCGGCAGAAAGAACGCACGCTGCCAGTTCTGAAAAGCTTGTCGACCAAATACGGACGACCCGAACAGGCAGTCGTGCAGCTTTCGGGCGGCAATCAGCAAAAAGTAGTGCTGGCCAAATGGATCATCAACGGCGCGCGTATCCTGCTGCTCGATGAACCGAGCCGTGGCCTCGATATCGGCGCCAAGGCCGACCTCTACAATCTGGTAGATCGCCTTGCCCTTGAAGGTGCCGCCGTGATCGTCGCCAGCAGCGAGCTCGAAGAGCTCTATGCCGCCTGCGATACGATCTGGGTTTTCCACGAAGGCCGCAACATCGCGCGCTACAATCCGTCAGTGACGGATCGCGACACAATCCTCAAAGCCACCATTCTCGGCGACGCCGATGTCGGCGCCCATACCGCGAAGGATCATCATGTCCAACATTGATACAATGCGTGCCCCGGCACCCGCAGCCTCACCATCGAGGCGCATTATCGATCTCGCCATCGAATACAATTTCATCGTCATCTTTCTGGTGGTCGTTGGCATTGCCGCAACGCTGTCCGACAATTTCCTGACACCGACCAACATTGCCAATCTGTTTCAGCAGGCAGCGGTTGTCGGCGTCGTGGCAATCGGCATGACCTTCGTCATCCTGACAGGCAATATCGATCTGTCCGTTGGCAGCATCGTGGCGCTTTCGGGAATGATCGTGGCAGTGCTTCTGGCCAATGGCTATAGTCCGGCCACGGCAGTTCTGATCACCGCTTTCGTCGGGGCCGGTTGCGGCGCGGTGATGGGGGCGACGGCAGCGCTTGCGCAAGTGCCGAGCTTCATCGTTACACTGGCCGGGCTCGTCTCCTTTCGCGGCCTCACCTATCTGATGACGGACGGCGTGCCGGTCAGCGGCTTGCCGACAGGCTTTGCCAGCATCAGCTCGACGATGATCCCGCTATTGCCCGGCTTCTCGCTGTCGTCGATGGGCCTGATCTTCATCGTGCTTTGCATCGTCGCCGGGTTGGTGCTGCGGTTCACCGTGTTCGGCGAGTATGTCTATGCGACCGGCGGCAACCCGGAAGCTGCCCGCCTCTCCGGCCTGCCGACACGCCTGATCGTGACTTCCGTGTTTGCGGTTTCGGGGCTTATGGCGGCACTTGGCGGCATATTGCTCACCTCGCGGTTGCGTATCGGCCAGCCGACAGCCGCACAAGGGCTGGAACTCGACGCCATCGCAGCGGTCGTTCTCGGCGGCACCAGCCTGTTTGGCGGGCGCGGCGGCGTGCTTGGCACATTCTTCGCAGTGATGCTGCTGCAGGTTTTGCGCAACATCTTCAACCTTCTCGGCCTTGGCTCGTTCTATCAGATGACGGTTACCGGCATCATCATTGTCGCCGCCATTTTGCTAAACCGCTTCATCGACCATAGAAAGGGGCGCGGATAACCATGAACAAGCCCATTCCAACGCAGATAGCGGATACAACCATGAGTGCACATCCACGCAACACCGGAACCGGGCTGAGGACCGAGTGGTTCGAGGACATTGCCGTCAACCGCAGCGCCTCCGAGCGCCGTGCCGCCTCACTCGGCACCCGCAGAACGGTGAAGAAGGAATACCAGGCAGCCTGGCTGGTGAAGGCTATCACCTGCATCGACCTGACAACGCTGGCTGGCGACGACACGGAAGGCCGCGTGAAGCGTCTTTGCGCCAAAGCCAAGCGCCCGATCCGCGACGACATTCTCGAAGCGCTGGGTCTCGCTGACGAAGGCATCACGACGGGCGCAGTCTGCGTCTATCCGACAATGGTGCCGTACGCGGTTAAGGCGCTTCGGGGGTCGAATATTCCGGTCGCCTCCGTCGCCACCGGCTTTCCGGCAGGCCTGACGCCGCTGCCGCAAAAGCTTGCGGAAATCCGCTATGCGGTCGACCAGGGTGCCAAGGAAATCGACATCGTCATCACCCGCGAGCACGTACTGACACAGAACTGGCAGGCGTTGTTCGACGAGATTTCCGCGATGCGCGAGGCCTGCGGCGACGCGCATATGAAGGCGATCCTTGCCACGGGCGATTTGAACACGCTGCGAAATGTCTACCGCGCATCGATGGTGGCAATGCAGGCGGGTTCCGATTTCATCAAGACTTCGACGGGCAAGGAAGATGTCAACGCGACTATCCCGGTCAGCCTGACAATGGTGCGAGCGCTTCGCGATTTCCGCGAGTTTTCCGGGCAAATCGTAGGGTTCAAGCCTGCCGGTGGCATGAAAACCGCCAAGGATGCCATGCTCTGGCTGATCCTGATGAAGGAGGAACTTGGCCTGCCCTGGCTACAGCCCGACCTTTTCCGCCTCGGCGCCAGTTCCATGCTCGCCGACATAGAGCGCCAGCTCGAACATTATGTGACGGGCCGCTATGCGGCATCGAACCGTCACCCGCTTGCGTGAGGACTGAGAGAACAATGGCCAAGATCAAGGATATCCTTCGCACCATGGAATATGGTCCCGCACCGGAATCGAACTCGGACGTGCAGCAGTGGCTGACAGCCAATAAAAGCGGCTTCGGCCACTTCATCAACGGCAAGTTCACCGGCACGGACGGCCGCGATATGCTCCCCGTCATAAACCCCGCCACCGAAGAAACACTGGCCAAAATCCCTCAGGGAACGGCTGCTGACGTGGACGCCGCCGTCAAGGCCGCCCGCGCCGCCTTCGGAAAATGGTCGAAGCTTTCGGGCCATGAGCGCGCGAAATATCTCTACGCGATTGCCCGCCATATCCAGAAGCGCGAGCGCTTCTTCTCGATTCTCGAGACCATGGACAACGGCAAGACGATCCGCGAAACGCGCGACATCGACATTCCGCTCGTCGCCCGCCACTTCTATCATCATGCGGGCTGGGCCGAGATGATCGACAGCGAATTCGAAGGTTTTTCGCCGGTCGGCGTTTGCGGTCAGGTCATTCCGTGGAATTTCCCGCTGCTGATGCTTGCCTGGAAGGTCGCGCCCGCGCTGGCCGCAGGCAACACTGTCGTCCTGAAGCCTGCCGATTTGACGCCGCTGACGGCAATCGCTTTTGCGGAAGTGTGCGTGGAAATCGGCTTGCCAGCAGGCGTGCTCAACATCGTCCATGGCGATGGAGCGACGGGCGCAGCCATCTGCGGCCATGCCGATATCGACAAGGTGGCCTTCACCGGCTCGACAGAGGTTGGACGGGTCATTCGCGAGCAGATTGCCGGATCCGAGAAGAAGCTGTCGCTGGAGCTTGGCGGCAAGTCGCCCTTCATCGTCTTCGAGGATGCCGATCTGGATGGTGCCGTCGAAGGCGTCGTCGATGCGATCTGGTTCAATCAGGGCGAAGTTTGCTGCGCAGGCTCCCGCATTCTCGTGCAGGAAGGCGTTGCCGAGACATTCTTCGGCAAGCTGAAGAAGCGCATGGAAACGCTGCGCATCGGCGATCCGCTCGACAAGACTATGGATATCGGCGCAATCGTATCCGCCAAGCAGTTGAAACGGGTTACCGGCCTTGTCGAACAGGGCAAGGCCGAAGGCGGCACGCTTTGGCAGGCGCCGGTGAAACTGCCAGCCAAGGGCAGCTTCTTCGCGCCGGGCTTTTTCACCGATGTCGAGCCTGCATCGACGGTCTGCGAGGTCGAGATTTTCGGCCCAGTCGCGGTCGCGACCACCTTCCGCACACCCGACGAGGCAATCGCGCTTGCCAACAATACGCGCTATGGGCTGGCTGCTTCGGTCTGGTCGGAAAACATCAATCTGGCTCTCGATATGGCCGCCCGCGTCAAGGCAGGCGTCGTCTGGATCAACTCCACCAACATGTTCGACGCGGCAGCGGGCTTCGGCGGTTATCGCGAAAGCGGTTTTGGCCGTGAAGGCGGCCGCGAGGGCCTCTACGAATATCTGTCGGCAGACTGGGAAAAGCGCCTGCCAGTCGCCAAGGCGGAAGCGCCGTTCAAACCTGCTGCCACGCCGGAAATTTCGGGCAAGATCGCACATATCGGCGGCATCGACCGCACGGCGAAGAACTATGTCGGCGGCAAGCAGGCACGGCCTGACGGCGGATATAGCTATTCAGTCACCGGCAAGGGTGGCGCAATCATCGGGGAAGCCGGTATTGGCAGCCGCAAAGACATTCGCAACGCCGTAGAGGCTGCCGCCAAAGCCGGTTCATGGAGCGGCGTTACTGCCCATAACCGGGCGCAGGTGCTCTACTATTTCGGCGAAAACCTGGAGGCCCGCCGCGCCGAATTCGAGGCGCTTCTGGTCGAAAGTACAGGCGTTTCGGCAAAGGCTGCGGCGGAAGAGTTCGCGGCGAGCATTCGCCGTATCTTCTACTATGCCGCTCAAGCCGACAAATATGACGGCGCGGTGCATGGCACGAAATCGCGGCATGTCACGCTGGCGATGAACGAGCCATTCGGCGTCATGGGCATTGTCTGCCCCAACGAGATGCCGCTCCTGTCGCTGATTTCACTGGTCCTTCCGGCCATCGCCATGGGCAACCGCGTCATCGCGATCCCCTCACAGCGCCATCCGCTTATCGCCACCAACCTCTATCAGGTGCTGGATACGTCGGACGTGCCCGGCGGCGTCATCAACATCGTCACCGGAGAGCGTGATCTGCTGGCGAAGACGCTTGCAGAACACGACGAGGTGGCGGCGATCTGGTATTCGGGATCGAAAGATGGCAGCACCATGGTCGAGAATGCCTCATGCGGCAATCTGAAGACCACATGGGTCAATAATGGCCGCCAGCGAGACTGGCTGAACGCCGCTCAGGGTCAGGGCCGCGACTACCTTCGCCGCGCAACGCAGGTGAAGAATATCTGGGTGCCTTACGGCGAATAAACGCGCTTGCCGCCGGTTTTCAGGGCGGTGCCGCGGTTTGTGTGAAAGGGGTCTGTCGTCTGCAGCGGCTACGAAGCGGGCCGACGACAGCTCGTCATAAAGGGATTTGACCACATTAGCAGCTCTTGGCCCTAGCTGTGGATTTGGTCATCCGTTTGGTTTGCATCACAAGCTTCTTGGCGTAGTAATGCTAGGCCTTTTGAAGTAGATAATACCAACCACAGTCGCGTCCTATACGGTAGCCGACACTTTGATGCGGAAAGAGCGCGCATGTCGCAAGTTTGTGTATCTGCCTCACGAGAGGATAGTCGCATCAATCCGTTCCCGCGAATTGGCATTGCGCTGCTGGTGCTCATTCTTCTGGTGATCCTGCCCTTTTTTCTCAGCAACGGGATGCGGGCATTCTATCTCAGCGAAGGCGGCCCTATTCAGGTTTTCTCTGCCGCTGGCTATCTGGTCGTTGCCGCGACACTCATTCACGAATTCACTTACGAGCAATTGCGGGAACGCTGGTATTTCGTTCTGATACCGATTGCGATGTGCTTTCGTGAGATGGATTTTCACGCTCATTTCACAACGATGAGCATAACCAAGATAAAATTCTATCTATCGGGCGACGTACCGCTCATCGAGAAGCTGTTCGGCGTCTCTGTATTCGTTGTGCTTGGCGTGGCCTTCGTCTTGATGATCCATCGTCACGGCAAAGCGTTTATCCGCGGCCTGCGTAGCCTCGATGCGACAGCGGTCGCCATTTTTGCAGCGGCAATGAGCGTCGTTCTATCGAAAACCCTCGACGGAGCGGTGAACAAGCTCGCGGCGTTTGGCTATGCTGGTTCCTCCAGTCTCGATCTGCTCACAACTGTCCCGGAAGAGGTCCTTGAGCTGGGCATCCCGGTGTTTCTCGCAATCGCGGCTTTCTCCTATTCTTCCAACAGGCGCTCGCCAAGGCAATAGCCGCGGGACACTCTCAGCCCAGCCCGGCTGCCGCTTGTTTTGGCGCGTCTTGCGACCCGCGGATGACATTGGTGCAGCGCCCGCCGCCGAAGAAGGCATCCACATTCGCGGCGATTTCCGTACCGCGCCTGCGGATAGTGCCGTCCGTCCAGCCGGACATGTGCGGCGTCATGACGATATTGTCGAGCTTGTGAAACGGCAATGACGAGGGGGCCGCTGTATCGCCCTCCTTTGCCGGATATTGATACCAGGTGTCTATAACGGCGCCGCCTATCCGGCGCGAAGCAAGCGCGTCGTACAGGGCTTTTTCATCGATAACCGGGCCGCGCCCGACATTGAGGATCGTCGCATCCGGGCGCATGGCGGCAAAAGCATCTGCACCGACGAAACCTTTAGTTTCCGCAAGTAAAGGCAGAGACACGACGATGAAATCTGCGGATCGGTAAAAAGCATCGAGATTCTCGAAACCGAAATAGGCATCGACCTGGTGCGATGGGGCTACCGGGCTGCGGTTTGCAGCGTGGATCCGCATTCCGAACGCCTTTGCGCGATGGGCAATCGCCTTGCCGATATGGCCGTATCCGAGCAAGCCAAGCGTCGAGCCGCCGATCTCGCGATGGGCCGCCGAAGCTGAGCCGGAACGGAATGGCCATTCGCCTTTTCGCAATGCCGTATCCGCTTGCGCCAGCGGTACTCGGCTGGCGAGTATTGCAGCCATGACGTATTCCGCGATTGCCTGCTCATGGCCAAAGCAATTGCAGGCGATGATACTATCCGGCAAGGCCGAGAAATCGACACCGTCATAACCCGCCGCTGCCACATGATAGAGTTTGACATTGGCTGGATGAGGCATTGTAGCGGCGAAGCGATTGCCGATAATGACGTCAGCCTTCTGGAAGGCGGAAATATCGGCGGCATCGGAAAGCTCGGCGGGCAGTATGGAAATATTGGCTGGCGACATCAAAACAGCGCGAAAATCATCGTGATATGTCGCCGCATTCTGTCCGTGGAACACGATATTGATCATTCCTGTGCGGCCTCTACTTCCCGCTCGATTTCGTTGGGGAAAGTGATGCCGTAGCGCGCCGCCCACGGTTTCGTCGCCTTGCGTATCTCGTCGCTGACTGCAACCCCTTGTGCCATCTGGCTGGCAGTTCGCGCCCTCGCTCCATCGCCCGGCACCCTGACCGGCCGGGCGGGATCGATCGGCCGTGCGGCGCGGGTCGCATTCGCCATCCAGTCCGCTTCGTCCAGAAAAACATCCCGGCCGCCAAAAGCATCAGGATCTATGATTTGCAGGAAAAAACCTTGCGCTTTTTCACCGGAAACACGGCCAAGTCCGGGAAGGCCAAGCGACAGGGCGCTTACGATCATCGCAATGGCATATCCCTTGTGGCCGTGCGTGATGCCGCCAAGCGGCAGAATCGTTCCGGGGTGCTCGCCGGAAAGGACGGCAGGATCGTCGCTCGCCTTGCCTTCGGCAGACAGGAGCGCCGGCCATGGCAGACGCTCGCCGCGCATCTGCACCTGTTTGACATAATTGTTACTGGTGAGGGACGTGGTCGTATCGACAAGGATCGGGACGCCGCGCGTCGGTATGCCGGCGGCAATTGGTTCACTGGTCAGTACGGCATCCAGACCGCCGGGAGGCGCCACCGAACGAACTTTCGAATCCGTAACCCACAACAGGCACATGTAACCCCGGTCGGTCGCCATGTTGAGATAGACCTGCAAGGCGCCCACATGCTGGCTGCGTCGAACCGCGATGCTGACCAGACCATGCTCCGGCACAAGTCCGATTGCCGTTTCAAACGCCCGTTCGAGAACCCAATGCCCCGGAAGCATACCAGCGTCCCAGGTCAGGCACGCGCCGCGTGACGAGACGGTTTCGATGGTGCCATCCTTTGCAGTCTTGCCTTCTTCGAGTTCCGTCAGATAGCGCGGCAGCAGAGCCAGTCCATGCGTATCATGGCCCGAAAGATCGGCATCCAAGATGCGACGCGCCACCACGGACGCCATTTCGGATTTCAGCCCCGCCGCCGTCAGGCATTTGAAAGCAAAATCAATGAGATCGGCGTGAAGATAAAGTTGATGATTGCGCATTCTCTAGTTTTCCACTCGTTCGCCAAGGCTCACATCCATTTTGAGCCATTTCGGCTTCGGCGTAGCGCTGAGAAGGCTGCGTGTATAGTCGTGGCGTGGTTCATTGAAGATCGCAGAAGTCGGGCCTGCTTCCACCACTGCCCCCTGTTTCATGACCAGTATGCGATCTGCAAAATGCCGCACGATAGGTAGGTCGTGGGTGATGAAAATGTAGGAAAGTCCAAGACGTGATCTAAGCTCTGCCAGAAGATCGATAATCTGGGCCTGTATCGAGACGTCGAGGGCGGATACCGCCTCGTCACAGACGATCAGCTCCGGATCGCTGGCCAGAGCGCGCGCAATGGCGATCCGCTGGCGTTGGCCGCCGGAAAATTGATGCGGATAGCGTTCGGAGTGCTCAGGCTTCAGCCCGACAAGATCGAGCAACTCGCCTACCCGCTCGCGCCAGCGCGGTTTCGGCAGAATATCGCCATGAATCGCCCACGGTTCGGAAATGATCGACCGGATATCCATTCGCGGGTTCATCGAGCCATAAGGGTCCTGAAACACCATCTGCACCCTGCGGCGATAACCGAGCAATGCACGCTCATCCATGGTGAATATGTCGGCGCCGCGGTACAGCGCGTTGCCTGCGGTCGGCTCGTTGAGACGCATCAGCATCCGAGCGACACTGGATTTGCCTGAACCGGACTCTCCGACGATCCCCAAAGTCTCGCCCCGCATTACTTCGAAGCTGACATCATCGACAGCACGAAATGCTTTGCCGGAGCCGAAAATCCCGCGGGAAAGCCGGTATTCCTTGGTCAATCCCGCGACTCGCATCAGCACCTCATCACTGGTCCCGGTAGATCTGCGATTTGAGCTTTCGGCGGCGTCGGCATGCGGGAGAGCGGCCAGAAGCTTGCGCGTGTAGGCGTGCTGGGGCCGGGTGAAAACATCACGCGCAATGCCTTCCTCGACGACCCTGCCTCCATTCATCACCATCACGCGGTCGGCCATAGATGCCGCCACCTCCAGATCATGGGTGATCAGGATCAATGCCATGCCGGTTTCGCGCTGAAGATCGCGGAGCAGGTCCAAAATCTGCGCCTGCACGCTGACATCGAGCGCCGTGGTCGGTTCATCCGCAATCAGCAGGTCCGGCTTCAACGCGATCGCCATCGCGATCATCACGCGTTGCCGCTGGCCGCCGGAGAATTGATGCGGATACTGGTCGATCCGGGTTTCCGGCTCGGGGATGCCGACCCGGTGCAGCAGTTCGATCGTACGTTCGCGCGCTGCCTTGCCCGACACTACATCGTGACTTTCGAACACTTCGCAAATCTGGCGGCCGACCGTGAACACAGGGTTGAGCGACGCAAGCGGATCCTGAAAGATCATCGCCATCCTGCGGCCGTTGATGTCACGACGGCTTTCGGCGTCCAGACTCTCTATCTCCGTGCCCTCGAAGACGATCCGGCCTGCCACGAGGTCGGCTGGTGGCCGGTCGATGAGATTCATGACCGCGCTCGTGCTCACGCTTTTGCCCGAACCGCTTTCGCCAAGAATAACCAGCGTTTCACCGCGATCCACCCGGAAGGAGACACGATCGACAGCACGCAGAGGGGCGTCATCGGAAAGGAAGTCGATCGTCAGGTCTTCGACATTCAGGATAGGAGCCTGTTTCATCGCGGCGCCTTTCTCAGTTTCTGAAGACGCCAGCGTTGCTGCGGATCGGCAATCGTGCGCGCCCAACTGGAAAGGATATTGAGGGAGAGCGTGGTAAGCATGATCGCAAGGCCGGGCCAAAAGGCGATCCACCATGCACTGGCGAGATAGCCGCGACCATTGGCAACCATAGCACCCCAGGTGAAGGCTGGCGGTTGAATTCCGAGCCCGAGGAAACTCAGCGACGATTCTGCCAGAATGACGGTTGCAAAATCAATGGCGCCAATGGTGATCAGTGTCGGCAAAACCAGCGGAGCGATGTGGCGCAACACGATCCGCAGAGGCTTGGCGCCCATCGATATCGCCGCGCTGACGAACATGCGCTCTCGCAGTTCCAACACTTCGGCCCGCGTCGTGCGCAGGTAGATCGGAATGCGGGTTATTGCCAGTACGATGATTACGTTGGTGACACTCGGACCCAGCGTGTAGAGCACGATCAACGCCAGCAGCAGCGACGGGAAGCTCATGATGATATCGGCCATGCGAAGGATCACCTGGCTGTACCAGCGCTCCGAATAACCGGCGATCAAACCAAGCACGCCGCCAACAAGCATCGAGCAGAAGACAGCGGCGGCGGCGATGCCGAGTGTGTTCTGCGCGCCGACGATCAGCCGCGCCAGGATTGAACGTCCAAGCGTGTCCGCGCCAAGGAAATAGATCCAGTCGTGCTGGAACTGAAAGGGTGCCAGATTGCGCTGCCGCAATCCAAGGCGCAGTGCGGCGTCGCCGATCAGCAACGGCCCGAAGATCACGGCGAACAGCAGTATGACAAGATAGATCGTAGCGGCGAATGCGAGCTTGTCACGGGTGAGATAGGCGAACAGCGTGCGCAGCCGGCCGCGCGGTGCGTCCATGCCGGTTTCTGTGGGAATTGCCGTCATAGGGTCAGTACCTGATGCGCGGATCGAGAACCGCGTAGAGGAGGTCGATTACGATATTCATGATGAAAATCGCGATGGCCGTGACCAGAATGGTCGATTGAACGACGGCAAAGTCGCGCTGAACGATGGCGTCGATCATCAACTTGCCGATGCCCGGCCAGCCGAAGATGGTTTCGACCACGACAGCACCATTCACCAGCCCCGTTGCCAGGTCTCCGGCAACGGTGACGACCGGAAGCAGCGAATTGCGAAGCGCATGGCTGAAGACGATTTTGTGCCGCTTCAGCCCCTTGGCGCGTGCGGTTTTTATGTAGGGCGAAGACAAGGCGCTGAGCATCGTTCCGCGCACCACCTGCACCAGCAGCCCGAACGGGCGCAGCATCAAGACGAAGACCGGCATGATCCAGTAAAGGATGCCTCCGGTCCCGGATGTCGGCAGCAGGTCGAGGCCAACGGCGAAAATCAGGATGCAGACGATCGCGATCCAGAAATCAGGCGCGCTGGCACCGGCAAGCGAGACCTGACTGGCGATCCGGTCGAACAGACCGCCGGGCCGTGCGGCAGCGACGCAGCCGATTACCAGAGCAAGGACGAACGACAGGCTCATTGCCACGAAGGCGAGCTTGAGCGTTTGCGGGAAAGCCTCCAGCGCAACAGCCATAGCCGAGCGGTTCTGGCGGATGGACTGGCCGAAATCGAGGCTGAGAAGATTGCGCAGATAGTCGAGGAACTGCCAATAGATAGGCTGATCGAAACCATGCAGCTTGGAGAAAGCAGCGCGGGCCTCCTGCGTCGAGTCGGGCGGCAGGAACAGATAGGACGGATCGCCTGTCAGCCTGGTGAGGAAAAACACCAGAGCCAGCAGTCCGATGACGGCGATAATACTGTGCGACGCACGTCGCCCGATATAACTCAGCATGAAGATGACCCTTCGATCTCGATCGACGGCGACAGATGGAAACGCGCGGGCGGCATTCGCCCGCGCGCCAAGTCGTTCATTTCTTCAGGCGGATATTCGCCAGCGGTATTTCGCTGTTGGTTGTGATGTCGGGCTGCCAGTCCAGACGCTTGCCGACGCGGGTGTAGCCGATCATGTGGAACATCGGGATGTCGGCAACGACATCATTGTGCATCTGATTGAAGATCGCCTTGAACTCCTTCGTCCGCTCTTCACCCACGGCAGCAAGAGCGGCATCGATTTCACCGTCGATCTTCGCATCCGCCATGGTCGAATACTGGCCGGACGAGCGGTAGAATATCGGCACGGTGAATGCGGCATCACCCTTGTTGTTGTCGTGCATCATCTGCACCATGTTAGGGCCGCGTTCCTCCGGGAACGGCTTTTGCAGATAGCGCACCCAGTCTGCGACATCGAGCATGGTCAGCTTTACGTTGAGGCCAGCCGCCTGCCACATCGTCATCATGGCTTCCATAGCTTCGGTGCCGTTCGGATAGATGCCATTGCGGCCAATCAGCCTGACCTCTGTATCGACTGGAACCCCTGCGCTCTTTGCCTCGGCAACCAATGCCGCGGCCTGTTCCGGGTCGTAGGCCCATGGTTCCAAGGCATCATCGTGGCCGTTGACGCCACTGACGACCATTTGGGCGGCGCGCTCAACGTCGTCACCGAATAGAGTTTTCATTCCGTCCCAGTCGATCGCGAGATTCAGCGCTTTGCGTATACGCACATCGTCAAGCGGCGCCTTTGTCGTATCGATGCGAACTGCCGTCGTTTCGGAGTTGAGATACGCGAAGTCGGTCTCCTCGTTGGTTACATCCTGGAGGGCGATCGACGGCGTCAGGTCCGCCTCGCCCGTCTCGACCATCGCTGCCCGGATGGAGGACTCCGAACGCCAGACATAGGTCGCTTTCGAAATTTCCGGATCATCGCCCCAATAGCCGTCGAATTGATCCAGAACCACTGCCTGCGGATCGAAGGTGGTGAGCTTGAAAGGTCCAGTGCCGATCGGATCGTTGACCGGCTTGTCGGCCGGCGTGTCTGGCGAGACAATCATCACGACACTCAGCAATGTCGGCAGGATCGGCTCCGGCTTGTCCGACGCGATGTCTACGGTCAAATCGTCTACGGGGGTCACTGTCAGCTTGGCATCGCCGAACTTGGCGATGTTGTTGCATGTGATCGCGCCGCCGGTCATCCGTTCGATGGAGAATGCGACCGCTTCCGCGTTCATATCCTTTCCATCGTGAAATTTGACGCCGGGACGCAGCTTGATCCGCCATGTCTTGTCGTCGGTCTGCGTCCATTCGGTAGCCAGCTTGGGCATCGGTTGCCCGGTCTTTGCGTCGATTACGGTCAGCGGCTCAGTGACGTTCTGGTTGAGAATCTGGCCGACCGTTGTGATGATCGTGCCACAGGGTTCCAGATTGGCTGGCTGCTCAGGCAGCACGATCTTGATTTCATGTCCGCTGGCCTGCGCGAACGCTGCAGGCGCAACCGACGCCAGAAAAATCGTCGACAATGCAAATAGGCTGATGCGTTTCATACTGTTCCTCCCATTGATGTACGAATTTGCGGCGAGCGGATTTACAGAACCCTTCACCGTATCGCGCGCACCTCCTCCCGAGGGACGCGAATATCAGGCAGCGCGCTCGATAAGCGCAGCCAGCATCGTCTTCTCCTCCGGCTTGAGGTTCGTCAGCGGCGGACGGACAGCGCCGGGCGTCCGGCCGATGAGTTCAACACCAGCCTTGATGATCGACACCGGATAACCGGCCTCCCGGTCACGGATAGCGGCGAACGGAAAGAAGAACTCCTCAAGGATTGCGGTCATGGTTGCGCGATCATCGCCGCGCATCGCCTTGTAAAAGCGCTGCGCAAGAGCCGGTATGAAATTGAACACAGCCGACGAGTAAGTCGTGACGCCAAGGGCGTTGTAGCCTTCGGCAAAGAGCTCATGGGTTGGCATGCCGCCGATGTAGCAGAGACGATCACCAAGCTTTGCGGTGATATGCCGGACAAGACCCATCTGCCCCGTTCCGTCCTTGAAGCCGATCAGGTTCGGACACGCATCCGCCAGCCGCGCCATTGTATCGACGCTCGAAACCGCATTGTCACGATTGTAGACGATGACGCCAAGCCCGGTCGCGTCGCATACGGCCTTGATATGCTGGTAAAGCCCTTCCTGCGGCACATGCATCAGATAATGAGGCAGCAGCAGCAACCCATCCGCGCCCGCCTTTTCGGCCTTGCGCGCAATGTCCTTTGCCAAAGCGCCGCCGTAGCCGCATCCAGCGATAATCGGAACATCACCTGAGACGTCTTTCGCGGCGCGGGTGACTTCGGCAACCTCGTCCGGCGCCAGCGAGAAGAACTCCCCTGTGCCGCCTGCGGCGAACAAAGCGGCGGCATCGAAGCCGGACAACCACTCGACATGCGATTTATAGCTATCGAGATTGAGGCTCAAATCATCATTGAAATGCGTAACTGGGAACGACAGAAGCCCGCTGGACAGTTGCGCCTTGATTTCCTCCGGTGACATTCTCACTCCCTAAGTCATATTATGTATTGTGTAAAATTCATAATATGACTTTGTGAAGAGAGTCAACGCTCTTTCGTCCCGCCCGTCGATTGTTTCGTCGGCAGCGACCGGTAGCGCTTGATGCCGGTGAGAAGGTGATGGCGCATGGCGTTGCGCGCCAATTCCGGGTCGCGCGCAAAAATCGCTTCGCCGATGGCGGTGTGTTCAAGCAAAATGATGTTGTCCCGGTTCGGAAGAGGATCAACACCGCCCATGGCAGTGCGGAACTTCACCCGCGGAATGATGCGGCGTCCCATATGCTCGAGGAATGTCCTGAAGCGTATGTTGTTGGTGGCAGCGGCGATCGCCATGTGAAACCGGAAGTCGGCATCGTCAGTTGGCTTGCCTTCCTTCATGAGTGCCGCGAAATTCTCGATTTCAGCCTGAATTTCGGCCTCTTGTGCCGGCGAGCTGCGCGCCGCGGCCAAGCCTGCTGCTTCGACTTCGACGCCGATGCGCAACTCCAGCTCTTCAATGATGTCGGAGATTTTGTCAGTCGCATGCGTGAAGAGCTGAAAGCTTTGCGATACCTGACTGGGCGCGCGCACGAAGACCCCCGCACCCTGTCGCGATTCCAGAAGCCCGTCGGCACGCAAAGCCGCGATGGCCTCGCGGATCACGGTCCGGCTGAACCCGAATTTTTCAACGAGTAAAGGCTCCGTGGGTATCTTATCGCCGGGAGCGTATTCGCCTGCCTCTATGCGCGTGCGCAATTCATCTGCGACACGCATGGAAAACGTTTTTCGTATCGCGACGGGCTCGCTCATATCGTTGATACCTCCAACTCACCGGAGATACCCTAATCATCGAATTGATATGTTGAAACCGAATATTCGTCAAAATTCATATTATGTGTTCGATTGCACGACACGAATAGGCGAACGGTGGAAAGATGCCGTCCTCACACAAGAACCGGGATGAAGCACTGACCTAGTGCGTTTCAGGTCTCTCAAGTTCATCGTGCAGACTCGCAGCCATCGCGCGAAGTGTCACATAGGCCGATGCGGCTCCGGGATCGATGTGCCCTATCGAACGCAGACCGAGTTTGGCCGAGCGCCCTCGCCTGCTCTCTATCCGGGCGGTGTGTTCCATCCCGGCCTTCGCCGCATCGCGCGCCGCATTAAGTACCGCAAGTTCATCGCCGCCATCTTCCGCAGCTTTGACCGCTGCCTCTGCGGCAGGCATCCAGGCATCTATCATCGTCTTGTCGCCCGGCTGCGCACCACCGCGCGCAACAATGCCGTCGTTTATGCCTTTTACCCATGCCGCCAGTGCAGCACCGTCAAGATTGAGGCGGTCTGCGACAAAAGCTGCCGCACCGCGGAAAGCTCCGGCGTAGAGCGGACCAGACGAAGCGCCAACGGCAGTGAGGAAAGCCTGTGCGATATTCTCACAGGTCTGCGCGATCAATTCATCGTCCGGACGTGCGTTCAGAACAGGTCCCACCGCCGTCCAGCCGATGTCCATGGTGACGCCATGGTCGCCGTCACCGATCACACCGTCGAGCTGCGAAAGCCAATCCTTTTCGGTGTGGATTGCAAAGGCGGTCGCCCTCATCATCGAAACGAAGATGTCCGGCGTGACCCGGCCCGTCGAGTCCAGTGACGCCCTATCCACCGTCACAGATTCCTTGACCGCGCGAACCTGCCGGGGACTGCGGCGCGCATCCGCGAGCGGCGCGGACGGCGCACCAACGGTCAGCGCCGGTGTGCTGCAGGGATGATCGAGCAACGCCGTCAAAGTATCGTCCAGCTTCAGCACCGTCACCGACGCGCCAGCCATCTCTAGAGACGTTGCATATTCACCGACCCAGTTTGCGTGAATGGGGATGCCGCGCTCGTCGAGGATTTGCTGAACTCTTCGAAACACCAGGAACAGTTCGAGCTGCGTTGTCGCACCAAGACCGTTGACCAGCACCGCAACACGATCGCCGCGGACTAATGCCAATTCATTCAGGATCGGATCCATAAGCATATCGGTAACGGTGTCAGCTTTCGCCAGCTTCTCGCGGCGCATACCGGGCTCACCGTGAAGACCCATGCCGATTTCCATGTCTTCGGCGCCGATTTCGAAATTCGGTGTACCCGTCTGCGGCAGCGAACATGCGCCCAGTGCGACACCCATCGAACGGCAATTGTCGTTTGCCAGGCGCGCCAACGCCTCGACGCGTTCCAGCGGCTCGCCAAGATCGGCCGCGGCCCCGGCGCATTTGAAGACGAAAAAATCACCGGCAACGCCACGGCGCTCCCCGCAGCGCTCGAACGGCGCCGACGCGATATCATCAGTCACAGCAACACTCAGAACAGACGTGCCCTCTGCCTCAAGCTCCTCGGCAGCCATGGTGAAGTTCAGGACATCGCCCGTGTAGTTCCCATATAGGAAAACGACGCCGGCACCGCCATCGGCGGCACGTCCCGCATCAAGGATCTGCTCAGGAGAAGGAGACGCGAATATGTTTCCGACCGCAGCCGCATCGGCAAGCCCGCGTCCGACATAACCGGCAAAAGCTGGCTCATGACCTGAACCGCCGCCTATGACGACACCGACCTTTCCGTCACGCGGCCCGTGACGCGCAACCACGGCGCGGCCGGTCGGTCCTTCAACGGTCAGAATGTCAGAATAGGCCGCAACGAACCCTTCGATGAACTCGGGAATGATATTTTCGGGCGCGTTGATGAGTTTCTTGGTTCTGGCGGTCATGGCCTCGTCCAATCTTCATGGGCAGCATTGCTGCGAACGACTTTTGTTGTGGAAGAAGGTTGCGGCGGAAACGCCTCACACAGCGGCGTTGGGAACCAGCCGTTTCGCTGCCGCGACGGTGCGGCTCAACCATTCGTGTTCCATCCGGCAGCTTGCCTCGATGTCATCCGACTGAGGTAACCAATGCTCCAGAATGACGCTCATATCGTCGGGGCAATGCGAGAGGCAGGCGAGGATTTCTTCGATCTCTGCTCTTCCCTCGCCCAACGGCGTGCCGTGAATTCGGAACCCGACACCATAAGGATCGGGCGTGATCTGGTAATCCTTGAGGTGCAAATTGATCGTATAAGGAGCCAGCATGCGCACCGTAGTCATCGGCCATTCACCGGCGCATATGGAATTTGCCACATCGAGACAGACCCCAAGCGCCTCATCGTCCACTGCGTCGAGCAACTCCACCATGCGAGGCGATGGGTAGTTGAAATGGTTCTCGATAGCGAAGCGCAGCCCAGCCCTTTTTCCATCAGGCAGAAGCTCGCGAATTTGCGCAGCAAGTTCGGATACCGGGATCACCGCATCCTCCGCATCGAGCGCGACACGCAGGATTTTGGCGCCAATCCGCTCTCCAATCGGGATGTAGCGCGCAAGCTCATCCGCATCGAAAGACTGCGTGCCGAGTTCAAGCGCCATGCCGTAGCTGTCGGCACGCTGCTTCAGCGCGATATGCTCGTCCGGGCTCAATCGGTCTAGCGGAAGATTGTCGGCATATTGGACAAGCTTCAAGCCATGAGCATGAGCTGCCTCCAGAACCTCCATAGCCGTCATCGGCTGTGCAGGCTGCAAATCCTTGATGCCGATCGACCAGCGGAAGGCATAGCTTCCCAATCCGATTTTCATGTGCTCCTCCCCAGTTCAGGCTCCACCCCACAGGGGGATGGAGCCATTTCGCATTAGTGGATCAGAGAACCGCCATTCACATCCACTTCGGAACCGGTCACATAGGCCGACAGGTCGGAGGCAAGAAACAGCGCGCACCCGGCCACATCATCGGCAGTACCGGGACGGCCCATCGGGATTCCCGCATTGATTTCCGCGAGTTTTTCAGGCGTCAGCAGCCCGGCCGTGATGTCGGTCGCGATGAAGCCGGGGCAGATCGCATTGACGCGCACATTGTCCGGTGCCAATTCGCGCGCCATCGCCTTGGTCAGTCCGAGCACGCCAGCCTTGGCCGCGGAATAATGCGGTCCGCCAAAAATGCCGCCGCCTCTTTGAGCCGAAACCGACGAGAGGTTGACGATTTTGCCCTGCTTGCGCGAGCGCATATGCGGAATGACGGCCTGACTGCAATAAAGCGTGCCGCGCAGGTTCACGTCGAGCACCGCTTCGTAGTTCTTCGGAGCGATGTCCATGATCTTCAGCGGCTGTGTGATCCCCGCATTGTTGACCAGGATGTCGATCTGACCCCATTGCGCGATCAAGGCATCCACCGCCTTCTGCACACCTTCGAGGTCGGTGACGTTGCAGGCAAGACCGATATGCTGCGCACCGAGATCTGCGGCTGCCTCCTTGGCGGCTGACTCGTCGAGATCGAGAATCGCCACGGTTGCACCGTGCTCGGCAAAAAGCTTCGCCGTTGCCTTGCCGAGACCGCGCTTGGAAGCGGCGCCAGTGACGACTGCGAACTTGCCCTGAAGAAGAGCTGTAGCCATAAATATTCTCCCTTGATTTTCAAACCCGGAAGCGTGTCGCGGGTCGTTTGTCTGCTGGAACCGGCTTTCAGAGCCAGCCGCGAACCTGATTTATGATGGCGGTCGTCGAAATGCCGTAGCGGTCATGCAGCGACGGCAGAGCACCGGCGTCGAGGAACTGATCCGGAAGACCTATCATCCGGAAGGAAGGCGTCACACCATTTGTCAGCAAGGTGGACGCGACGGCTTCGCCGAGGCCACCAACCTTGGTGTGGTTTTCGGCGGTAACGACGAGGCGTCCGCCCTTGCCCGCTTCTGCGAGAATCGTTTCCGTATCGAGCGGCTTGATCGTCGGGCAATGAAGCACTGCGACCGAAATGCCCTGCGCTTCCAGCTCGACCGCGGCGTCGAGCGCACGCATGGTCATGAAACCCGAGGCAATGACGAGCGCATCCGTGCCTTCGCGCACCAGCTTGGCTTTGCCAAGCTCGAACTTGTAGTCCGGGCAATGCTTACGGATGACGGACGCCACTTTGCCGCGCGGCAGGCGCATGTAAACCGGACCGTCATGAGCCGTAATGGCAGGCACGGCCTCCATCACGTCGATCGCGTCGCACGGATCGACGATTGTCATGTTCGGCAGGCCGCGGAAGATCGCAAGATCCTCCGTCGCCTGATGGCTCGGGCCATAACCGGTGCTCAGGCCGGGAAGCGCGCAGACGATTTTGACCGGCAGATACTCTTCCGCGATCGCCATGGCGATAAAGTCATAGGCGCGGCGCGAGGCGAAGACGGCATAGGTGGTCGCAAAGGGAATGAAGCCTTCACGCGCCATGCCGGCAGCCGCAGAGATCATGACCTGCTCCGCCATGCCCATCTGGTAGAAGCGCTCCGGAAACGCTTCTGCGAAAATATGCAAATCCGTGTATTTCGCGAGGTCGGCAGTGAGGCCGACGATGCGGTCGTTCTTCTTGGCCTCCGCCACCAACGCATGACCGAACGGCGCGGAAACTGTCTCATAGCCTTCCGCGGCCAGCGAGGCGATCATCGCCGAGGTGCGTCCGCCTTCGCCCGGTTTTGGCGGCGTGCGCGGTTCCCACTTGCGGTGCGGATCGTAATTGCGCTTGACGCTCATCTCTGTTCCTCCCTCATTCTGGCCGGTTTGCGTCGAGCACGGCGAGTGCCTTCTGCCATTCATCGGCCTCAACCCGCACGAAATGCGTGATCTCGCGCTCTTCAAGGAAGGGCACGCCCTTGCACATGACTGTGTCGCAGATAATGACGCGCGGCTTGGGTTCGGCGAGATTGCGGGCCGCATCGAACGCGGCGACGAGCGCGGAAATGTCGTTGCCATCGACGCGCTGGGTGTGCCATCCGAAGGACGCCCACTTGTCGCCGAGCGGCTCGGAGCAAAGCATTTCGGTCGATTTTCCGTCCGCCTGCTGGTCGTTGAAATCAACGATACAGATCAGATTGTCGAGCTTGTGGTGGGCCGCCGACATCGCCGCTTCCCACGTCGACCCCTCGCCAAGTTCGCCGTCAGACATCAGATTGTAGACGAATGCCGGGTTCTGCTTGGCTTTGAGGCCGAGCGCCATGCCGACGCCGATGCCGAGACCCTGACCGAGCGAGCCGCCGGTGATCTCCATGCCCGGCGTATAAGCTGCCATGCCGGACATCGGCAGACGGCTATCGTCCGTACCATAGGTTTCGAGCTCCTGTTCCGGCAGGATGCCCGCCTCGATCAAAGCGGAGTAGAGCGCGATGGCGTAATGGCCGATCGACAGCAGGAAGCGGTCGCGACCTTCCCATTCCGGTTCTTCCGGTCGATATCCAAGCGCATGGAAATAAGACACGGCAAGGACATCGGCGATGCCGAGCGCCTGGCCCACATAGCCCTGCCCCTGCACCTCGCCCATTCGTACCGCCTTGCGCCGGATTTCCCAGGCTCGGCGTAAAAGACTCGTGTTTGACAGATGAACTGCCTGACTCTGAATGGTCATGGCTCCTCCCTTCCGGTATCGACACAAAATGCCAACACCGCAACTACTGGACTTGGTCGTAGGCTGACGGCAATTAAGAAAATCGAACGAGTTGTTAAGTAAAACTTAGATGACGCCCCGACCCAGATCAGCGAGGGTCAAATCGAGGAGGTCGGGGAGGACGCTCACCTGCATGCAGTGCATCGCTTTGGGATCGGCCATTTATCGCCATCTCGAAAAACACCGGACAATCGATCCGGTTTGGCACAGCAGCAGACGATTTCCCGTAAACCGGAATTGAATTTACGCTCTCAGGGAGGAACCCAATGAAATTTCGTCATTTGCTGGCCGCTGCCGCGCTGTTGTCGCTTTGCGCCAGTCCGGTCAGTGCACAGACCTTTCAGCTTTCGCATAATGCGGCTACCGGAAACCCCAAAGACGTGGCATCGCTGAAATTCGCGGAGCTTGTCGCACAGAAATCCGATGGCCGCCTCAAGGTCGATGTCGGCGGCAGCGCGCAGTTTGGCGACGATGCCGAAACCATCACCAACATGCGGCTCGGCACCATCGCTTTCTCTGCGAATTCGCAGGGCACCACATCTTCGGTGGTCCCGGAAATCAGTCTGCTCGGGCTTCCGTTCCTCTTTCAGGATCTAAAGCAGGCTGAAGCCGTTATGGACGGTCCGGCTGGCGACAAGATCGCCGTCGCAGCGGAAGCACAGGGCCTCATCGTCCTTTCCTGGTGGAACAACGGCATTCGCGAGACGTCGAACTCGAAGAAGCCGATTGTGGTTCCTGGCGATCTTGCTGGCATGAAGATCCGCACACCGCCGGACCCGATGACCATCGACATCTTCGA